>DATLDA010000117.1:0-5352 GCA_035526135.1 Flavitalea sp.
CCGTGATAAATTTTATACATTGACAACCGACACTGATCGGGATTTTATTACTTATTATGCACTATTCCTGAACCCGGCTCTTACAAGCGTGCTGTAAGATTTCAAACAGGCAGTTAATCTGTGGTACATAATTGCCTGACAGAGGTTCTTCATGTTAGAAACGGATGTAAAATTTTGACGATTAAGTAAATTGTCGGGATGGAAATAATAATAAAATAGCAACTCCAATAATAGAATCAGAGTGTTTTTGTGATCAGTGTGCGTGGAGCAAACTCAATTTATGATCAATGAATCATGACGGATACATATTCTTCACATGCTTTATAGAAGCGGTGATCATTTTTTTCAATACATCTTCATCAATATCATCCAGCTTCTTAATATAAATACACGCTACTGCTGCTTTGCATTTTCCCAGCTTCTCAACCCATTTTTCCTTTTCAGGAATATCCGGTGCAACATATAAAGAGATCGCAGCCTTCCTGGGTGAGAATCCTGCCAATGGTGCATCCCCTTCATGACCGCTTGCATATTTGTAATGATAACTTCCAAAACCGACTATACCCGGACCATACATATAGGGTTTTTCACCCGTAAGTTGAGTCATCATATCAATCAGGCGGCGACTGTCATCCCGTTTCGTTTCACTTTCAACTTCCTTTATAAAGTCGCTCACACTTTGTTCGGTTTTGGTTGTTTTAATTTTGGCCATAACATTACTTTTCATTTCAAACTTAATAAAAGCAGACGAGGAAATAGCTGAATTTGAATCCGCCGAAATAGAATTTCAAATTATTTTTTCTTACTTACTAACCTAAAAAGCAACAGTCTGTTGGTGCCATATTGAAATGACTAAAAAATTTAAAACTGACTCATTAAAATTCATATTAGTTTCGTAACCGTTACACAAAGCCTCACTAATTGTTATGCAACAAGTGCCATCCATTCTTGTTATCGGCAGCTCCAATACGGATATGGTCATCAAAGCCGATAAATTTCCATTGCCGGGCGAAACAATTCTCGGTGGAACCTTCTTTATGTTCCCCGGAGGGAAAGGCGCTAACCAGGCTGTTTCCGCTGCACGATTGGACGGCCGTGTAACCTTGATTACCAAAATCGGCAACGATATTTTTGGTAAGCAGGCCTTGCAACAATTTCAAAGAGAAGGTATACGCACTGAATTTATTATGGAAGATGCCGAACATCCCTCCGGCGTCGCACTGATTACCGTGGATGCAAAAGGCGAGAACACCATTGTTGTGGCGCAGGGTGCCAATGCATTTCTTACAACAGAAGATTTGATCAGCACGAAAAATGAAATTGAAGTACATGCGATTCTGCTGATGCAGATGGAAATTCCTCTCACTACGATTTTATATGCTGCTAAAATAGCCGTTCAAAAAAGGTTAAAAGTAATTCTTAATCCCGCGCCTGCTACGACATTGCCGGCAGAAATATATGGAATGCTGTATTTAATTACTCCCAACAAATCAGAGGCGGAAGTGCTTTCGGAAATAAAAATTACTGATAATGCTTCCATTGACACCGCGGCAAAGAAATTAAAAGAGAAAGGTGTACAAAATGTGATTATTACCCTTGGATCAAGAGGAGCTTACTTACTAACAGAAGCCGGAGGCCGGTTTATCGATTCACCCCATGTGAAGGCAATCGATACCACCGCCGCTGGAGATATTTTCAACGGGGCCCTGGCAGTGGCTATCGCAGAAGAAAAAGATTTATACGCAGCTGTAAATTTTGCAAATCAGGCGGCTGCCATCTCTGTCACCAAAATGGGGGCGCAGGCATCAGCACCTTTCCGAAATGAGCTTGAAGAAACAACGCTAATACAATAAATACTATGCGCGCTATTGCCTTCCTTACGATCTTTCTTTTTTCAATGAGTTCATTTGGACAGAAAGAAAAAAGTAAAGTATCCACCAGCAAAGAAACACTCACACTTGCACAGGACGTGTTGAAAGATAAAATCAAAGGAGGTTGGGCAGGACAGACAATTGGTGTAACGTTTGGAGGACCTACTGAATTCCGTTATATGGGTACGATGATCCAGGATTATATTCCTATTAAGTGGTATCGGGGTTACTTAAAACAAACCATGGAGAATACACCGGGTTTGTATGATGACGTATATATGGATCTCACTTTTGTAGATGTGTTTGAGAAGAATGGATTGGATGCACCTGTCGAAGCATTCGCGAATGCTTATGCGAACGCAGGATACGTTTTATGGCATGCTAACCAGGTAGGGCGATACAATATCCTCCACGGATTGAAGGCACCGCTCTCTGGTCAATGGGAAAATAATCCACATGCAGATTGCATCGACTACCAGATTGAATCGGACTTTTCCGGATTGATGTCACCGGGTATGCCAAACACTGCATCCGTTATAAGCGATAAAGTAGGACATATCATGAACTATGGAGATGGATGGTATGGAGGAGTGTACGTCGGTGCGATGTATACACTTGCTTTTACATCAAACGATATTGATTACGTAGTGCGCGAAGCGCTGAAAACCATTCCACCCGAAAGCAGGTTCTATCATGTGATCAGTGATGTTATTCAATGGCATAAGCAATATCCCAATGATTGGAAGAAGACGTGGTTTGAAATAGAACGCAAGTGGACTGAAGATGTAGGTTGCCCTGATGGCGTGTTTGTACCTTTTAATATTGATGCAAGTGTGAATGCCGCTTATGTAGTTCTGGGCCTGTTATATGGAAAGGGAGATTTTACAAAAACATTAGAGATTTGTACACGCGCCGGCCAGGATTCAGATTGTAATCCATCGTCAGCAGGCGGCATCCTTGGCACCTTGTTAGGGTACAGCAAAATTCCGGCCTACTGGAAACAAGGACTGCCAGAAGCAGAATCACTGGATTTTAAATATACCACGATGTCATTGAATGATGTTTATGAGATCGGATATAAGCACGCATTGCAAAATATTCAACGCAATGGCGGGAGTGTAAAAGAAGGAAAAGTTGTAATCAAATTGCAGCAACCCACTGCAGTCAGGCTGGAACAAAGTTTTGCAGGACATTTTCCCATCGAGCGGAGAGGCATTTGGAAAGAATTGAAGGATACATTTACTTTTGAATTTGAGGGAATCGGTTTTGTGATCAAAGGGGAAACAACAAAATGGAATCAAAGCACCGATATAATTTCGAGGGCAGAACTTTATATAGACAATGTTTTAACGGAGACTTCTGAATTGCCGTCAAACTATACGACCCGAAAAAATGATTTATTCTGGAAATACAAATTACCAAAAGGAAAACACACGGTAACCATTAAGCTGCTGAATCCGGTGGAATCACAAACGATCCGGATTGACGATGTGATCATTTATTCCGATAAGCCCGCTGAAACTTCGCACAAATAGAATGGCTATCAGCTATCAGCATTCAGCTATCGGCATTCAGAAAACAGGATCAAAACAGAATAATCGATAATACCGAAACATATTAAACCCTAAAGCAACACCTATAACAACGTCCGGAATGTTTATTCTCCATAATTATACAGTGGCCGTAATTTTTTGCATTATCACGATGCTCTGCTGGGGATCGTGGGCAAATACACAAAAACTGGCAGCCAAATCATGGCGATTTGAATTGTTCTATTGGGATTATGTGATCGGAATTTTGATCATGGCGCTTCTTTTCGCTTTTACCCTGGGCAGCACGGGTGAGCAGGGAAGAAGTTTTTTAGATGACATTCGACAAGCTGACACAAATAATATACAATCGGCATTCATCGGAGGAATTATTTTTAATCTCGCCAATATATTACTGATTGCCGCCATTGCGATCGCAGGAATGTCTGTTGCCTTCCCGGTAGGAATTGGCATTGCATTGATCTGGGGGGTGATTGACAACTATCGCGTTAATCCTTCGGGCAATGCAACATTAATATTTACGGGTGTCGCATTTATTGCTGTTGGCATTGTAGCCAATGCGATCGCGTATAATAAACTCACAGGCAGTAAACAAAAAGTTTCCACCAAAGGATTACTTATTTCCATTATTGCAGGTATACTCATGTCACAATTTTATGGCTATGTTGTGAAAGGTATGGTATCGGATTTTTCTTATCCGGAACCGGGCAAGCTTACACCGTACACTGCAATCGTAATTTTTTCTGTCGGAATTTTTATCAGTAATTTTTTATTCAATACGATATTGATGCGAAAACCCGTACAGGGTTTGCCGGTAAGCTATCGTGATTATTTCAGCGGAAGTTTTAAGAGTCACATCACCGGGATCCTGGGAGGGATCATCTGGTGCATCGGCATGTCGTTCAGTATTATCGCGTCTGATAAAGCGGGGCCTGCTGTCTCTTATGGCTTAGGGCAGGGAGCGATATTGGTGGCCGCCATCTGGGGGGTTTTTATTTGGAAAGAATTTCAAAATGCACCTCGTGGAACAAAGCCATTGTTGTATGGGATGTTTGCCTTCTTTTTTATCGGACTTAGTTTACTTGTTTACTCCAAAACGGTTTGAACAGTAGATGCAGGGCAACATTCAATTTAATGGAATGAATTACTATTGAAAAGTGCTTTTGGTTTGTCAAAAGTTGAAATGAGATTTTGAAAGCACTGTATCAAATCTTGCAAAATGATTACTACCCGCTTCAATAGGTGTGAAATATTGATGAAAATATAATTGAATGAATACATTGTTGAAAATAGAAGAACTGGCGATGACAGCCATCGCCATTTATGCCCTTTCATTCCATACACTTGAATTATCTCTTTGGATATGGGTGCTCTTATTTTTTTCGCCGGACATCAGTATGCTGGGATATCTGGTAAATGCAAAAGTGGGCGCTTTCACATACAATCTTTTTCATCACAAGGCCATTGCCCTGTTGGTTATTGCCGCGGGCTACTTTCTAAAAATGGAAGTGATATTGTCCATCGGCATATTGTTGTTTGCACATTCCTCCTTTGACCGGATATGGGGTTATGGTCTGAAGTATACCACGGGTTTCAAGGATACCCATCTGGGGAGCCTGGAAAAAAAGACGGTAATTCCGGGATAGCTCATGAAGGAGTTGCCGGGTTTTATTGTTTTATGGCGAAAATTGAACCAATGGCAGACGAAGAATTTTTTTGTCTGAACTAAGATTTATAGGATTAGACGGATGATAGGATTTTCTATGTGTTCCTATGTACCTATGTGAGACCTTCGCTTCGCTCAGGACAGCGTGTGGTTTTCCTTTCTTCGTTTCTTTTCCCTTTGTCTGAACTAAGATTTATAGGATTAGACGGATGATAGGATATTGTCTGAACTAAGATTTATAGGATTAGACGGATGATAGGATATT
>DATLDA010000137.1:0-25741 GCA_035526135.1 Flavitalea sp.
CGCGGCTTGAAATGAAAATGTATCTGCAAAAGATGTTGGGTATTCTTAGTGATGTAATGCGCGATTCATTTCGGGTCACCATTTATCCCCATAGAATTGAAACAGACGTTAACGGGTATGATTCCCTGGTATGGAAAGTCAGTAAAAAATACAGTATGGATCGGAGAGACGTGCGATCGATATTGGCACTTCATGTTGGTAATTATCTCGTCAAAGATTTACTGACTGAAATGTTTTCATTCCTTCCTTCAAAACCAATTAAGACGGGCGATAACTGGGTACGAAATTTTGTATTGGTACAGAAAGCGCCGGTGAAATACAGCAATATGTTTGTGGTGAAGGAAATAAAAGACGACATCGTAACATTACAGGTTGAGACAGTAATTTCTGCAAAAACCGGAGAAGGCGGTTCTGTATATGAAGCAGGAAAAAGAACTGGAACGATTCTGGTTCACCGGACATCAGGAATCCCCATTTCCTGGAACAGTACGGAAAAAACGATTTATAAAACCAACTATGATACGTTAATCAGAAGCCAGACAATCACAGGTCGCCGGTCATGATTCCCTGATTTTTATTTATTGAATCGCTTACTGGTTTTCATAAAAACACTTCCTGCACCTGGGTTCGTATAATTCTTTTTCTCCCAGAACGACCTGATTCGAGTTGGGAATTTTACGGTAGGAATAATTGGCAATGTGACCGCATTTCATACAGATCGCATGAAGTTTGGTTACAAAATCAGCTTTCGCCAGGAGGAAAGGCATTTGTCCGAACGGTTTGCCTGTAAAATCCATATCTAATCCCGCTATAATTACACGGATGCCTGTCAATGCGAGCTGGTCAACGACTTCCGGCAATTGGTCATCGAAGAACTGTGCTTCATCAATGCCAACAACATCTACATCATGAGCGAGTAACAGAATACTTTGAGATTGATCTACCGGTGTCGAAACAATTGCATTTTCATCATGAGAAACAATGTTTTTCTCGTCAAAACGTATATCCATTTTTGGTTTGAAGATCTCGACCCGCTGATTTGCAATTTTAACACGCTTTAAACGTCGGATCAATTCTTCGGTTTTACCGGAAAACATTGAGCCGCAGATCACTTCAATACAGCCTCTTTTTTCACCTGAAACATTCGGTTCTATATACATGCACGTAAAAAATAGGTACAAAAATTGTGTAACTTTAAGACTAAACCACTTCTCCATCACCAAGTACCCAAGGATATGGATCGCTTAGCCCAACTGATCAGCAAATTAAAAGAACAATTTGAACAAAATGCTGATCCTTCCGAACTATTGGCCACGACACAATTGATACAACAACAGTTGTTTCAATATAACTCGCCTTCTGCCAAAATGCCCGCCCATTCCAAAGTTTCCGTTGTTCTTCCTTCCATGAGAAGATCTGCCGATACACCAGTTGATGAAGTGGAAGAAGTAGTTGCACTCGATGTAATGCATGAACTTCCGGTTGAAAAAAAAGAAGCACCCCTGAATGGAAAAAAACAAGATGCAAATGGATGGTTGTTCGACCCGCTTACCGAAATCCCTACACTTTCGCACCAGGAGCAGGTGAGAGAACTGAACGAATTGATCGGAAACAACGACACATCCCTTAATGATAAGTTAAAAGAAGAGAGAATTGAGATCGGACATATTTTAACGGATTCGCCTATACGCGATCTGAAAAAAGCGATTGGAGTGAATGACCGCTATCTATTTATTAGCGAACTATTCCGGGGTGATGAAATAATGTATGAGCGCAGTATCAAAACGATCAATGCATTCCGCATCTATGCAGAAGCAGAATACTGGATAGAAAGAGAATTGAAAGTAAAACTCGGGTGGGACGAAAACCGGGAAACTACACGCCATTTTCATCAACTTGTCAGAAGACGTTTTTCCTGAACATACCGCACGATCTTTTCTGTTGCCCCTTTTTTCCGGAACACATACTTTTCTGCCTGGATCCCTGATTCGCGTAACAATTCAGGATTCTGAAAAAGCTCGTTGAATTTTAATTCCAGTTCCAGGGCTGTTTCTACTGTAAACGCACCACCTTCTTCGAGCAATTCAATCGCTTCCATGTACTTGCTGAATACCGGCCCGAATATCACCGGTTTACCATATACAGCAGCTTCCAAAACGTTGTGAACGCCATCGTTTCCAAAACCTCCACCAACATATGCAATCGACGCATACTTATAGAGTCTTGATAACATACCAATATTATCGATGATCAGTGTATTGTATTTTGACCGAAAAGCTTTCGCGTTAAAACCCGGTTGTGCACGCTGCTTTTCATATTCCGAAAAACGGATCGAACGGGTGAATAATCGCTGGACTTCACTGATCCTGTAAGATGCAGTATCGTGGGGCGCAATTATAAATGATCGTTGTGGATTGGAATTGGCATAATGATCAAGTTCCTGTTCATCATCTATCCAGGTGCTTCCGGCAACGATTACCTGTGATCCTGCACAAAATTCTTCCACAGCCGGAATATTATTATGGCGGGAAGCAATTTCCAGCACGCGATCAAACCGGGTATCCCCATTAACAGTTACTTCCTCGATGATCCCGATTTTTTTAAGCAGTCTCTTTGATTCTTCTGTCTGAACAAACAAATGGGAAAAGCATTGCAGTATTTTTTTATGTTGCTTTCCATACCATTTGAAAAAGGCCTGGCTGCGTTGAAACGTTGCCGATATGAGGAGTAAAGGGATCTTTCTGCTACTCAGATAACTCAAATAAAATTGCCAGTAATCATATTTGACCCACAGTACAAGAGATGGATTCAGTGCGTCAACAAACCTTCGTTTGTTCATCCGGTTTGTGAATGGTAAATAAAATATATGTGTTGCTCTTTTATAATTAATGGCTGGGATATAGCCTGATGGGGAAAAAAAAGTGATCACACCCTGATAGTTCGGAAATGTATCCAATAAACTTTCAAATACAGGGCGGCCCTGCTCGAATTCACCCAGTGATGCGCAATGCATCCAGATTACCGCGTTTTGAATTTGTTTGAGTTTATCTGCAAGGTTTTTTTTCTGCTCTTTTCTGCCCCGTATCCATTGCCTTGCCTTCGGATTCCATGCCGCTGCCACGTGAATGCCTAACCGATAACCAGACTCAATAAGGAGATAAAGGAATCGCACGGGTGCAAATATAGAGAACACCACCGATCATGTACGATGTATGGTGTACGATGTACGATGTAGGATTGAGTTGTTATTTCCAGATTCATAGTTCTCAAGCTTATTGTTTACCATATACCTTACAATCTACATCGTACACCACATTACCATACATCGTACACCGTACACCGTACATCGTACATGTCATGGTCAGTGGTCTATGCTCTTTTTTCTCTACTTTTGTGCCCGTTTTCAAACAAACAGATCCCTATGCGACCGATACAAATGGTTGATTTAAAGCAACAATATGCTAAAATCAAAAGTGAGGTAGATGCGTCGATTCATGAGATCCTTGATACCTCTGCGTTCATCAATGGAAAGGCTGTAGCGGAATTTGCACAAAATCTTTCACAATACCTCGGCGTAAAACATGTAATACCCTGTGCCAATGGCACGGACGCTCTTCAGATTGCGATGATGGCCCTCGATCTGAAGCCCGGAGATGAAGTGATCACCCCTTCGTTCACCTATATTGCGACCACGGAAGTCATTGCACTTCTTCGGCTAAAACCGGTATTTGTGGATGTGGATGAAAAAACATTTTGCATTGATCCTGCAGCAGTTGAAAAAGCCATCACACCGAAAACAAAAGCAATCGTACCTGTACATCTATATGGCCAATCTGCCAATATGGAGGCCATCATGTCGATTGCTGAAAAGCGCGGCCTGGCAGTGATAGAAGACAATGCCCAGGCCATTGGCGCGGAATTTATATACAGCAGAGATAGAAAGGTAAAAACGGGTACGATCGGTACGGTGGGATCTACTTCTTTCTTTCCTTCTAAGAATTTGGGTTGTTACGGCGATGGAGGTGCAATATTCACCAACGACGAGTCGTTAGCTAACCTATTAAAAATGATTGCAAACCACGGACAAAGTAAACGTTATTACCATGATCTGGTGGGTTGTAACAGCAGGCTTGATACCATGCAGGCAGCGGTTTTGAATGTGAAGCTGAAATACCTGGATGAATACAATACTGCGAGAAGAAAAGTAGCAGAAGGATATGATGCTGCATTTGCGGGTAATAGTAAGATCACAATTCCTTACAGGGCCCCTTATAGTTCGCATGTATTCCATCAATATACCATGATCCTGGAGGGAGTTGACCGGAATGGTTTGAACCAATTCCTGGCAGATGAACAGATTCCCTCAATGATCTATTATCCGGTTCCGGCCCACAGACAGAAGATGTTTGAATCAATGGGAGGTGGCAATTTCCTGTTGCCGGTAACCGATTGGCTTACCGAGCGGGTAATTTCTCTTCCGATACATACAGAAATGCAGGAAGAACAATTAAAAAAAATTACTTCAAAAGTGCTTGAGTATATAAACTGATTCGACCTAAGTGAAAATTTGAAACCCTTCAAAAACAAAAAAATACATGAAAATTGCTGTTGTGGGAACCGGGTATGTTGGATTGGTGACCGGAACCTGTTTTGCGGAAACCGGAAACGATGTAACCTGTGTAGATATTGATAAAGTCAAGGTTGATAAACTTACCAACGGGCAGATCACCATATATGAACCCGGACTGGAAAAATTATTTCTACGTAACCTGCGCGAAGACCGTTTACATTTTACAACAAGTCTTGAAGAAGGTGTTAAGGATGCCACTATCATTTTCCTTGCATTACCTACACCGCCCGGCGAAGATGGCTCCGCTGACTTGAAATATGTATTAGGCGTGGCCGATCATCTCGGTAAAATACTTACAGATTATAAAGTGATCATCGATAAGAGCACGGTGCCCGTCGGTACGGCAGAGAAAGTCCATGCTGCCATTGCCAAAAATTCCAAAACAGAATTTGATGTCGTTTCCAACCCGGAATTTTTACGGGAAGGGGTAGCAGTCGATGACTTTATGAAACCCGATCGCGTGGTTATCGGCACTTCTTCTGAAAGAGCAAGGAAAATTATGAATGATCTGTATTCACCGTTTGTCCGTCAGGGTAATCCGATCATTTTCATGGATGAACGTTCTGCAGAATTGACTAAATATGCGGCGAATTCTTTCCTTGCTACAAAGATCTCTTTTATGAATGAGATTGCACAATTGTGTGAGCGGCTGGGAGCTGACGTGGATATGGTAAGACGGGGAATCGGTAGTGATGAAAGAATCGGGAAACGTTTTTTATTTCCAGGGATTGGATATGGTGGAAGTTGCTTCCCAAAAGATGTACAGGCCCTCGTAAAATCTTCCGCTGACGCGGGATATGAATTCAAGATCCTGAATTCGGTGATGGATGTGAATGAACGCCAGAAGCTGCACCTGATGCCCAAAATCAAAAAGTATTTCAAAAATAATCTGAAAGGGAAAAAGTTCGCCTTATGGGGGCTTGCCTTCAAACCTAATACAGACGATATCCGTGAAGCACCGGCATTATACATGATTGAAGAATTGTTGAAGGAAGGTGCATCGATTTGTGCTTACGATCCGGAGGCGATCAATAATGTAAAACAACTGATCGGAGATAGCATAGGTTATGCTGACAATCAGTATGACTGCCTGGAAGGTGCAGATGCATTGATCATCGCTACAGAATGGAATGAGTTCCGGACACCTAATTTTTTGAAAATTGTACCCGCACTGAAAAATAAAGTGATCTTCGACGGGCGTAACCTTTTTGAGACACATGCTATTAAGGAATTGGGATTTTATTATGAAAGCATCGGGAGGTCTACCGCGGTTCCGACCAACGGGATTTACAACAAATAATCATAATGGGTAAAGAAAGAGTTCTTATTACAGGAGCTGCCGGATTTTTAGGTTCTCATTTGTGCGATCGTTTTATCAAGGAAGGTTATCATGTTATCGGAATGGATAACCTTATAACTGGTGATCTCCGGAACATTGCACATCTTTTCAAGCTGGAGAATTTCGAGTTTTATCACCACGATGTTTCAAAATTTATTCATGTACCGGGACCCATCAGGTATATACTTCATTTCGCGTCTCCGGCAAGTCCGATCGATTACCTTAAAATTCCTATCCAGACATTAAAAGTAGGATCACTCGGCACGCACAATTGCTTAGGACTCGCCAAAAGTAAACGTGCACGCATCCTCGTGGCATCCACTTCCGAAATCTATGGTGATCCGCAGGTACATCCTCAGAATGAAGAATACTGGGGGAATGTAAATCCTGTAGGTCCACGCGGTGTATATGATGAAGCAAAAAGATTTCAGGAAGCCATTACCATGGCCTATCATAATTTCCATCAGCTTGAAACGAGGATCGTAAGAATTTTCAATACTTACGGCCCGCGCATGCGATTGAATGATGGGAGGGCGCTGCCTGCTTTTATCGGACAAGCGCTCCGCGGTGAAGACCTTACTGTATTCGGTGATGGCAGTCAGACAAGATCGTTTTGTTATGTCGACGATCTCGTAGACGGAATTTACCGGTTGCTCATGAGTGATTATCATAACCCGGTAAACGTGGGGAATCCGGATGAAATTTCTTTGAAGGATTTTGCTGAAGAGATCGTTGCGCTCACCGGCACCAAACAGAAAATTGTGTACAAACCTTTGCCGGTAGATGATCCGAAACAAAGAAAGCCGGATATCACACGGGCAAAAAAATTATTAGGCTGGCAGCCAAAAGTGAACAGGAGTGAAGGACTGCGAATCACGTATGATTATTTCAAATCACTACCGCCCGAAGAGTGGTTCAAACAACCGAAAGAATTTGTCAGCAGCATGTAAGTGCGCCTGTTTTGATAACTTCATCCAATACCACTACCGATGTTCCAGGAATTACTTGACAAAAAATCAAAACTTGCTGTCATTGGGCTGGGATATGTCGGCCTGCCACTTGCCCTGGAATTCGCCCGTAAAATCAGTGTTATTGGTTTTGATATCAATGAATCGCGGGTAGCCATGATGAAGAAAGGGAAAGATCCCAGTAAGGAAATTGATACTACTGAATTCTCCGATCGTGATATCGTTTTCACCCACCAGCTGGAAATGCTGAAAGAAGCTGGATTTTTTATTATAGCCGTGCCGACACCTGTCGATAAATATAATGTACCTGATCTCAAACCTTTGTTAAGCGCTTCCTATAGTATCGGAAAAGTTTTGAAAAAAGGAGATTACGTAATCTTTGAATCAACTACTTATCCCGGATGTACAGAAGAGGATTGTGTTCCGGTGTTGGAAAAAATTTCCGGCCTCAAATGTGGAACAGATTTCAAAATCGGCTACTCGCCGGAAAGAATTAACCCCGGCGACAAAAAAAATACACTGCGCTCCGTGATGAAAGTAGTATCCGGTTGTGATGCCGAATCGCTTGACGAGATCGCGAAAATTTATGAAATGGTTGTGGATGCCGGTGTACATCGCGCACCTTCAATCAAAGTTGCAGAGGCAAGTAAAATTGTAGAGAATACGCAGCGTGATCTGAACATATCGCTGATGAATGAATTGTCGCTGATTTTCGACCGGATGGGAATTAATACCTATGACGTCATTGAAGCAGCCGGTACAAAATGGAATTTTCTAAAGTTTCAGCCCGGTCTGGTTGGCGGCCATTGTATCGGTGTCGATCCGTATTATCTTACATATAAGGCGGCAGCTCTGGGATATGATTCAAAAGTAATATCATCAAGTCGTCATGTAAACGATGACATGGCAAAATACGTGGCAAGGAAAATCATCACGCACGTACTAAGGAATTCGAATGAACCTAAAGTGCTGGTGAAAGGCGTCACATTCAAAGAAAATGTCAGCGATATACGCAATTCCAAAATTGTTGATACAGTAAAAGAATTGCTTGCTTTCAATATCCATGTTGATGTAGAAGACCCTTATGCAGGTGCAGAAGAAGTACAGGAAGAATATGGATTAAAACTTACCACAAAAGAAGCAAATGATTATGATGCAGTAATTATTACGGTTCCGCACAAACCTTATCTCATTCTGGATGATAATTATTTCAAATCCATAACAAAACCGGAAGGAGTCGTCGCAGATCTGAAAGGACTTTACAGAAACCGAATCAGTGGCAGAAAATACTGGAGTTTATAAATTCGTTGCATTCAAATAAAAGAAAACAAAGTGGCCAAGAAAACGATACTGATTACCGGAGGTGCGGGGTTTATCGGATCTCATGTTGTAAGATTATTTGTAACAAAATATCCCGACTACCAAATCATCAACGGCGATGCCCTGACTTATGCCGGTAATCTTGAAAATCTGAAAGATGTTGAGTTCACAGCAAATTATCGCTTTGAGAAAATTGATATTACGGTTGAAAAAGAAGTGAACCGGCTGTTCGAGCAATATAAGTTTGATGGAGTCATTCATCTTGCGGCAGAAAGTCACGTCGACCGGTCAATCATTGACCCACTCGCATTTGTCAAAACAAATGTTCTCGGCACGGCTATATTACTGAATGCATGCAAAAAATACTGGAAGGGAGAGCTGGAAGGAAAACTTTTCTATCATGTTTCTACCGATGAAGTATATGGGTCGCTTGGCGCTGAAGGTTTTTTTACGGAACAAACATCATATGATCCGCGGTCGCCCTACTCGGCCTCAAAAGCTGCATCCGATCATTTTGTAATGGCTTACCACCATACTTATGGACTTCCGGTCGTAATATCGAATTGTTCAAACAATTATGGTTCTAATCATTTCCCGGAGAAGCTGATCCCATTGATGATTAATAATATCAAGGAAAACAGGCCATTGCCGGTATACGGAAAAGGTGAAAATGTGCGCGACTGGTTGTTTGTTGATGATCACGCCCGCGCTATAGATGTGATTTTTCATAAAGGAAAAGTGGGGGAAAAATACAATGTCGGTGGATTCAATGAATGGAAGAATATTGATCTTGTAAAATTACTTTGCCGGATCATGGACAAAAAACTCGACCGAGAAAAAGGCACATCAGAAAAACTGATCACCTATGTAAAAGATCGTCCGGGGCATGATCAACGCTACGCGATCGATGCAGGTAAGATTAACCGTGAACTCGGCTGGAAACCATCCCTTCAATTTGAAGAAGGATTGGAAAAAACGGTTGACTGGTATCTGGAAAATGAGGATTGGGTGAAACGAATTACATCCGGGAATTACCAGAACTACTATGAAGAACAATATGGAAAGAGAACAACAAGTTGATTCTAAGTTCCAAGTTCTAAGTTCTTAGTTAAGAATAGAATGAAGAAGCAACCAGCAACAAGTAACAAGCAACCAGCAATAAGTAACCAGCAACCAGTAGAAGGCAACTAAGAACCACGAACTAAGAACTATGAACTTTCTTCAAACCCCCCTTTCCGGACTGATTTTGATAGAACCCCAGGTATATGCGGATTCACGGGGGTTTTTTTTTGAAGCGTACAACCAGAAATTGTTTCACCAGTCTAAAGCAGGTGACCATTTCGTGCAGGATAACCAGTCTAACTCTTCGTATGGAGTGATCCGTGGCCTTCATTATCAATTGCAACCACATGCGCAGGTAAAACTTGTTCGTGTTCTGACAGGAAGGATCTTTGATGTTGCCGTTGACATCAGGAAAGGCTCTCCGACTTTTGGAAAATGGTATGGCGTGGAGCTCTCCGCTGAAAATAAAAAGCAATTGTACATTCCCGCCGGTTTTGCACACGGCTTTTCAGTATTAAGTGATACTTCCGATGTTTTATATAAATGCAATGCGTTTTATAACAAAGAATCGGAAGGAGGGATCTTATACAACGATCCGACGTTGAAGATCGATTGGAAAATAAAAGCAGGTGCAGAAATAGTTTCGGAGAAAGACAGGCACAATGCACTCTTTCCTGAATCCAAAAATAATTTCAGCTTTTAACTATTATGTCGCAGCAGAAGATCCTGGTAACAGGTGCAAACGGTCAGTTGGGAATGGAATTCCGTGAGCTTGCTGCAAAACAGAAGAAGTATGAATTTATATTTTTAAGCCGTGACGAACTGCCAGTCGATAATGTACACCTGATACAGGAAACTTTTGATCGTTACCGTCCGGATTTTTGTTTCAATTGCGCCGCTTATACAGCAGTGGATAAGGCAGAATCTGAAAAGGAAAAAGCCTTTGCAGTGAATGCTGCGGGTGTGCAAAATCTTGCAAAAGCATGTGTCCACTCCAACACACGGCTAGTTCATTTTTCTACCGATTATGTATTTGACGGGTTATCTTCTGTTGCTTATCAGGAAACGGCTCCTACCAATCCGGTTAGTGTGTACGGTCTTTCAAAATTGAAAGGCGAGGCACTCTCACTGCTCAATGATCCCTCGGTAATCATCATTCGAACAGCCTGGGTGTATTCTGCGTATGGACACAATTTTGTAAAAACCATGTTGCGTTTGATGCAGGAAAGAGCTGAAATAAAAGTGGTACATGATCAGATAGGCTCCCCGACCTACGCAGCGGACCTGGCAGCAGCAACCTGTCAGATCATTGACATTGCATGGCAGCCCGGAATTTATCATTTTACAAACAGCGGCACAGCAAGCTGGTTTGAATTTGCCTGTGCGATCAGGGATTCAAGCGGAAGTTCCTGTAAAGTGATGCCCATTAAAACGAGCGAATATCCAACGGCCGCGAAACGGCCGCCTTTTTCTTTACTTGATACACGGAAGATCAGAGAACAATACGATTTAAATATTCCACATTGGAAAGAAAGCCTCGAGCGATGCCTTATCAAATTAAAAATTACAAATTAAAAATGCAAAATATCTAACTCAATTAAACTTCATATGAGTAATACTTTTTATTTTTTACTTTTTAATTTTTAATTTTTACTTTTTGAACAGGAACTGCGATATCATTTGTTTTTCTCTATCCCGATGGGATGCCGCCATCTCATCTCCCGCGTTATCGCTTGCAAAGGAATTCGCCAGGAATAACCGGGTGTTTTTTGTGGAACATCCGTTCAGCTGGAAGGATTACCTGAAAGGGAAAGATACAAAAGAGGTTCAATTGCGTAAGACCGCTTTACTAAAAGGAAAGAAACCGTTTTCAAATCCATCGATTCTGCCACCCAATCTGACAATTGCCACACCGGAACTTACACTTCCTATCAATTTTCTTCCCCCTGGCAAAGTGTATGAGAAATTTTCTTTAGCGAATGATCGGGTGGTTTTGAAAGTGATCCGTAAAATGATTCGCGAATATGATATCCGTGAATTCATTTATGTTAATTTTTTCGACCCGTATTTTCTGAGAAAACTTCCGGATGATATCCGTCCACTCAGAACGGTCTATCAGTCCATGGATGATATATCGCAGGTAGCTTATTCCAACCGTCATGGTACTAGACTGGAAGAAGAGATCATCCGCAACTTTGATTATACATTGTGTACGTCGAAAGAATTAGTAAGGTTAAAATCACCCTTTTCCGCGGAAGTTTACTTTCATCCGAATGCCGCGGACATTAGCATCTTTCAAAAAGCAGTTGAAGAGGTCTTGCCGAAACCCGCTGAACTGCAAAACATAAAGAATAAAATAATTGGGTTTACGGGAAGTATCGAATACCGTTCGGATTTTGAATTGTTGAAAAAGATTGCAGTTCATCACAGCGATAAGACACTGTTTTTTGTAGGGCCCGTGAACACAAATGAACACCAGGAGGTGGGGCTTGATAAAATGTCAAATGTGATTTTCGCCGGACCCCGTACCATTACTGAATTGCCCGCTTATCTGCAGTATTTTGATTGTACCATCATTCCTTATCGGAAAACAGTACTTACAAAAAGTATATATCCGCTTAAGATCAATGAATACCTCGCAGCAGGAAAGCCAGTAATTGCCACTCATTTCTCTGATGATATTTATTCATTTCGTGACGTTGCCTACATCGTCAATTCCCACGATGCTTTCATAAAAGCTATTGATGTTGCGATAGACGATAACAATCCGGAAAAAATAGCGGCCCGGCAAAAAGTTGCTTCGCAGAATACATGGACCGCGCGGGTAGAGCAATTCTGGGAGATCATTAGCCGCGAACCCAGAAAGTTTGTTAAGAAATGATGTATCACTCATTTCACTCCTATTATCAGATCTCTTGGGGAGGAATTCAGTAATAGTTAATTTTCTTATGAAATGGCTTCAGGATCGATTCTGATTCCGTAAAAAGTGATATATTGTTTGCGGATACGGCTCCCAAGTGTGGAAACAATTCATCAGTCCGGTCCGTTCACACGACTATAGATCAGAATTCGCAAGGCTTTTTGCATTGGCCGCATATTTGCACAATTTAAATTAAACTGGAACAATGGAAGGGTTCAATGAAAAGGAGAAGGTATCATTATTTGATGCGGCATTTGAGACAATCTACAAATGGAAGACGAAATGGATCTCTATTCTTGTAAAACCTATATTTCATACCACTTCACTCATGCATTATATCGTTCGTTTGCAGGACGGAAAAATTGTTTTTTTGAAGTTTGAAGATGAAAAGTGGGTTGAAGTCGGAGAAGGCGCTACCAGTCGTGCAACAGCTTGCGGTGAAGCAATCGATAATTATTACCTGTGCAACGTTTTGCAGTAATCCACATTTATGAAAATATTTTAGAACCCGCTCTTCGTAGCGGGTTTTTTTTGTGCCAATCGGCAGACAGTAGTCGGCAGTAGGCAGTAGGCAGTAAGCAGGAGGCAGTATGCAGTCAGCAGTTAGGGGGAGAGCAAAAACTAAGAACCGGGAACTATGAACTAAGAACTAAAACTTTCTCGTGTTGGCATGAAAATTCTTTATATCTGATTGTAATTTTTTGACAACAATGTCATTTGGAAAGCCTGCGGATTTCTATCCCGGGCTTTATTATTTAAAGTTCAAGGTTCTTAGTTTACCGTTCTTAGTTATTTGCAGGTGAGACTGCTTACTGCCTACTGCTTGCCTTATTCCTCCTTCAAATCATCCAATGGTCGTACAAGATGTGCTTTCGCCATGGTAGTAGTTGTATAGACTGTACTTTCATCGACCCTTTTACGGAATAAATACCCGCGTGTTATCAGCTCATCGATCAAATTCTCTGCAGGTTCATGGAGTTTATTTTCAATCTCTGACAGCGTGAGCGGTTTATTTTCGTCGATCATCAGTTGTATAATTATATCTGCAGTTACCATATATGAGATGCTTTAATAGTTCAAAGTTCTAAATTAGTTTGGAAAGTTTGGAAGTTATAGTTCAAAGTTCTGTGTTCAAAGTTCTAAGTTAGTTTGGAAGGTCTGGAAGTTATAGTTTCAATGTTCTGTGTTCGAAGTTCTAAGTTAGCTTGGAAAGGCGGGAAATTTTGAAGTTTGTAGTTAAGTAAAATATTTTCAGAATCCTGTCAGGCAGGGACAGCTGATTGCTGACTGCTGATAGCCCTCAGCCATTCCACTCACCGTTCAGTTCTAAATCATATTCGGATGTTTGCACACTTTCCAGTAATCGATCAGCTGTGTCAGAATTTTAGTAAGCTCCGAGAAAGTAGAAGGTTTCACAAAGAATCCCTGCACTGTCATTTCATAAGCTGTGGTAACAGCATCTGAAGACGCTGTAGTGGAAAAGAAAACAAACGGAATACTTTTATTTCTGAGGATGGGGTTATCGTTGATCTTTTTCCTGACAGTTAATCCATCCATTTTTGGCATATTGATATCGCAAATGATGAGAAAAGGTTTGTCGGTTGTTTCCAACAGATATCGTATGACTGCATCGCCGTTATCAAAAATTATGAGATGACGGGTAGGATCAATACTTTCTACGGCTTCCCGAATGAGGAGTTGATCCTCAACATCATCTTCAACTAAAATCAGAGGGCTTGATTTGGCCATATAAGTGAAAGTTAATAAACAAACTGCACGTAATGAAAGTCGTTTGATTTGAAGTCCCAAATGTGTGTGAAATAGCATCAAATAATGTAAGTTGGCATTTCAATCATTCTCATGTCGGAGCCAATCAAAACAGCCTTGTTATCTTTCGGAATGTCGGGTTCGGTATTTCATGCTCCCTTCATTACGCATGATGATCGATTTCAATTATACGCAGTGTGGGAACGGGAAAAGAATCTTGCGAATCAGAAATACCCTTTCATCCAAACATTCCGCTCCCTTGAAGATTTGCTTAAAGATCCTCAAATAGAACTAGTAGTCGTCAATACACCCAACAGCACACATGCAGAATATTCTCATAAATGTCTTGAGGCGGGTAAGCATGTGATTGTTGAAAAACCCTTTACCATTACCTCTGCAGAAAGCCGGGAACTCATTCAGCTTGCCGCACAGAAACATCGGGTACTATCGGTATACCATAACCGGAGATTCGACAGCGATTTCAAAACGGTTGTGAAAGTTATTGAAGGCGGACGGTTGGGTAAGATAACCGAGGCAGAGTTTCACTTTGACCGTTATAAAGAAGGATTGAGCGCAAAAACGCATAAAGAAATACCTGCACCGGGTACAGGAGCTTTGTACGACCTCGGCGCGCATCTCATCGATCAGGCGCTTTCGTTATTTGGAATGCCTCAGGCGGTTTTCGCAGATATACGGATTATCCGCCCACTTTCACAGGTAGACGATTATTTCGAATTGCTTTTTTATTATCCGGATAAAAGGGTCAGGCTCCACTGCAGCTATCTCGTAAAAGAATCTTTACAGGCTTTTATTTTACATGGAGCAAAAGGCTCTTTTGTCAAATACCGGGCAGATCCGCAGGAGACACAGCTGCAGGAAAATAAAGTGCCCGGCTCGGCAAATTGGGGGCGGGAACCGGAAAAATACAGGGGTATACTTCATATTGAACAAAATGGTACATCAGTGCGTGAAGAGGTAGAGACGTCGGCCGGAAATTATGGAGAATATTATCAGAAGATTTTCGAAGCCGTCCGAAACAATGCCCCAGCTCCGGTCTCCGGTCAGGAAGCGGAACAGGTGATCCGCATTATCGAAACTGCATTTCAAAGCAGTAAAGAAAGAAGAGTCGTGGATCTTTGAAGCCGTCAGCGGTCAGCAGTCAGCCGTCAGCAGTCACTTCAATACAGGAGCTGGCTATTAACCAGCTGGAGATCGCTAACAGCAATCGCTGACAGCCTGATTTTTAGTAATTAGCTATTCATTACGATGGGATAGTTGACTGCTGACAGCCTTCTTGTCGACATGGCAATCAGTTTTCCATCAATGCTTCCGGGTTTCCGAATTTCCCTTTATTGTAATCGTCATATGCGGCCATAATTTCTTCCTCACTGTTCATCACGAAGGGCCCATACGCTGCAAATGGCTCATTGAACGGTGTGGCATACCCGAAAACAACGATGGCAGTTAAATTCGCCTTTATTGTAATTTCTTCGTCATCATTATTGAATTCCGGTAGATGGTGTTGCGCAACATCGTGTCCGTTAACATTCACCTCACCGGCGGCCACATATAAAAAAATATTTTTATCGCGGGGTACCAACATTTTTATCGAACCGTCTTCTTCAAATTCAAACCATGTGAGGTGAATATCGGTGATGGGTTTGAGCGCACCCTGAACGCCATTCATTGAACCGGAAACAATATGAGCAGTCACTTTATTATCATCCATCTCTACGCGCGGTATTTCTTCTTTTTGTAAACCGGTATAGTGGGGTGCGGTCATTTTTGCGCGCGCCGGAAGATTTATCCATAATTGCAGGATCTCAAGCGGACCTCCTTTCAATTTGAATTCGTCGGAAGAAACTTCTGCATGAATAATTCCGCTTCCGGCTGTCATCCACTGAACTCCTCCGGTGCGAATAACCGAATTAGATCCGCTGCTGTCTTTATGGGTCAGGTCACCCTCAAGTATAATGGTTACCGTTTCGAATCCACGATGAGGATGCGGGCCGAAAGGCAATCCGTGATTTTTCGGAAGATATTCCTGCTTTCCGTGATGATTGAGAAAAATAAAAGGATCTAACGCATTCATTGGAAACGATTGCGTAGGCATTACCCGGTATGTCACAAGATCAGCGATGGGCTCATAAACTGCCTTATGTATTTTTCTGATTGATCGCATGGAGATTTGAATTGAATCTGCAAAGTTGAGAGTTTTACACCGGACCACCACAGCCTTTTCTCATGGATCGAATTCGTACATTCGTTTTATATCGCCCGGTTCCGGATTGTTCATCAAACCTTCAAAATAAAGTAGCGCTGGTATGAATGGGAAAGTTACCAAAGTACATCCCGATGACAACGTGCTGGTAGCCTTGTCTAATCTCGAAGATGGTGAGATCGTTTCTTATAATGGAACCGAATTCAGGATCTCGGGCCGTGTTCCCGCCAAACATAAATTCGTTACAGAAGATTTGCCTGTTGAGGGTGAGATCAAAATGTACGGCGTGCTGGTCGGGAAGGCCCTCAAGCCGATCCCCCGTGGTGGTGTGATATCTACTTTAAATACACACCATGCAGCGAGCGAGTTTTCAGTTAAAGATCGAAAATTGAATTGGAATCCTCCCGATGTTTCGGCCTTCAGGGAGAGAACGTTTCAAGGCTTTCATCGTGCAGATGGGAAAGTAGGCACCGCCAATTACTGGCTGGTTATCCCGCTCGTATTTTGTGAAAACCGAAACCTGGAAGTCTTACGCGAAGCGCTCGTAAATGAACTCGGATATGGCCGGCATCAAAACAACCGGCTTGAAGTGAACAATCTGATCAGCATGTACAGGGATGGTAAAGGGATTGATGAAATGCTTTCCGCCCCCTTGGAAACAAAACCGGAGGAAGTACGTCAGCAACAACTTTTTCCAAACGTTCATGGTATTAAATTTCTTACGCATGACGGAGGTTGCGGAGGCACCCGCCAGGATGCACAGGCACTCTGCGGATTACTCGCCGGTTATATAACACACGCGAACGTCGCTGGTGCGACTGTTCTAAGTCTTGGTTGCCAGAATGCCCAGGTACAAATGCTTCGTGATGAAATTCAGAAACGGGATCCGGCATTTGTGAAACCACTTTACATTCTTGAACAACAAAAAATCGGAACTGAGTCTGCATTGATGTCGCTTGCGATCCGGCAAACATTTGCGGGACTTGTACAGGCTAATAAAATCACGCGACAACCAGCTTCACTAAGTAAGCTGTGCATTGGTCTCGAGTGTGGTGGGTCTGATGGTTTTTCAGGAATTTCTGCGAATCCGGCAATCGGCTACACGTCAGATTTGCTCGTTGCTTTGGGAGGGTCAGTTATTTTATCGGAGTTTCCGGAGTTGTGCGGTGTAGAACAAAATTTAAGCGATCGTTGCGTGAATGAATCAGGCGCAGAACGTTTTGGTCACCTTATGCAATTGTATGCACGTCGCGCTAAAGAATCAGGTTCCGGTTTCGATATGAATCCTTCTCCCGGCAATATCAAAGACGGCCTGATCACCGATGCAATCAAATCTGCCGGCGCTGCAAAAAAAGGAGGTACCTCACCTGTCGTGGATATTCTTGATTACCCGGAGATGTATTCAAAGCCGGGATTGAATTTACTTTGCACCCCCGGTAACGACGTAGAAAGTACAACGGCGGAAGTAGGTTCGGGAGCGAATATTGTTTTGTTCACTACAGGCCTTGGCACACCGACGGGCAACCCCATCGCGCCCGTTGTTAAGATCTCAACCAATACCGCATTATTCAATAAAATGCATGATATTATTGATATCAATACAGGAAGCATCATTGAAGGAACAGAAACTATTGAACAGGCGGGTGAACGCATTTTAGATTTTGTCATCCGCGTTGCAAGTGGTGAAATACTGGTGGCTGCCGTCAGGCATGGTCAGGATGATTTCATCCCATGGAAACGTGGTGTTTCGTTATAATAAGCGTTTCCCTAAGTTTTTATTTATTCCATTTCGTTACGTATGTCACGGACTCAATTTATTGATCAGGATTTTTTACTTTCTACTTCTACATCACGCAGGTTATATCACGACTATGCCTCAATGATGCCGGTTATAGATTATCACAATCATCTTTCGCCGCAACTGATTGCGGAAGACAATTGTTTTTCAAATATTACACAAGCTTGGCTCGCCGGTGATCATTACAAATGGAGGGCAATGCGCATCAATGGAACTGATGAAAGTTATTGTACCGGCCCCAGAAGTGACAGGGAAAAATTCCGTAAGTGGGCGGAAACGGTCCCTTACACTTTGCGAAACCCGCTTTATCACTGGACCCATCTGGAACTCAAACGATATTTCGGGATCGATGAATTGCTATCACCGGCAAGTGCTGATACGATTTATGACAGAGCTGGTGAAATGCTGACAAGTCCCGATTTTTCAGTCCGGAATCTTCTGCGTAAAATGAGAGTGAAAGTGATTTGTACCACGGATGATCCCATTGATTCGCTCGAATACCATGCGGCCATTGCAAAGGATAATTGTGGCATCAGAGTTTTGCCCGCATTCAGACCAGATAAGGCCATGCAGGCGGGTGATACAAAGTCATTCAATGAATACGTTGGAAGACTTGAAGCAGTGACAAACAGAAGCATCCCGGATTATTCCGGATATCTGGAAGCTTTGAAATTGCGACATGATTTTTTTGCATCGATGAATTGTAGTGTTTCAGATCATGGATTGGAATATATGCATGCTGATAAGTATACGGCACACGAAGTTGCATCCATTTTTGAAATGATCCGAAATGGCCGGGAAGCATCATACGAACAGGCTGCAAAACTCCGATCCGATCTGTTGTATCAATTTGCCATATGGGACTGGGAAAAAGGCTGGGTGCAGCAATTTCATCTTGGCGCACTCCGTAACAATAACGAGAGAAAGTTCACAGAGCTCGGGGCGGATACAGGTTGGGATTCAATCGGCGATTTCGGTCAGGCTACTGCGTTAGCAAAATTCCTGGACAGGCTTGATTCAACAAATCAGCTTACAAAAACAATTCTTTATAATTTGAATCCCTCAGACAACGAAGTGTTCGCCACCATGGCAGGTAATTTTAATGACGGATCATTCCCTGGTAAAATACAATTTGGTTCCGGATGGTGGTTCCTTGACCAGAAAGACGGAATGACAAGACAGTTGAATGCCCTTTCGAATATGGGTTTGTTAAGCAGGTTTATAGGCATGTTAACTGACAGCAGGAGTTTCCTTTCTTTCCCAAGGCATGAATATTTCCGCAGGATCTTGTGTGACCTTTTGGGTAGTGAAGTAGAAAAAGGAGAATTGCCTGATAACCCTGAATGGATCGGTAAGATAGTATCTGATATTTGTTATAACAACGCTGCTAATTATTTCAACTGGAAAGAGGAATCCGTTGCTACAGCCTTAACATGAAAAAAGTTTTATGCTTCGGTGAATTATTGATGCGGCTGTCGCCTCAGTTGCAGGGTGA
Organism: Flavitalea sp.; assembly: GCA_035526135.1. Classification (GTDB taxonomy): domain Bacteria; phylum Bacteroidota; class Bacteroidia; order Chitinophagales; family Chitinophagaceae; genus Flavitalea. Next base: position 19,521 of record DATLDA010000137.1, read on the forward strand.
ATGGATACATCAATCGTCGATGCCGGTATATATTGGGGGTGCAGAATTGAATGTTGCCGCTGCACTTGCCAAATGGAACATTCCTGTTCGTTATTGTACTGCGATTCCCGATCATTATTTGTCAAGGGAGATCATAGCTTCTCTGGAATCCAGAAAAATTGATACACATACGATCCGGTTTTCAGGAAAGCGAATCGGATTGTATTGGCTGCCGCAGGGCGCAGATCTTAAAAACGCAGGAGTGCTGTATGATCGTGATCATTCATCGTTTTCCGAATTAAATCCGGGGGATATCAATTGGGACAGCGTTCTGGAAGGGATTGGCTGGTTCCATTTCAGTGCGATTACACCTGCATTAAATCAATCAGTCGCGCTGGTCTGTGAACAAGCCTTGAAAGAAGCGGTTAAAAGAAATATTTTCATTTCAGTTGATCTTAATTACCGTTCGAAGTTGTGGCAATATGGAAAACTTCCGACAGATATAATGCCAGGCCTGGTTCAATATTGCAATTGTGTTATGGGGAATATATGGTCGGCTCAGGAAATGCTCGGCATTGAATTACCTAATCCCTTGCAACGTTCCCGGTCAGTGATGCTGCATCAGGCGGCAGTAACATCAGAAGCAATCATACAAAAATTTCCTTCCTGTTCACAAGTGGCCAATACATTCCGGTTTGATGAAGAGAATGCGATTCGGTATTATGGCGCATTGTATAACGGCAATCAATTGTTTGCATCAAAGGAAATGACCGTCGAAAAGATTATAGACAGGGTAGGTACAGGAGATTGTTTTATGGCGGGATTGATCTACTCAATGCTACATGAAAATACGCCACAGGCGAGTGTAGAATTTGCAACGGCAGCGGCGTGTAAAAAATTCTTATCTAAAGGTGATTTCACAGAGGCGACTGTGGAAGAAATAGAAAATCAACTAAAATAATTATGCAGAAAAAGGATGAAGTAACAGGCAGGCTGCTTCAACAAAAATTGTTGCCGCTGTATTATCACGACAGTCCGGACATCAGCCGCGATATTTTTCACGCATTATATATGGGTGGAATCAGAATTGTCGAATACACCAATCGGGGAGCGAATGCATTGGACAATTTCATGCTCCTCAAAAAAATCCAGCCGGAATTTCAAGGCATGTTGCTGGGAATCGGAACAATAAAATCTGCAATCGATGCAAAGACGTTCATTGATGCAGGTGCCGATTTCGTGGTGTGTCCAACCGTGAATGCTGAAGTAGCATCTGTTGTACATAATGCCGGACTTCTGTGGATTCCCGGATGTTTGTCCCCAAGCGAGATCGCCTTAGCCGAATCATCGGGTGCCACGATCGTCAAGATTTTTCCCGGCAATCTATTGGGACCTTCCTATGTGGAGTCGATCAAAGAATTATTCCCCAACATAAAATTCCTTCCGACAGGCGGCGTGGAAGCAGATAAAAAAAATCTCAGGAAATGGTTTCGTGCCGGGGTGTGTGCGGTTGGGATGGGTAGCCGGCTTATATCGAAAAAAATGGTTGAGAGTGGTGACTATAAAGGAATAAAAAAAGCCGCTGCATCCGCACTTAAACTGGTGAGTCATAAAAACGTAAGTGGCAATTGATGGACAAAAAATGATATCATGCAGAAAGGCTACAGAAGTTTGAATGAAGGCTAAAGCCGTCGTGGTGGGCAATCAGGAGCCTATTGCTTTCATACTATTCCAGTAGCAAAAACAGGTTTGCTTCTGTAGTTGTCAGATTTTGTAAATAGAAATCAGCGGGTTATGAAACCCCTACTACGGTAGTCTTAAGACTACCGTAGTTTTCAATGTGTTTTCCTCTTTTTTACCCCGCAAAACACGATTTTTCAATAAAGTCATTATCAAAACAGGGTTTAATTTTTTTCTGTTGTTAAATCTATTTCATAGTAAATCTCCTTTAGTGCAGGACGAAAAATTACTATTGAATAAAATACTTTTTAATTTTTTTTGTCGATTTTTTCACGAGGCCCTCTCATATGCAAATCGTTATGTAAATCCTTTACGTAGAGGTACTTCGTAAATTTTCCGAAAGGAATTTCAGGCACAAAAATTGGATTTAAACCACGCTATCCTGTGAAAACAAAAAACGTTATCCTATGAATTCAAACAGTATAAAACTGCTGGCGATCTTCATCCTGATACTGATGATCTGCCTTACCACGATTACCGGTTGAAATTTTTCCCATATCTGTGATTGTACCCCTTTGTATTTGGATTAACCACTGACGCATGTCAGTGGTTTTTCATTTTAGTGATTCAACAGAACTATCAATCGGTAAATTAACCTGTGATTAAATTAACAACAGTACAGATAATCAATACGGAAAAACAGGAAATTAAAAACTACAAGCTCATTACTGCGATACTTGTTACAAAAAGATTTGTACTTTCCGGTTATGCAGAGAAATGCTATGAGCACGTTTAACGTGACTATCACAGGCAAAGGATCACGTACAATTCTTTTTGCACACGGCCTTGCATGTGATCACCAGGTATGGAAAAAAATGATTCCCGCCTTCCAGAGTGATTATAAGGTCGTTGTTTTTGATTTTATCGGTAGTGGTGAAACTGACCCTTTGCAATTTGATATTACAAAACATACAAACCTTCATGGTTATGCCGACGATATTCTTTCGATTTGTCAGGAGATCTCGTCAGAGCCGATCATCTTTGTAGGTCATTCTGTAAGTGGTATGATCGGGCTCCTTGCCTCCCTGACAAATAAGAGCATCTTTTCCAACCTTATTTTGATCTGTCCGTCTCCTTGTTATATAAATCTACCTGGTTACCAGGGAGGTTTCGATCAGGCTGACATCGAAGATTTACTTGCCCTGATGGATGAAAATTATTTCCAGTGGGCGAAATTCTTTGCTCCTATGGTGATTGGTGTAAATAACAAAAACGAGATCGCGGATTTTGAAGACCTCATTTGTAAAGCAGATCCCCGGATCACCCGGCAATTTGCTGAAGTGGCGTTTTTGTCCGATCACCGGGAAGACCTGGAAAAGGTTTCCGTGCCGACAGTCATTCTTCAAGGATCAGAAGATATGGTAGCAAATTCCTTTGTTAGTGAATTTATGCATTCAAAAATAACGGGAAGTCAATTAAAATTACTTGCTGCAACCGGTCACTGCCCACATATTACAGCGCCCGAAGAAACTGTAATGGTTATAAAAAAATACCTGGAAACCAGGATAAAATAAGAACAAGTGACATAGCCTAATGAAGGATCCCTTCTTTTTGCTGACACGCGAATAGTTCGTTAAGGACGGCATTTATTTTCCTCATGCGAATCTCTTTTCTGGTAATTTTCAAAGCCCAGGTATAGAGATTTTCAGATGAGTCATACTGTTCCAGTTTATTCCAGATTTTTAAGAAGGAAGAAACCAGAATTTCGTTGGCAATTTCCCGTTTGGGAAAAACCTGAAGTATTTCACCATAGAGAAGTGAAGAATAAGAATCGTAAACCCAGGCACATTTCTCTTTTTTCAATTCCAAAGTAGTAAGATGCCGGTTTTGATGTGTAAACATAGATGTGAAAACGATAATGTTGAAAAAACCATACCACCTGAAAACCCGATCTACATTGAAATATTTGACAATTAAATGGCACTACGGTTCAGTTAAATTTCTTTCAAATTGCAGGAGTTTGTAATTTTAAACTACCCTAAATGCAACAGATGACTAAGCGGAAAGTCCTCATTGTTGACGATGACCCCGATGACAGAGAACTAATCAGGAACGCCCTGTTAGAGTGTGAACAATCAATTCAAATTGCAGAACTGGACGATGGATCTGCCGTAATCGGATATTTAGATACGCATCCCACCCCATCTTTCCTCATTGTCGACCTCAACATGCCGGTCATGAATGGTTTTGAAACGTTGCAGGAAATCCGTACCAATAAAAAGTATGTTTCTCTTCCCGTTTTTATTTTCACAACGAGCAGCAGCATTCGCGACAAGCAACATTGTATCCGGTTGGGTGCTACGGATGTGTTTGTAAAACCTCCGTCCTATGCAGCGTGGGTCGATATGATGTGCGGCCTGGTTGAAACAAAGAATGTGCTTAAGTGATAGGAGGTAGAAACAGCAGAATGAAAAATAAATTTTCTGCAAAAGCAGATGAATTGAAGAAAAATTGTGTCACGGAAAAAGGGTCCGTGATAATAGTCTGAACTATGATTACAGGATCGGAAGGATGAAAGGATTTATTCATCAATTTTTCTCAACATCCCAAATGAAAAAACCCTGGAAAATCCAGGGTTTTAATTCGTTGGCGTCTGTTGCCCGACGAGGATTCGAACCTCGACAAACAGAACCAAAATCTGTCGTACTACCATTATACTATCGGGCAATCCGGTCCCTTAAAGGGAGTGCAAATTTAAGGTGTACCATACGAAGTTCCAAACCCGGTTTCTGTAAAGGCCGTTTCACGCAAAGACGCAAAGGAAGCAAAGTTGCAAAGAAATTGATTCCCTTTGCGTCTTTCTCAACTTTGCGTCTTTCCCGCTTCGGTTCGCTATGCGGGACGCGGTGCGTGTAAAATATCGGGGGCATGAATCGGCGTCGCATCCTCTTTCTCTTTCAAACCTTTGATGAAATCAATTGCATCCGTCACTACATCACACATAATGGTGATCAGCGAACCAGGTACCGCGTTTTGGTATGCATGCGTGATCGCATCGCGTTCTTTAGGAATAATCGAAATAGGAATTTCTTTCGTCTTGCTTTCCTGAATTCCTTCGACCAGCAGATCAATAATATTTTCAGCGGTGCGTCCTCTGAGGTGCTTGTCCTGCCGTATGATGATCTCATCAAAATACCTTCCTGAAATTCTTCCTAACTCACGAATGTCATCATCACGCCGGTCACCTGTTCCACTGATGATCCCCACTTTCGGCGTCCCATCGAGTTTACTGATAAAATCGCATAACAATTGTAAGCCCGCGGGATTGTGGGCGAAATCAGCGAGGAATTGAAATTTCCTGAACTGGAATAAGTTTAATCGGCCCGGAGTCTGAACAGGAGAAGGAATAAAATTCTGTAGCGACAACTTGATATCTTCTATCCGGATATTTTTAAATAAATAACTCGCCAGAACGGCGGGTAGCGTGTTCATGATATTGTGCACTGCTTTTCCTCCATAGGTTAATGGAATTTCAGTAACCTTTTCTACCCGCACCTTCCATGTTCCTTTAAGGATAGTCACATAACCATTCTCAAAAACCGCCGCATATCCTCCCTTTGCACAATGTCGTTTGATGCGCGGGTTATTTTCATCCATACTGAACAACGCGATATTGCATTCAAGGTTTTCCCGCATCGCATACACCAGATCATCATCTGCATTGAGGATCGTGAATCCATGATCATACACTGTTTCTGCGACGACGGCTTTCACTTTTGCCATTTGTTCAATCGTGTCGATACCACCGAGTCCCATATGATCTGCAGTAACATTGGTGATGATAGCAATATCACAATGCTGGAAGGCAAGTCCTGATTTCAGAATACCACCCCGCGCACATTCCAACACTGCAAAATCAACGGTTGGATCTTTCAATACGAACTGCGCGCTCAGCGGACCGGTACAATCTCCTTTCATCATGAGCTGGTTCTGGATATAGACGCCATCGCTGGTCGTAAATCCAACTTTATATCCTGCGGATTTACAAATATGTGCGGTAAGCCGCGTCGTTGTTGTTTTTCCGTTAGTTCCCGTGATGGCAATGATCGGAATGCGGCCATTGGTTCCTTTGGGATACAACATATCCACTACCGGTTCTGCAACATTTCGCGGAATGCCTTCGGACGGTTCCACATGCATGCGGAAACCCGGGGCTGCATTAACTTCAAGTACGGCACCTCCGTTTTCAAAGAGGGGTGTTTTCAGATCAGGTGCCATGATATCAATACCACAAATATCGAGTCCGATAATTTTTGCAATTCTTTCCGCCAGGAATATGTTAACAGGGTGCACTTCATCCGTTACGTCAGTCGATGTACCTCCGGTGGATAAATTGGCAGTGGGCTTCAGCAATACCAGTTCTCCTTTATTTGGAATCGTATCCAATGTGTATCCTTTATCGCTTAGCATTTTTTCCGTGAATGAATCGACTGAGATCTGGGTCAATACTTTTTCATGTCCGTATCCGCGCCTTGGATCCTTATTTGTTTCATCGATGAGGT
>DATLDA010000148.1:0-7852 GCA_035526135.1 Flavitalea sp.
AAGGAAAACCTCCTGAAGCGATGGTGAGCTGGTATTTATTTTTTCTGCCTCGTAGTGCATCAAGCGATTCTCTGATTGCGCGCAATAATAAAGTAAAATTTTCACGGTCTTCCGCACGGAAGACATTGTCTTCCCCTTTTAGTCCCGGATACTCCCAATCTATATCGATGCCGTCAAGATTCCATCTTTGCACAATGCCTGCTGCACTCGCTGCAAACAACCTTCTCGTACTATCAGATAAGGCTGCGTCGGAAAAATGTTCACTCCACGACCATCCTCCAAGCGAAATAAGCACCTTCAGGTTTTTATTCTTTTTCTTCAGCTGAATCAGGTTCAAAAAATTGACCGTATCGGTTCCTTCATTTTGCAGATAGGCCCTGCCGTTCCGGATGTTTACAAATGCGTAGTTGATGTGGGTAATTTTTTCTGCTTCAATCATTTCCGTTTTCACCAATCCTCTGTATCCTCCCACATAGGCAATTACTACCGGGGTCTTTTTAGGAAGAGGAGAAGAGAAAACCGTAAAAACAATTCCAGCAGTAAAAAGAACTTTCATATGTGCGGTATTAAGGTTCTGCTAAAATAATACAAAAAAAAACCGCCCTACACGAGGGCGGTTTACAAAACGATCATTGATCAATTAAAAGCGATAGCCTAATGAAAGACCAAAGCCAGTATGCTTTGCTTTCCCATCTGGCTTTTGACCATCGTATTTTGGATTGATATCAACCAATCCTAATTGAGCGCCGAGTTGAACGAAAATGTTTGGAGTAAATTCATAACCAGCGAAAATGTTAGCACCTGCATCCAAACGCTTGAAATAAATTACATCATCCGGATCAGAAGGTTTTACATCACTTTTAAATTTGATGTCCTGTTCTTCGTTGATACCGCCACCTTCGAATTTTGATTTTCCCATCAGACCAAATCCAACATATGGTCCGAAACCAAGAATAACATGGCCTGCACCCACTTCAGGTTTATAAACCAGTGACAGCGGGATGTCAATGTAACCCATGTTTACTTTTGCTTTAAGTTTTTCACCTAAAACTGTTTCTTCATACTTCGCGCCTTTTGTTCGGAATACAAGGCCTGGTTGAAAATAGAAATCAGTAGCAATCGGAACATCAGCTAAAATTCCAACATGGAATTTTGTGGCCATGTCGAAATTCAGTTTGTCCCCGTTTTCATCTTCACCATTAATGTTTTGCCAGTTGACACCAGCTAAAATTGCAAAACCCGTTTGTGCTTTGGAGGTTGCCGTCAACAATGTGACGACCGTTAATAGCATCAGGACTTTTTTCATGAATTGATTTTTAAATGATAGAATTTAATTGGTCAGCGCAAAGATGAAAATTATATCTGAATAATCCTACTCTTTTATGACCAGCCATCCTATTATTTACCTGATTTCTCGGATTCTTTTTTTGCATCCTGTATCATTTTCTCATTTGCGGTAATGAGAAAATCCACACGGCGATTTTGTGCACGCCCTTCTTCTGTATCATTTGTATAGCCAGGTGCAGTTTCACCAAATCCTTTAATCGTCACTCTGCCGGATGCAACACCACTGTTTCTTAAAAATTGCGCAACAGATTCCGCTCTCTTTTCCGATAACTCCTGATTATGACTATCGGTCCCGGTATTATCAGTGTGACCCTGCACTTCGATATTCGTATCAGGATACTTTTTCAAAATAGCAGAAAGGTCATTCAGATTTGTTCGTGCGCTATTATTCAGGTTTGCCTGATCGATAGCAAACAAAACTTTGCTTTCAAATTCTACCACAATCCCTTCACCAATCCTTTCAACTTTTGCATTTGGAAGGCTTTTTTTCATTTCTTCAGCCTGTTTATCCATTTTTCTGCCGATCACTGCACCGGTGACGCCACCTACCGTAGCTCCGATAATAGCACCCAGCGCAGTATTCCCTGCAGCACGACCAATTACCGCACCCATTGCTGCGCCTGCCGCGGTACCGATACCCGCTCCTTTTTGGGTCTTACTTAAATTTTTGCATCCACCTAGGATCATAGAAACTGCTACCACGATTAATGATAAGCGTTGAATTGTTTTCATTTTTTTATTGTTTAAGATTTAGCATTCAGTTGCTTGCACATCTCCTATTCAAATACTATACCAGCAATGTTTTTTTTCAGCCTATATGGTTTGAAACCAATATATTATGCCGATTGTAAATAATTTCCTGCGTTCTTTTCACAATCAGCTTAATTGTAATCCATCCCCGTTCAGGTAGTATCTTTGCCGATTGAAAAAACATGGCAAAAAAAATGAATGATTCTGCAGGCGAGGTTGTTGAATATATAGACGTGTACGGTGCCAGGGAACATAACCTGAAGAATATTGATATTAGTATTCCAAAAAATAAATTGGTTGTATTCACCGGTGTGAGTGGAAGCGGGAAATCTTCTCTGGCATTTGATACGATTTATAATGAAGGGCAGCGCCGGTATATGGAGAGTTTTTCGGCATACGCGCGGCAATTTATCGGCGATATGGAAAGACCCGATGTTGATAAGATCACCGGCTTATCACCAGTAATTTCAATTGAACAAAAAACCACAAATAAAAATCCACGATCTACGGTCGGAACTATTACAGAAGTGTATGATTTTCTCCGGCTGTTTTTTGCCCGTATTGGCGAAGCATACAGTTATAATACGGGTAAGAAAATGATCAAGTTCACTGAAGAAGAAATTGTACAACACATTTTCAAAAAATTCAATGGGAAAAAAATTACAGTGCTAGCACCACTGATCAGAGGACGTAAAGGTCACTATCGGGAGTTGTTTGAAGAAATCAGGAAAAAAGGTTTTCTGAAGGTCAGGATTGATGGTGAAATAAAAGATCTGACCTCGAAGATGCAGGTTGACCGGTACAAAATTCATGACATTGAAGTAGTTGTAGACAGACTGGCTGTCGGAGATGAAATGAAAGTAAGACTCAGCCAGAGTGTGCAGAAAACCCTTCAGATGGGAAAAGACCTGATGTTCCTGCTAGTAAATGATTACGAAAAAATTGTTCAATACAGTAAGCAATTAATGTGCGAAGATTCAGGCATCAGTTATGAAGAACCTTCGCCGAATTCTTTTTCTTTCAATTCTCCTTATGGTGCCTGCCCTACATGCAAAGGGCTTGGATCGGTGTACCAGGTAAGTATGGACGCAGTAATACCGGATGAACAATACAGCATAAATGAAGGAGGTGTCGCGCCTTTGGGAGAGGAACGCGAAGCTTATGTTTTCCGTCAGGTGCAGCAGATGGCAAGGAAATGTAAAATTGATCTGAATAAACCGATACGTGAACTCAGTGAAAAATCCAAAAACCTGATCTTGTACGGGCAGGAAACAAAACCGGAAGAAACAGAGCAATTGTTCGAAGACACAAGTTCGAGTGGACAAATTTATACTACCGAATACGAAGGTGTGATTCCACAATTGAAACGGTGGTTTGCTGGTGGCACAAGTGATGCGCTCAGGGAATGGGTGGAACAGTTCATGGAGTTGCGTAAATGTGAAACGTGCGACGGTGCCCGGTTAAAAAAAGAAAGTCTTTGGTTTAAAGTTGGAGAGAAAAATATTTCTGAATTGAGTGAGATGAACCTTGACAAACTAATGAACTGGTTCAATCAGGTTGATGTAAAACTGAATAACAAGCAGAAAACGATTGCTAAAGATATATTGAAAGAAATCCTCGACAGGTTGCAGTTTCTCCTTGATGTGGGTCTCAATTATTTAACATTGAATCGGGCATCCCGATCGCTGAGTGGAGGTGAGTCGCAGCGGATTCGGCTGGCTACACAAATAGGATCACAGCTTCAGGGAATCACCTATATACTTGATGAGCCCAGTATAGGATTGCATCAGCGCGATAATCACCGCTTGATTGCGGCCTTAAGAAATCTGGTGAATATTGGAAATTCTGTTTTAGTTGTAGAGCACGACAAAGATATTATGATGGCAGCAGATCACCTGGTTGATATAGGTCCTCGTGCGGGTAAGCATGGGGGTCAGATCGTTGCTCAGGGAGATCCCAAAGCCATTTATAATTCTCAATCCGAAACCTCCAAGTTCCTGTTTGGTGAAAGGGTGATTCAGGTTCCAAAAGAGCGAAGGAAAGGCAATGGTAAATTTCTTGAACTGAAAGGTGCAAAAGGAAATAATTTAAAGCAGGTCAATGTGCAGTTTCCTTTGGGAAAGCTGATCGTTGTAACAGGAGTGAGCGGAAGTGGGAAATCAACATTGATCAATGAAACGCTCTATCCGATACTTAGCAGGCACGCCTATAATTCCAACTCTGTTCCTCTTGAATATAAAAATGTCAAGGGGCTGGAACAAATTGATAAGGTGATTGAAATCGATCAGTCTCCTATAGGAAGAACACCCCGGAGCAATCCGGCTACATATTGTGGATTTTTTACAGATATACGAACGCTTTTTGCAGCAGTACCTGAAGCAAAGATCCGGGGATATACGGCGGGAAGGTTTTCTTTTAATGTGAAAAGTGGCCGTTGTGATGTGTGTGAAGGCGGAGGCATGCGCGTTATTGAAATGAATTTCCTTCCAGACGTTTATGTGCATTGCGAAAAATGTAATGGAAGACGCTACAACAGAGAAACGCTTGAAATCAGATATAAAGGAAAATCCATTAGCGATGTGCTGGACATGACAGTTGATGAGGCGGTTGAATTTTTTGCTAATGTTCCTTACATCTACCGTAAGATCAAAGTACTTCAGGAAGTCGGCCTCGGGTATATCACATTGGGGCAGTCAGCGGTTACACTTAGTGGTGGAGAAGCACAACGTGTTAAACTTTCGACTGAACTTGGTAAAAAAGATACCGGTAAAACGTTTTATATCCTTGATGAACCGACAACCGGGTTGCATTTTCAGGACATACAGCATTTGCTGAATGTATTGAATAAACTGGTTGATCGGGGAAATTCTGTGGTAGTGATAGAACACAATCTGGATGTAATCAAAGTTGCCGATCATATTATTGACCTCGGACCAGAAGGAGGAGATGGAGGAGGTGAAATTTTATTTGAGGGCACTCCGGAAGAAATGATCACAAAGAACAACAGTCATACGGCGAAGTTTTTAAAAGAAGAATTGAAATGAAAAAAGAAAGGGTCATTATTGATATGGATGAAGTGATCGCAGATCCTATGGGGGATATGATCAGCTGGTACAAAGAGAAACATGACGTAGAAATAAATTATAAAAAAATGCTGGTTGGTTCATGGGTGAAAGGATTTCCTGAGGAACATCATGAGATGGTAATGGAAAGGTTATTATCGGAGGGATTTTTCAGGAATCTGCCTGTGATGGAAAATGCAGTCGAAGTCATACGTGAAATGAATGAACGGTATGAAGTGTTTATCGTATCTGCAGCCATGGAGTTCCCGAATTCATTGAAAGAAAAACTTGAATGGTTACTCGAGCATTTTCCATTCCTTACATGGAAACAACTGGCATTAACCGGCGACAAACGACTCGTGTGCGGCGATCATATGATCGATGATCATGTAAAGAATCTCAAATATTTCAATGGAAAAAAGTGGTTATTTACGTCAGCCCATAACCTCGAAATAAAAGAATACGACCGGATTGATGACTGGAAACAGGCGGGAGAGATATTTTTGTAGTAAATGGCTGTCAGCCGTTGGCAAACAGCACGCAGTTAAGTAACAGAAAATTGTCATAGAATTGACTTACATGTTTTGAATTTTGGTAATAAATATACAAGCAGGGTGGGATAGCTGATAGCTGCAAGCCGACTGCTGGAAAAACAAATAGCCGGCAATTACTCATCGCCGGCTACTGAGGATACTGGGTGAACCAGAATAATTTTATACCAATAAGCGTGTGCAGGGAGTGATTAATAAAATCCTAGTTATCAGGGTACATGGAATATAGGGAACGGATCAGGTTTTCGACTCAACCGGATATCGAATTAAACTAATTTCCCTGCAGCTTATTGGATTCTCAACTATTGTAAAAGACTTTTTTGTATTAGTGTATGAACAATTGTCCATTCTCGATGCGCTCATCATCACTAAAAACCTCAAAGAGATAAACTCCTTTATCAAGATTGTTTACAACGCTCGTTTCTTTGTTCCTGATATTTGCCCGCTTTACCAGTTTTCCTTCCATATCAAAAACAAACAACTGATAAACTTTTCCCTGACGTCCACTTGCACTAAAAAACAAAACCTGGTGATTAGCATTAGGGTATAGACGTACTTTATACTTTGAACTGGTAATTATTTTTTGTACAACGATAGAATCAATAATGACCGGCCTATTTAAATTTGCGATGTTCGCGGAGGTATCCACGGTAGCCAGCAGCAGCACGAACGTAATGGCAGCCGATGCAGCAATTGCCGGTTTAACAAATAGTTTTATTCTTTTCATAGGATCACCTCCGGCACATTTGTGCTTTTTCGATTGTATACGTTACACATTGCAGAGATCAGAATCTGATCGGGCAACGTGTTGAATTTGTAAATCTGGTGCTGGCGTCTGCGCCAATTCTCGTACTGAATTTGAAGCCTACGGAATAATAACCATCTCTGTTTTCGGCAGTTCCTCTTTTCTTGCCTGGTGCGAATCGCGTACCTGTTGTTCCGCTTTTATTTGACATACGGGCGGCCAGGTCAGCTGTCTGTGTGGTATAGTATTGGGGTCTGTATTGATAGAATAAGTTTGGATCAATATATCGGGTACTCACATCATCAATATAATCCGTTGTTGTAAAACGATGGATTACTTCCAGACTGAGATTCGACCTTTCTGTGATATAATATTTCATACCCGCACCTACTGGCAGGTTCATTTGTATCAACTTGTATTCTTTGCGGTCAGGAAATTCTGCAAAACCTTGTCCTTCTGTGCGCAATGGTTTCAATGCAACCCAGTTACCGGTAAGCGGATCTGTTCCCATCGGATTAAAGTGAAACACCCCAAGACCAATAAGACCGTAAGGGCGCATTTTATGATAAACATCTTCTGGTTCGTATTCGAAAAATACACCTGGATAAAATTCTGCTACAACAAAAACTTCCTGGAATTTTGATCTGAAATCCGAATTACGTGCTCTTCTTGATTCCTCATAACTTCCTTTTCCTTTTATGATCGCATCATCACCTTCGAGGATTCCAAAATTTCCAGATATACGCACAGCAATAAATTCACTTGGATGATAGGATAAGTGAACACCATAGGTGAGTTTGGTCATCTGGATGTTATTGTCCTTCAGGAAAGGCTTTCCTTTTCCATAGTGACCTCCAAGGTCTCCAAGAAAATTTGAGGGACCGACTGTCAGACCGGCTTCCCAGAAAGAAGTTCTTTCCGAGTATTGACCGAATGAAGTGAAATATGTGCAGCCAATTAGTAAGATTATTGCACAACACTTCCTGGTAGAAGCGTGTAGAAAGTGGTTCATGGACATTAGATTTAGTTTTCAGATGGTCATTGGATTCCGGAGAACTTTGATAGTCATCACCGGACATACTAAGAAGAAACGTTCAAAAGGATTTTTTTGTGTGTTTAGGGGATACTATTTTTTGCAGTAATGCATATACGATTTTTTAATACGTAGTTTTCCTAAGTAAAGATCATTTGAATATGTTTTATACCATCTTCCAGATATATTTCACTGCACTTTTGAAAACCAATTGATTCGTAAAATTTCTGAAGATATAATTGTGCACCGATCTTTACAGGTTGTTTCCCCCATTGGGAAAATATCCAATTCAGGGAGTGGTCCATCAGGTCTTTCCCATAACCTTTTTTTCGTACAGAAGGGGCTGTTACGACACGGCCGATGG
>DATLDA010000183.1:0-13493 GCA_035526135.1 Flavitalea sp.
GTTTTACTGGATGAAATTACGACATACAAATTTCAGGTAAAAGACAATGATTTTTATATCGACCGCATCACCACCTTACAGGCACGGTCAATCGAAGTGGTTTTTGCAGACGTAAAAGACGGCTTTTTTGCTATCCGGGTCGCACGAGAATTGGAAATGCCTACACAGCAGTCCGATGTTTTTATAGATACACAGGGAAATAAAACAAGCGTTCCAAAAATAAATAATGAAGGTGTTACCGGAATGTATTTCACGAGTGAAGGAAAAACGGGTGATAGTGCGTGGGGAACAAAAGGACCGTGGACAGTTCTGCAGGGCAAAAAAGGAGGGCAGAATATTACAATAGCCATCTTCGATCATCCGTCCAATCCCGGTTATCCGGCGTACAGGCATGCACGTGGGTATGGCTTATTTGCTATCAATCCACTTGGTAGAAAAGTTTTTAGTAACGGCAACGAAAACTTAAATATGAAAATCCCTCCAAACGGATCCGTTACATTCCGATATCGTTTACTGGTTCGCAGCGGTCCCTTCCTTTCAGCAGAAAAAATCAAGCGGATTTCTGAAGAATTTCAACGGAGATGAATTAAATAAAGGGATGACGTCAACGGGAGTTGATTTTATTTACCAGAAATATGCGAAAATATAATAATGAATAAGATGATGAAAGTAGGAATTGCAGCAGATCATGGAGGATTCGAATTGAAGCAAAGCATTTTGATTTTCATCACCTCGTTGGGACATGAGGTGGATGATTTCGGCGCCATGACTTGGGATGTGGAAGATGATTATCCGGATTTTGTCATTCCGTTGGCAAGAGCTGTGCAACAAAAAAAAGTAGATCGTGGAATTGCCATATGCGGAAGTGGAGTGGGTGCGTCTATCGCCGCGAATAAAATCCAAGGTGTGCGGGCGGCCCTGGTGAATGATCATTATTCCGCACATCAGGGTGTCGAGCATGATGATATGAACCTGATGTGTCTTGGTGGTCGTGTCACTGGGATTCAAGTAGCGCAGGAGTACATCCGTGCATTTATCGACGCGCGGTTTACGGGAGAAGACAGACATCGGAGACGATTGAAAAAGATCAGTGAACTGGAATGAAATTATTTTGTTTACTTATAAATAGGTAGCATGTTGACGGAACCTGTGAAAATACTTTTCCTCGATGTCGGAGGTGTCTTGTTGTCAAACGGATGGGGGCATGAATCGAGAGAACTTGCAGCAAAAAAATTCGGTCTCGACTATCCGGAAATGGAGCGGCTGCACAATTTTATTTTCAACGTTTATGAGATCGGAAGAATAACACTTGATGAATATCTCGATATAGTAGTATTCAACCGTGAACGGGAGTTTACGGTGGAAGATTTCAAGTCGTTTGTCTTTTCGCAATCTGTTGAATTGCCTGAAACACTGCCGTGGCTGATAACATGGAAGATGAATAATCCCGGCATCCGCATTATTTCCATAAATAATGAAGGAAAGGAATTAAATGATTACCGGGTGAAGAAATTCCGGTTGCACCAGTGTTTTGACGCTTTTATTTCTTCAGCAGAAGTAGGCATGCGGAAGCCGGATCCTGGTATTTTCCGACTTGCAATGGGTGTGGCACAGGCTTCTCCCCATCAATGCATGTATTTTGATGACCGGGTAATTTTAGTGGAAGCCGCACAGCGGTTAGGGATCAGGGGATATCATCATGAGAATTTTCACAAAACAAAAGAAATTATCGAAGGCATTTCATTATAAATTATTTAATCTGGGTACATGCAAGAAAAGTACACGCTGGGTATGATTGGCCTGGGCACAATGGGTCGTAATTTATTGCTGAATATGGCAGATCATGGTTTTGCTGTCGCGGGGCATGATAAAAATCCTGCACAGCTTGCTCTTTTGGAAAGTGAAGGAAAAGGAAAACCGGTCAAAGGTTTTTCGCATTTGGAAGATTTAATAAAAAACCTCACTGTACCCCGGGTGCTCATGTTGCTGGTGCCAGCAGGAAAAATTGTAGATAGTGTCATAGGTGAATTGTCAGCTGTCTTGCAGCCCGGTGATATCATTATTGACGCGGGCAATTCGCATTTTCGTGATACCATGCTACGGGATGCCTTGTGTAAAGAAAAAGGATTTCATTTTTTTGGAATGGGCATTTCAGGCGGAGAGGAAGGGGCGCGTAAAGGGCCAAGCATGATGCCTGGAGGTGATAAGGAAGCGTATGTTTATGTAAAACCGGTATTGAACGCAATAGCTGCACGGATAGGTGACGAGCCTTGTGTTGCGTATATCGGCCCCGGTGCATCAGGTCATTTTGTAAAAATGGTACATAACGGTATCGAATACGCGCTTATGCAATTGATCGCTGATTCATACGAATTGATGAAAAAAGGACTTCAGCTAGACAACAGTGCTATTAACGAAGTATTTTCGAACTGGAATAACGGCAGGCTGCAATCGTACCTGCTTGAAATTACCTCAGATATCTTTCGGTACAAACAAAAAACATCATCCGAGTTCCTGGTTGACGCTATTAAGGATGAAGCGAAAGCAAAGGGAACCGGTAAATGGACATCACAAATAGCGATGGAACTTGAATTACCGGTGCCTGTGATTGATAGTGCCGTATGCATGCGCGATCTTTCGAAATACAAATCCCTCCGCATGAAAACAGCACGGATTTATCCCCAGCAACAGGATATAAAATTAAAAAGCGGTGCAAAAGAGTTTTTAGTACAACTGGAAGCGGCTTATTTTTTTTCTATGAGTGTAATTTATGCCCAGGGGATGCATCTACTGGCAAAAGGATCTGAAGCCAACCAATACAACCTGCATCTTGACGAGATAGCAAAGATCTGGCGGGGTGGATGTATCATCAGGGCAAAATTCCTTGATCTGATTTATAAAGCATTTCAGAAAACACCTTTGATCGAGCATTTGTTATTGGATGAATCTGTTGCCGAAATGATACTGCAATCCAATTCGTCTATTCGGAATGTTGTATCCGAATCAGCAAGATGTGGTATTTCAATACCTGCATTTTCTGCGTCTCTGTCGTATTTTGATGCAATCAGGAGTGAAAGAATGCCCTCTAACCTGATTCAGGCACAAAGGGATTATTTTGGTGCTCATACGTATGAATTGACTGGAAAGGAAGGAGTTTTTCATACAGAATGGAACGGTATTCCATCATAATCTAAACAAGCCCCGAACTTGAAACCAATCAAAGAGCAGTCGACGATTTTTGTTATTTACGGCGCAACGGGTGACCTGAGCTGGAGAAAACTCGCACCGGCATTGTTCAATTTATTTCTGGATAATTGGATACCGGAAAAATTTGCGATTATCGGCGTCGGCCGAAGTCCTTTCAGTGACGAAGAATTCCGATCAAAATTATTGGAAGGCATCAATAAATTCTCACGGAATGGAATAGCACCCGAGGCGAAGTGGTCCGAGTTTTCCCGACAGATGGTTTATTACGCACTCGACCTGAATGATTCCGCTGCCTACCAGGTAGTCTGCAACCGGATCGGTCAATACGAAGCAGAATGGAAACAGGAAGCGATTGTAATTCACTACCTCGCAGTAGCACCGAAATTGTTCTCTGTAATTTCGGAGAATATTGCTAAAAACAAATTGGCGGAGCAACCGGAACATACACGTATAGTAATAGAAAAGCCTTTCGGAAATGACCTCGAATCTGCAAAATCTCTCAATCGTTTATTGAACAATATTTTTGAGGAGAAGCAGATCTATCGTATCGATCATTACCTCGGAAAGGAAACTGTCCAGAATATTATGGCTTTCCGGTTTGCCAATTCAATCCTTGAACCATTGTGGAATCGAAATTATATTGAACACGTACAGGTATCTGTAACCGAAAAATTAGGGGTTGAAGGGAGAGGAGAATATTACGAAAGTGCCGGTGCACTACGGGATATGGTACAGAATCATATTCTGCAATTGCTTTGCCTTATTGCAATGGAACCACCCGTGAATTTCAATGCCGAACAGGTACGCGGTCGAAAAGTGGATGTGTTACAGGCGATGCGCCCCTTCACAACAGAGGATATCGGCCATGTGGCGGTGCGGGGACAATATGGTAAAGGCTGGATGGAAGGAACAGAAGAACCCGGTTACAGAGAAGAGAAAGGGGTTTCGAAAGATTCGAATACAGAAACATTTGCAGCGGTAAAATTTTTCGTTGACAATTGGCGGTGGCAGGGTGTTCCATTTTATGTAAGAACAGGAAAGCGTTTACATCAGTCTGCATCTGTCATCACTATTCAGTTTCGCGACCTGCCGCATTTTGTATTTTCTCCTGAAGCAATTGAAAGCTGGCAACAAAACAGACTGATCATTAGCATACAACCAGAAATGAGCATCCGGCTTCAGGTACAAGCCAAACGTCCCGGGCTCGAAATGTTGCTGAATACTGTTGAAATGATTTTCGATTACAGCACGACGTATTCGAGTTATACTCCCGAAGCCTATGAAACGCTGCTAATGGATACGATGATTGGCGATCAGACATTATTCATGCGCGCAGACCAGGTTGAAGCAGCATGGGAATTACTAACGCCGCTGATAAATACGTGGACAAATAAAAGAAGCAACAACTTTCCAAATTATTCGGCGGATTCATGGGGACCTGAATTGGCAGAAGCTTTGATAGCCCGTGATGGATTCCACTGGTTTGCCCTTCCGCTCAATGACAAAAAATAAAGGCATGGAAATGCATATTTTTCCAACTGCTGAAGAAACGGTGAGTGCACTGGCAGGATTTTTTATCTCCACCTGCAGGCAGGCAATTAAGAAAAATAAAAAATGCACAGTAGCTCTCTCGGGAGGAAATTCTCCTGCCAGGCTGTATAAATTATTAGCTTCTGAAGCATTCCGTCACCAGCTTGACTGGTCAAAATTGAATTTTTTCCTGGGTGACGAAAGATATGTTCCACTTCATGATCCCGCTTCTAATGCAGGAATGATCCGGAAAACATTGGTTGAGCCGCTACAACTTTCAAATGATCAGTTTTGTACTATCAATACGGAATTTAGTCCGGGTGAAGCGGCGCATGATTATGCCTTAAGGATCATGCACCACTTTGAAAGCGATCCTGTCCACTTCGACCTTATCCTCCTCGGACTTGGAGACAATGCCCATACTGCATCGTTGTTTCCGCATACTCCGGTATTACACGAATCTCTACCCGATGTGAAAGCTGTATATCTGGAGGAGGAGCACGTTTACCGGATTACACTAAATGCACCAATGATTAATAATGCATTGCGGATAGCTTTCCTGGTTTTTGGAAAAGAAAAAGCACTTGCTGTTTCCCGGGTACTCGAAGGCAAAGAGGATACGGATGCTTATCCGGCACAATTGATCCGGCCGCTGCATGGGGACGTGCATTGGTTTTTGGATCAGGAAGCTGCAGACGAGTTGAAGGTGTAAGCTGCGACCTATGACCACTGACGTCTGACTTCAAACAAGAGACAACCACCATCAAGCCTAGATACCATTGCCCCTGACCACGGACCATT
The DNA here is from genome assembly GCA_035526135.1 of Flavitalea sp. Lineage (GTDB taxonomy): Bacteria > Bacteroidota > Bacteroidia > Chitinophagales > Chitinophagaceae > Flavitalea. The sequence continues at coordinate 5,539 of DATLDA010000183.1, forward strand.
GTACGATGGACTGACCACGGACCACTCACAAGGGGCCCCCGATGTGAGACATCCACTAATCTTTTAAATCTGAAAAATTGTGCTCATCAGCAGCTTGATCTTCGATGGACAATCCGTCGATTTCTGGTAGTCTATGCTCCAGACCGATCGACATGATTATCTGTTCAGGATGCAAATAAATATACAAATGGTGAATAAGCAAGAGTGTTTATTCTATTGATCAGACGAAAAAGAACCAATGGAGATGGATAAAAAAGTGGTAATAAATGTGAAAAATAAATTCCGGTGAGCTCGAAAAAAAGGCTTCGCCTTTTAAGAGGCGAAGCCTTTTTGATTCTCCAAATCTGAAATCCAAAATTTCAAATTTTTCCCTACCTTAATGCAATCGATTGCATAACCAAGACTTACATGCAGGAAAGTATCAACCGGTCGACGATACGGGACATAGCCCGCCATTTGAATGTAACAGCATCAACAGTGTCCCGTGCACTGAATGATCATCCTGCTATCAGTGCAGGAACAAAATCTGCAGTTCGTAACGAAGCCAGCCGCATCCATTACCGTCATAACAAAATCGCATCATCATTACGTTTGGGGAGATCACGCATCATTGGTGTAATTATTCCCAGTGCAGAAATCAACTTCTTCGGATCCGTAGTTCATGGAATTGAAAAAGTTGCAAGCGAAATGGATTACAATGTGCTTATTTATCAATCAAACGAATTAAGCGACTTTGAGGCAAAAGGAATTGAAACTTTCCTACGGTTCCGGGTTGACGGCGTACTCGCCTCCATTTCAAAACATACCACCGATTTTTCACACTACCAGGAAATCCGAAGGCGAGGCGTGCCCCTCGTACTGTTTGACCGTGTTAGCAGTGAACTCAAAGTTCCCTCTGTTGTAATCGATGATTTTCTCGGTGCCTTCATTGCTACCACCCATTTGATCGAACAGGGTTGTAAACGGATTGCCCATATCGCAGGACAACAACACGTTTCTATTTTTCATCAACGACTGCTCGGTTATAAGGAAGCATTGAAGAACCACAATCTTCCTTTTGACGAGCAATTGATATGTACGGGTGATGTTTCGATAGAATCAGGAAAAAAGTGCATGCACCAACTGCTGTTGATGCAGGATCGCCCCGACGGGGTATTTGCCGTAGAAGATTTTACTGCACTGGGTGCAATGGAAGCACTGAAAGAAAAAAATATTAAAATACCGGACGATGTGGCCGTTATTGGTTTTGCCAATGAACATTTTGGAAAATACATCACACCTTCTCTTTCAACCATTGATCAGCAAACAATAAGAATGGGAGAAGAAGCTGCCGGATTGTTTTTTCAACTTGCTGGTCAAAATAATTTCTACAATAATAAAATAGTGCAGCGGATGCTGCAACCTGAATTGATCATCCGCAATTCAAGTGAAAAAGTTCGAAAAAAAATAAAATAATATTTTCCTTCAAATCAAAACTCAGACCATGAAAAAGCGATTGCGTTATTTTTTAACTGTATGTGGGGTTCTGCTGCTCGGCATGAGTGTATTCGCCCAGCAGGTAATCAGGGGAACATTACGCTCTCCTTCGGGTGAGCCTCTGATTGGAGCGTCGGTAACTGTGAAAGGAACCAACCGATCTGTTGCAACCAATGCAAGTGGTCAATTCGCTATCAATGCTCCGGTGGGTGGTACGCTCGTGGTAACATCTGTTGGTTTTCAACCGAAAGAAATAGTTATTACGGGGGACGATATTTCTGATGTGCTGCAGGTTGGCGATGCAAGTATGAGTGAAGTGGTGGTGATCGGTTACCAGACTGTTCGGAAAAGAGACCTTACAGGTGCCACAGCAGTGATCAACCCCGTGAATGCAAGCAGGATTTCATCAAACAATCTGGCTGAATCAATTCAGGGACTTGCACCTGGTGTCAATGTTCGCACAGGTGGTGCGCCCGGACAGGGAGCCGTTATAGAAATACGCGGAGTAGCAAGTTTTACAGATGCCAACCCATTATATGTGATTGATGGTATGATCGCTGACGCAAATTCTACCGTGAACACAAATGATATCGCATCCATTCAGGTTTTGAAAGATGCTTCTGCTGCGGCCATTTACGGCTCACGCGCTGCAAATGGTGTAGTGATCATCACAACTAAACAAGGTAGAGAAGGCCCGGCACGTGTTGGTTTTTCAGTAAAATATGGAATACAAATGCTGCCGAAAAAATGGGATCTGATGGATAACCGGTCTTTTGCCAATTTGCAGAAGCAACAATATCTGAATGCAGGATTACCTGCCCCTCCAAGTGTAGACGCAAACTTTGATCCTTCGATCAATACAAACTGGCAGGATGAAATCACACAGGTAGGGAGCATGCAGGATTATAACCTCAGTTTATCCGGTGGCAGCAATACCAGCAATTATTTTCTCTCGGGTAGTTATTATAAAAATGATGGCGTAATCATCGGACGTTCGTTCGAAAGAGCAAGTCTCCGGCTGAATACGAAAACACAGAGGGGGCGGGTAACCTTCGGCGAAAATATGATGCTGAGCAATTCAAATGTAGGGTCACCCAATGAAGGAAATCCTTTTTATGACTTCCCGCAGATGCTACCGGTCATCCCTATACGTGATCCGAAATACATCAGCCCGACGAATCCGCAAGGTTGGGGTATCGGAAGTACCGATGCAGTGAGCTATGCATACAATCCGGTTGCTGTGAATGACCTTTCCAGACGTTCATCTAATTTTGCAAAACTCGTCGGCAACGGATATATAGATGTTAGAATTTTTAACTGGCTCAGTTATAAATTTAATGCAGGGGTTGAGGTAAGTTTCGATCACAATAAAATTCTTCGTAAAGTAGGGATCTGGCAATTTAATGGCGCTCCAAAACCAAGTTCGGTTGATGAAGACCGTTCGAGGTTTTTGAGTTTATTATTTGAGCACACACTCAATTTCAATAAAACATTCGGAGCCCACGCCATCAATGGGGTAATCGGTTACTCACAACAACATACTAACCGCGAGTTTACGTTAGGTGGGCGTACCGACCTGCAGATATTCAATGGAAATTATATGTCAACCGTCACCTCTGCGACGGGCACATCAACGGCAGGTGGTGGCACACCGGTTGACTATCGGATCTATGGATATTTAGGACGGTTGAATTATTCATACGATGATAAATATCTCCTGACACTTTCAGGCAGGATCGACCAGGATTCACGTTTTGGTCAAAACTTCCGTACGGGATATTTTCCTTCTGTCGCTGCCAGCTGGCGTGTAAGCCGGGAGAAATTTTTTACAGTAGTCTGGATTTCTGATTTGAAAATCCGCGCATCTTATGGTGAACTGGGAATTGTGCCATTAGGTTCATGGGATTACACAGCATTTATCAATAACAGTCCGCGGGTGATCTTAGGACCAGGCCAAACGGCTAACAACGGAAGTACACAGGCAAGACTGGCGAATCCTGATTTGAAATGGGAAGCGCGCATCACGAAGAATCTTGGCTTTGATGCTGCATTTCTTAATAACAGGTTAACGCTTTCGCTGGATGCATACAACTCCCTCTCACGGGATGCCTTATTGCAACTGCCGGTTGCAGGATACCTTGGAAATCTTCAGGGCGATCCTTTCGTGAATGCAGGTTCGATAAGGAATACAGGTATTGAAGTGGCAGCAACTTATAGGAATAACAGCCGTGCAGTAAAGTGGGATGCGGGTGTAAACTTTACTACCATCCATAATGAAGTGGAAAGCGTAGGTAACCGTGGAGTAGGCATCGATTACATTCAGATCGGCAATACAAGAACGAAAGTGGGCCGGTCACTGGGTGAATGGTACGTGATACAAACTGCAGGGTTATTTCAGTCACAGGCAGACATAGATAATTATAAAAATAAAGCAGGCGCCATCATTCAACCCAAAGCGAAACCTGGTGATGTGAAATATGTGGATCTGAATGATGATGGAACGATCAATTCGGAAGACCGCACTTTTGCAGGTTCCCCCTGGCCGAAATTACAGACCGGTGCACAATTCAATGCCACGTTCCAACAATTCAGTTTTAACCTGCAACTTGTCGGCGTGTTTGGATTTAAAGTGTACAATGATGTGAGAAGAATTCTCGATAGTTATCAGCGAAGCAATTTCCGTTCTGATATCAGCCCATGGACAACCAATAACACAGGGACAAGCGATCCACGTCTTGGTCTCGATTCTGACCAGGGTATCATTGATAACAATAAAGGAGATACGGAAAGATGGCTGGAGAAAGGTTCATACGTTCGAGTTAGAAACCTGGAAATCGGATATACACTTGGAAATAATATTTTAAACCGTGTACAATTCAAAGGAGTAAAAATTTTCGTAAGTGCACAAAACTTGTTGACGATCACGAAATATAAAGGCCTTGATCCCGATGTCGTCGGATTGGGTTTGTACGAAAGAGGTTATGATAGTGGCAACTGGCCACCGAGCAGAATCCTTTCTCTCGGCGTACAATGCGAATTTTAAATCACGATCCTTAAAGAAAGAAATATGAAAAAAATAATTTTTATTTATTCAATCATTACAGCGGGGGTTTTGATTTCAGGCTGTAAAAAGAATCTCGATATTGCAAATCCGAATCAGGCCACGACACAGGTTTTCTGGCAGAATGCCAATGATGCCGTGGCAGGGGTAAATGCTGTCTACAGTACGCTACATCGCGGTGCAATCTCAAGGTGGATGTTATTTTACTACAATATCCGCTCTGACGAAGGTAGAAGCCAGAGCCCGGCCACTTTTATACCGAACAATACAGATAAGTTCCTGATCACTGACTTCAATGAAGGGATCGCTTATGATATCTGGAAAGATCTATATGTAGGTGTTTTTCGTGCCAACCAGGTATTAGATAACGTGCCCAACATAGACATGGATGCAACAATGAAAGGCCGTGTAATCGGAGAAGCAAAATTTCTGCGCGGACTTTTCTATTATCACCTTGTAACGCTGTGGGGTAATGTACCGCTGATGTTGAAATCATCTACTCCCAATGACAGACCGGAAACCTCATTGTCCGTTGATGTGTGGGCTCAGATAGAGAAAGATCTTACTGAAGCTGCAGCTGCGCTTCCGCTTACATATCCAAATACAACAGATCTGGGCAGGGCAACAAAAGGCGCTGCCAATGCTTTACTTGCAAGAGCGCTTATGCAGCAGCATAAATATACGGAGGCGATCACACCATTACAATGGCTGGTGGAAGGGGAAGGAAAGAACATTTATGATCTGATGCCGAATTACCGTGACAATTTTCTGATTTCGACAGAGAATAATAAAGAATCAGTATTCGAATGGCAGTTTCAGTTGAACCCTTCGGAAAATCATGACGATGATACAGATCCGCGAAGCGATAACCTGAATTACGGTACTTCAATCGCACAATTTTTTGCACCTCCCGGTGTAGGCTGGTCCGATGGTGAAGCTAACAGATGGCCCATTTATGAATTTTTGCAGGAAACCACGTCTACAGGTGGAAGAGATCCACGGCTTGCCGCAACTTTTTTATATGATTCGACGGATATCCTCGGTCCCAACTTTACCATGATCTACGGTCAGACTTTTGCCCAACGTTATGGTGTGAACGGACCAGATAGCAAACGTGTATGGTTCCGTAAATTCCTGAACGACGCGTGGAAGAATTTTGAAGGGTATAATTCTCCTAACAACTGGAGATATATCCGTTATGCGGATGTATTGCTTATGTACGCGGAAGCTTTGAATGAAACGAATAAAACAACGCAGGCTTATGCGCACATAGACAGAGTACGTGAAAGAGCTGGTTTGCTCAAGCTTTCCGTAGTTAAGCCTGGTCTTTCGCAGACACAAATGCGCGATCAGATCAAACACGAACGCATTACAGAACTAACTGGTGAAGGGCACCGTTGGAATGACCTCGCAAGATGGGGTGATCTTGGTCCTGCACTTGCTTCCAGAGATCCGGGGTTTGCGAATTTTCAGCTGCCAAAACATTTATTGTTACCCATTCCACAGCGGGAGATCGATATAAATATTTTCCTGCAGCAGAACCCGGGTTATTAAACTGAACTTAAAAAGGGTGTTGCCTATGATGGTAACATCCTTTTTTTTATATTACAAATAAACAAAGCGGTATGATCGGCAGGCTATGGGTGATTATAATGTTCGTCGTCCTATCTGCGGAATCCTGCGATAAAAAATCATCAGGACCGAACCCGCCACCTCCGGTAAACCCGCCTCCTGTTGCTTCGCTTGATTCTTTCGTAAATCCGCTTCTTACCTCAGGGCCTGATCCCTGGGTAATCAAAAAGGACAGTTTTTATTATTACACGCATACACTGGGAAACAGGATCGCTCTCTGGAAAACAAAAAAAATGTCGGAGTTGCGCAATGTATCACCAGTTACCATCTGGCAGGCGCCCGCAAGCGGTTCGAACTCCAGAAATATTTGGGCTCCTGAAATCCATTATCTGGATAACAAATGGTACGCTTATTATACAGCAGGATCTTCATCCGATCTGGCAACACAAAGAACTTTTGTTCTGGAGAATATAAGTTCGGATCCGTTATCCGGATCGTGGGTTGATAAAAGTCGCCTACGCGATTCAACAGAAGATTTTTTTGCGATCGATGGCACTGTGCTGGAATATAACAGTAAAAAATATTTTGCGTGGAGCGGTCAGGCATCTCCGGCGGATAATACACAGCGCATATATATTTCTGCCATGTCAAATCCGTGGACACTCGAAGGAAGACGTGTACTTATTTCATCTCCCGATTATTCGTGGGAAAGGGTGGGTGCTTCGCCTGCAGTGAACGAGGGTCCGGAATTCCTTATCAATCCAGCCGGAAAATTATTTCTTATTTATTCCGCAAGCGGATGCTGGACCGACGATTATACGCTGGGAATGATGCGGCTGAAAGATGGTGGTGATCCGTTAGTCCCGTCGGACTGGACAAAAGTTGCTTCTCCGGTTTTTGTAAAGCAGCCTTCGAATGGTGCATATGGTCCCGGCCACAATTCCTTTTTTAAATCACTCAATGGATCGGAAGACTGGATCCTGTATCACGCAAATCCCGCGAGCGGTCAGGGATGCGCAGACCAGCGCAGCCCGCGGATGCAAAAATTCTCCTGGAATGCTGACGGTTCTCCGAATTTCGGCGTGCCTGTAAAAATAAATACGAACGTAAAAAAACCTGCAGGAGAATAATTAATTGCTTCACGCGAATACGCAAAGGAAAATACATAAGTCGCAAAGAAAGTATTTTGTTTTCTTCTCATTGCTTCTTTACCTCCTTTGCATCTTTTTGTGAAATATTCGTAAACATGGAATATGAAAACTAAACTTATACTGATTTTTATTTTTTATAATTTCTCCGCATACACGCAACAACTCGTATTGCCTGGTGATCATCCCGATCCTTCTGTGGTAAAGATTGGCGATACGTATTGGGCCACTGCAACCACCAGCAACTGGATGCCCGCTTTCCCTCTATTGAAATCAAAAGACCTTATTAACTGGAAGCAAACCGGATATGTATTCGATCAGTTACCCGATTGGGCTGATTATTATTTCTGGGCGCCCGAGATCACGTACGATAGTGGCAGAGTGTACATCTATTATGCGGCACATAAAAAAAATGGCAACCTTTGTGTAGGTGTTGCCAGTGCTGACAAACCGGAAGGACCTTACCGGGATCACGGTCCATTAATCTGTCAGCCTTCTGGTTCTATTGATGCATTTCCGATGCGTGATGAGAACGGGAAACTGTTCTTAATCTGGAAAGAAGATGGTAATAGTGTAAAACAACCCACTCCCATCTGGGCAATGGAAATGGATGAAGCACGTACCAAACTGGTGGGTACGAAAAAGGAGTTGTTTCGAAATGATATGCCTTGGGAAGGAAACCTGGTGGAAGGTGTTTC
>DATLDA010000161.1:0-17464 GCA_035526135.1 Flavitalea sp.
TTGATGGTAAGCGCTTTTCGGAATTCAGGTGAAGACGCGTCAAATTTTTTTTGCTTATAAAGAATGTTTGCCTTTTGTAATGCCTGCGATTCACGCTGTGCATACGACTGCAATGAAAAACTCAATGCTATGCATACAGTAAATGCTGATAAAGAGCTCATACAACTTTCCATTTATTTTCAGGAAGCAGCAGCTCAATCACCAGCAGCAGAAGTGCGAATCCAAGGAACCACTGAAAAAAGGATTTATAATTTCTGAAGGCATTATCTTCCAACGCTGTTGCTTCAATGGTTCCTAATTGTTTCATTACATCCGACACTGCCTCATCGGGACTATTCAGATGAACATACACACCTTTTGTTGATGATGCTAATTGTTGAAGGATCGATTCGTTTAGTTTTGATATGACGGTATTTCCCTGCGGATCCTTTTTGTATTCATTCGTTATATGATCAACCAACGGCGCACCTTGTGGTGAGCCAATCCCGATTGTATTGATCATTACTCCGTTTGCGGCCATCTTTTCTGCCAAAGGCAGTGATTCGGGATCGTGATCTTCGCCGTCTGTAATCAGCACGATCGCTTTGTATTTTCTTTCCTTACTATTGAAAGAAGCATTTGCCATTTTCAAAGCTTCTGAGATCATAGTACCCTGTGTGGGAACGATATCCGGACCAGCCGATTGTATATACATTCCTGCTACTGCATGATCGGTAGTGAGAGGCATTTGCATGTATGCCCGCCCCGCAAAAAGGATGAGACCTACCCGGTCATCCGGCAGCTTTTCAATGAGTTTCATGATCACCTGTTTTGCGCGTTCGAGCCTGTTTGGAGCGATGTCTTCCGCAAGCATGCTCTTACTTACATCCATAGCAATCATCACGTCCAATCCTTTCCTTCCTACTTTGTCCATCACTCCCGGTTTTTGAAGATTTGCTATACCCAGGATAATCGAAGCCAGTGAGAGACAGATCAGAAAAAATTTCAGCAGAAAAGCGACCGGTGAATGACCGGAAGTAAGCTGGTGAACGAGACGCTTATCACCAATCTCTTTTATTACCCGGCGTTTCCATCCGATTACAGTAAGGAAGAGTAACAACAGGAGGGGCAAAACCGCGAGTGCAGTAAGATAAATTTCGTTTTGAAAATGCATCTCGGAAATTACTATTTACTCAATTTACAGATCAACATTGGTTGCAATGTAATTCATGTTCAAGCCACCTGCTGCAAATGAAAAGCCAAAAGCGGATGCATTTTTATTTTTTCCCTTCAAAAAAGCCATAGGTGCGCAGGATATCGCGGAGCATTTTGATACGATGCGATGGCATGTCGTAATCAGGGTCTGTGCTTTCAAGCTGTAGCACAAAAAAATAAGGATGTTTGTTTTCTTCTATCCAACCCGTTATCCATCCCAACGCATTTCCATTTTCTGTAGTTCCCCATCCTGTTTTATAACTCAACCTGTAGTTGGCGTTATTTTCCATCAGCATCATGCTGTCCACCAGTCGCTGACTCCTGTTCTGAAAAGGCAGTTGCATAAAATATAATTTCTTAACGAGTCCGAGTTGTTCATCGGCTGTCACTTTTACGGAATTATCAAGCCAGAAAGTGTCAAGATTTTGTATACTGATAACAGGTTTTTTAAATCGAGATCCATAACCTAGTGTATCAAGCCAATGTTGCATTGTATCGCGGCCGATCCGACGGGCCAATTCCTGAAACCATGGAACAGCGGACACACGAAATGCATCAATCATCATCAGATCCTTATTCCACTCTGCAATCGGTCGCACCTTGCCATCCCATTTGAACACCACGCGTTCGTCTTTTACCCTTCCTGTTTCAAGTCCGATCAGCGCATTAACAATTTTAAAAGTGGAAGCGGGCAAATAGGCACTGTCGCGAAAACGCGGGATATTATAAATGATAAAGCTTCCCTGACCATTGTCAAATAGGCCGAAGGTTCCCTTTGTGTGGTGTTCGACGAAAAATTTTTCAAGACTGATATCCTCCTTTACATTGTTGGGAGAACAGGAAATAAATAAAACGATCATTGCATAAACGATCCCATTGACCTTCTTCATGAACAGAATTTGATTAACACTGCGGCGAAGATAATGAGCAATGCACTATGAGGGAGAGCGGTGAGCTATGAGCAGTGAGCGATGAGCGATGAGCTGTGAACTATAAGCTATGACAAAAGGGTTTGCTGATTTAATATCATTATTTATTTTCAAATTTCTCTTTCATTTGAAAAATAGCATAATATATTAGCGAAATAAACCTCATGGCTCAAGGCTCAAGGCTCAAGACTCACGGCTAATAGCTCGCTGCTCACCCCCGATCAGTCCGCCCCATCAGTCAGTCCGCGTTGAACTGCATATTCCCCGACTTTTTTACCTGACGCGAGTCCCGCCTCACAATCACTCCTGTAGTGAATGGCTCCGTAAAGGCGCGATAACGAGGCTTCCAGCGCCATTTTTTCAAATTTATCTTTGCGATCGGGTAACACATAGCCGAGTAACGTTGATGCGGCCGCACTGAACGTTGAATGACCTGATGTATAGGAAGGAAAATTCGGTAGTCCCGTCAATGTTTTAATAGAAGGATCTGTTTGTGATGGACGCGGGTTGAAATAAAAGAATTTCGCATCCCAGCATACAATGCCGGCATCCATCATGGCCATGTTCAGTAATGCAAGATTTCGTGCCCATCTTACTTCACTGAAATTTTCTTTGATAAATTCTTCGGCGGCGATCGCATTCCAGTGGCCGGGCGGTGTATAAGTTCCGGTACCATCAGCCCAGAAATGAATAGTCCGAATTCTTTCCCTTGACGGATGTTCACTATACCATTTTACTTCCGCTGTTTCTGTTTTCATTTTTTCTGAATTCGTGAGCGGTGGCGGAGGTGGACGAAGCGCGATCACAGTAAGTGAATCAAAGAGAAACGGTTTTACTTTGCAGAATAACGGTAACATAGGAGGGCGTTTGGGTGTTTCCAGACTGATCCAACAGGCTTCCCCTTTTGCTATCGTAGAATCTTCCAATGATTTCCAGTATGCAGGTGTACCTACTGCTTGTCCTGCCCTGTCTGTTCTCGCTCTCGCAGTAAATTTCTGAGCAACCTGGCGCCCCAGTGCCTCGCCGGCTTCTATTTCACTTCTAACGTTTGCACCTGCCATGATCCGGTACAACATGTGCTCTTCTGCCTTTTGTTGTATGAATGCAATATCACCGGGGAATAATAATTTCAGCATTTCTACTGTTACTCCCGCCACAACTGCGTCTTCACTTGGATAAGAAGGAAGATCCGATGCGGGCACTAATGCTTTAACAGTTGAATCTACGCGGTATGGCGCTGCGCGGTTATACAATTTCTTATAGTACCAGGCAGCAACCAAAGCATCATATTGCGCTGCGCTCACATATGCATACGACCGGGAAGCATAGGGGGGATTAGAAAAAGGAAATTGCGGGTAGGCGAAGGGGTTAGCCGCACTTGGAATCGGATAACTTCCATCCTCTTTTTGATAAGGAGCCAGGTTATGCACTGCCACCAGTTGACGCAAAATTTCATTCCAGCGCAGCACAGCACCTGCACTCCAATACCGGATGATTTCCTTTTGCTTTTCGGTTAAGTTGCGTTGAAATCCTTTTATTTCATTGAGATCAGCTACATACCCGGGTGTGGTCACTGCTACAGGTGCAGCTACCGCAAATTCTGCTGCAGTAGTTAACAAAATTGGTTTCCAGCTTCCTGCATTGATATCGATCTTTACGGGTTCCAGTGAAGGGAACGCTGCATTTCTTTCTGTGATGCTTTTGTTGCATGACACGCAAAACAACGCAAATAGCAGGAAGAAAGCATCAATGCATGATTGATGAATATTTTTTTTCATTTGTTTGTCTTTTGATTGTCGCTTTTATTTTTATTCTTTTTAGAAAAACCAATCACATAAAAAGCACCTCCATACAGGGTAGTACTCTGACCCACATTTCTGCCACTGAGAGTATGAGTTGCTCCACCGATCAGGGAAAGTCCCGGAGCTTTATTTACGGTATATTTCAGACCTATACCTGCTTTTGTTGCATTCATCTCGTTACTGGGGAAAGGCATATCATTTTTACGGATGTCAAAACCTCCAAGCGTTTTCCATTGATCAAGAGTTACCTCTGCAATCAGAGCATTGCTTCTGTATCCGGCACGAAAATTCAGATTCATCGCATCCGGCATCCTCACTTCATTGCTATAATGCATTTCAGTAGTATAGTACGAAATGCGGTCAATCTTAACATTGCTGCGCAAAATATAAGCACCAGAGCCTGTTGCGAAAAATTTTCCCAGCTGATAATCACTGATGATACGAAGTGTAAGATTTTTAGTACCCAGTCCGATCGACATCGGTAAAAAGTCCACGACATAATCTGAAACCGGCAGTGAGACTCCAGCAACTCCATAAAAGGATAATTCTCCTTTGGCGATTTTCAGGTCAATCGGCATCCATTTGAGAGATAAACTCATGTCCTGCATTCCTTTCATTCCTTTCAGTGTTCCTGCAGAAGCTTTTGTTTCCACATAGGCAACGCCAATAAGCGCATTGAGTTTATCCGTGATTCCATAGTTGCCCATGAAAGCAAACATGTTGGTGGAAACAGTGCCGATGTTTTTATTATCCCTTTTAAAAGTTCCTTCCCAGTATTCCTTCCAGGTATTATGGCTATAGACAATACCTGAACAAAAATTTTCTTTTGACATCATGATGCCATCCATCTCTGTTTGTGCCTGCGCATACAAAGACAAGCTCAATAAAAAGCCCAGTACAATCCTGTACCTGCCCTGTCGAAGACGTTGCATATAAAATGGTTTAGGGGTCAGCTATTAGAATTTGAATGAAAAACCAATATTGATCGCATAATCTGCAAATGCCGCATCACCCTGAGCATACACCCCTGTCACCTGCGTCCTCACTTTATCCGGAACACTCTGTGTACGATCACGAATCAGCGCGATCGGACCGAAAGCATATATGGTAGCCTTTTTGAATTGGTATGTGATTCCTGGTTCTGCTGAAATAATATATCCCGGTCTCCTGAAACCACTACTTCCACCAATTAGATCTTTTGCTGGCAAACATTCATCACGAACTCCTGCAGAAAGTGTAAGCCGGTTGAAAGTTGCATTCACTCCAGCCCGTGCCATGTATTGATCAGGAACACTCATGACGGCGCTTCCATAACGGATCGCTGTAGCAGAAGGCGTTCCTCCGCGCGCAGTAGAAACTCCATTTTGCTCGCGTGGATTCAACAGGTAATAAAAATTTCCGTAAACACTGAAAGTGCGGGAGAGGTTGTAATAAGTATTGAGTTCCGCTGTGAAGCCTGTACCACCATCACCCAGTTGAATAGATTGATCGACGGGACCGAGAACGCGGGTGCTGTCATTGCGGATAAAATAATCCTCATATTTATAATCTCCTGTTGGAAGTTTGATTCCGAGTCCAACCTGAATATTTCCCTTCTTTGAAAATACGGGATCTATCAACCACCTGTACACACTTAGCCTGATATCACCGAGCCCGAATGAATGAGTACTATGTCTTGCATTTTTTCCCCCTGTATTTCCTCCATGCTCATACAATGAAGAACGTGCATTTGAAATAACAGGAGCGGTAAGTGCAAGTGACCATCGGTTATTTATCACACGCGTAAGTGTGAGGTCAAGGCTGTAAGAATGATTGATTACTTCTGTCTTTTGTTCAAGTCTTTCGTGTTGCTCGTCGGTTCCTACAAAATGCCTGAATGATTTGAAGTATCGGTTGTTGGCGGCAAAAATCCAGTTACCACCGTGCTGCATTGTTTCGGAAGTTTCCGCTGTACAAAAACCACCGGTGCTGCGTATGGCAACGCAACCCTGGGAAAATGTATCTGCAGAAACAATTGCTATTATTATCATTAAACTGAAAATCTTTTTCATAAACTGTGTTGCTTTTAGTTGTGAGGTTTATTTTTTTGTGAGCGTGGGGTTTGTTGATTTTTTAAGGCGGAGGCGATCCACCACGAGTGCGCCTACTTTTATTCCCTGTTTATTGCCTTCATCCAGGTCAAATCGATAATGAATACCACCATACAACCGTGACATTGAAGCTTCAAGTGCAGCTTCCCGGAACGAATGAAAGGAACGGTGCTTGATACCGAATTCGATTTCAGAAGTGTCTGTATAAGAAAAATTCTCTCCGAAAATTTCTGTCATTACTTCCGCTGCCGCACCTGAGATCACGGAATGACCACTCGTATAGGAAGGGAATGGCGGAGTTTGTATGTATGGCCTCCATTCCGGGTCAACATATTTATTGATCACGGTTTCCGGTCTGACGAGGTTGCTCCTGTATTTTTCATCCCAGCAGGTCAAAAATCCTTCATGCAATGCAATCGCTGTTTTCGTATAGGCATAAACGGTGGTAGGGAAATCGATTCGTGCATGTTGGGCTGCAATTCCTACTATATTCATCCAGTGCCCTGCGGGAGAAAATTTCTTGGTCATGAACATAACATGACCATTCACATTCAGTTTTCCAGGATTATCATCCCAGAAATCTGCAATATGCTTTTGCTCTTCGGTCAGCGAATCCCCAATGCGTTTTACTTCCATCATTGCCTTGTAAAAAACACTGTTTTTATCGGACACGTTATATGCAGGGGGAGGTGGCGCCATACATTGCGAAGCCGAATCCAGTACGAGCGGCCGTATTTCCATCCAATGTGCTTCCAATGCCGATGCATAAGCCGGTGGTGTAGGAACCCACTTCCCTTCCTCACTCGTCACTGTATATTTTCCGGCAGACCTCGTTTCTGCATAATTATCTTTTTTCGCCCAGTCAAGAATTGCCTGTGCCATTTTTTCTGCAAAGGCTTTTGTCTGATCTCTGACATCGTTCGGCATTCCCTCATTACGTGCCTGCTGTAAAATTTTTTCGTAATACGACATCATGCTTCCTTCCGGAAAGGTGACAGCGTTCCCAACTTTGGTAAATGCCAACACAGCCGCAAATCGAAAATCAATCTTATTGCCCTGAGTTGCCGCAGGAATTTGGTTGAAATGACGAATCTGGCCGGCCAGGCTTTGAAAGGAACTGTCGCCTGCTGCAATACATTCATACGCCGCAATATTTGCATATACATAATTGCGCGATGCGATCATTGGAGGGAAATTATTTTCAAGAACAATATCATTCAACCGTTTCACTGTATGGCAATACAACAACGGGTCATTCGTGTACTTTGTATAATCCCCGGAATGGTGACAGGCGACTAGCATTGTGCATAGCACGAAAAATGCCGGTAGAATCCGCATATAAAATAAAATAATAGTGTGAAGTTGTGAGCCTGAAACGGCTCATCAAATTGATAGAATAAATAGAAGATTACGCGTCCGGAGGTTGTTCACACAATGTGACAAAGCCGGATTTCAAGCCGGCGAAAAAATCCGAAAGAGACGAAGCTGAAGAATTTTCCGGAATGGTGATTTGCCAGTCAGAAATATTCTGAAAATATTCGGTGGAGAAACTTTTGAATGCGGTGTGACCTTCTGACGATTTCTTACCAGATGTAGATTGTTTAAGGTCATTTACAAGTTTAAAGAATTCGTCCCTTGAAGTTTGCAACTTCATTTTGGATTTATTTGGAATGCAAAGCACAACCAGTGCTCCATTCTCAATTTTTCTTTTCACATATTTATAATGCACCCCGTCAATCTCTACTTCACCATCAAAACGTTCGAATTCTTTCCAGTTACTTTGGTAAGGCAGATTCATCGGCACCCGGAATTCAATGAGGTCCGCATCTGCGTATTCATTCCGGTCAAGTTGCGTTTCAATAGAAATAGAAGCTTGTTGCTGTAGATATGCTGTCACCAGCCGGTACCCGTACCAGTTAAAGGCAAGAAGTGATAAAAGCAGTATGGCAGCTAGTTTTTTCAACTGTTTGAAGACCCTAAAAATAGGGGATTTGCTGCATATGTGAAAGCCATGCCTGATTGTATTGGGTTTGGCGGTGAGCTATCAGCTATCAGCAATCCCACCCGAATAAATTCAGAAAATGCATTAATGACGATCAATCAAAATTTGCCTGACGCTGACGCCTGATTGCTGACAGCTCACAGCTATTTCCCCACACTATACGTCCTTCGGTCTTTTCCTACACCTGTAATCGTCAGCCGTTTCCATGATGGTGGCAGGGTTGATTTCACCTGGATGATTCCTGTCGAAGTAATATCGAGTCCGCCAAATCCCATAAGCACA
The DNA here is from genome assembly GCA_035526135.1 of Flavitalea sp. GTDB lineage: Bacteria > Bacteroidota > Bacteroidia > Chitinophagales > Chitinophagaceae > Flavitalea. Next base: position 8,300 of record DATLDA010000161.1, read on the forward strand.
CATTGAAGTAACCCTCCTGCACCCGTAGCAAAATAAGGATTCGTCCCGCCTTTTGTTTCTGCAATTACACGGAAGGGAGGATTCAGGTTCGGTATGTAACCGTCTTTGAAAAAGTGAAATGCTTTATCGCTCTCTCCTAACCGGGCATACAATAGGCCAAAGATCGCCTGTGTCATGGCAGGTGTCCCTGCATCCGGGACCCGTGTAGAATAATATTCCAGGTCTTTACGTATCAGTTGCAGATCACTGATCTCTTTCAACGGATAGGCTAACAGGTTTACATCCGCCTGTTTGATACCTTCTCCATTGTACGTGGCATGTTCGCGGGTTACCCCATCGGGAAATTTCAATATCGGAATATTAGCGGCAACCTCCGCCCAGTCTGCATTCGACGGAATTCCTAAAATATGTGCTGCTTCTGTTGCGAACCGTAAATTGGCTTTTGCAGCTCCATTGGTAAAGGCGTTATTGTCTACATTCTCTGCCCATTCATCTGCAGCGACTACGTTTTTAATATCGAATTTTCCCGGGCCATTTCGTTCTACCCTGCTTGACCAGAATGCCGCGGTAGCACTTAGAATTGGCCAGCCTTTTTCCCTTAACCAGGTAGTATCACGTGTGACTGCAAAATAATTCCATGCGGCAATTCCGACACAAGCTGTTATATGATGTTCGAAAGGACCACTCAGCGCCCAAACCGGCGTTTCTTCCACCCCGGTTTCGGCACTTTCCCACGGAAACATGGCCCCTTCATAGCCATGGGCAAAAGCATTTCTTTTTGCAGCCTCCAAACGTTGAAAGCGGTATTCAACCAAAGATTTCGCCATGTCGGGCTGAAGTACAAGCAATGCAGGAAACATCCATAGATCTGTATCCCAGAATACATGGCCGTTATAACCAAGTCCGCTTAATCCCATTGGTGAAAGAGAAAATGAAGTACCTGCCCTGGAAAATGAATAGAGATGGTACAGCATACTGTGAATATCCTGTTGGGATTGGGGGTCACCTGTAATGGTAATGTCTGATTTCCATAATGTCTGCCACTCCCTTTCATGGAAAGCGATCAGCCGGTCTCTTCCTTCCAGTTTAGCGAAAATGGTCAAACGTTCTGCTTCATTTAACGGGTCATCGTGGTGTGCAGAAGTAATGGAAGATCCTGCAATGGAAAACCGGTAGGTTTGACCAGCCCTGATCTTCGTGTTGAATTTCATCAGGTGCATGTTATTGTCCCACATTTCATGAATAACGCGTGGTTCATTTCCATGTGATTCTGAAAACAGGAAAGTATTAGAAGCGCACATCAGTAATTTACCCGTCGGACTTTTCGCAGCCGAAGTAAGCAGACTGATCACCACGTGGGGACGGTCTATTTCGTTGTAATAATTTTGAACGTCGCGAAGTGCGTCCGGAGATTCCATTACACTCGCGGCACCCATATTGATATCTTTTTTTGCCGTGACGGTAATATCCATCAAAACAGTAAAGGGCAGGTGGCGGAGTGAATAATAAGTATAGGTGATAGTAGCTTTATCTGCATATTCAAATGATGAACTGAAAGCGGCCTTCTGCATATCCAATACCTGCTTTAAACCGGAAATCGAAGATGAAGTGATGCGGGCTCCATCTATATCCATTGTCATGTTCAGCAGGTTGAAGCTTCGCAGAAAATTGCTCACCCGACCTCTCCCATACTGATCATATGCACCGGCAAGTACTACGTCTTTTACCCTGAAGGGCTCGGGGGAGGATACAATACCAATCATTCCATTCCCGACTGTCACACCATAGTAAGTAGCCGGGTTGATATTGGATGCAGTTATTTTCCACGGATCAATAACCTGGCAAAAAGAATTGCTGTAATAACATAAAAATAAAAAGGAGAAAAAATATTTATTCATAGTATGAATGTATGAAGGGGAATTAAATATTAAATAAGAGGTTACAGTTGTGGTGAGGGTAATCCCGGAAATTGGAGAAAGAGAGGATACGAATGGGAGAAAGGGAGAAAGGAAAAGGCTTCGCCTCTTAAAAGGCGAAGCCTCTCCTATTTGTCGTGTTTTTTCAGCGGACTTACGTGCATAACACATTTGTGATCACGCGGCTATAACAATAATTTGGGTGGAAAGAAATCATAAACTGTACTTCGGGAACATGCTGAAGGGTGGAAATCTTTTGCTTTAAATCGATCTCCTTTTTTAGTAGCTGTTGAAGTCGCCATCCATGATTCTCTTGCAATCAAAACGTTTGCATCTTTCCTAACTTTACTTCCTCCGGCTAAATTAATTTTCAATGCCTACTATCGACAGTCACATACATTTCTGGAAATTCGATAAAAACAGATATGCCTGGATCAATGACAGTATGAAATCGCTGCAGAAAGATCATTTGCCGGAACATGTTGCGCAGACATTTCAGCGAAATGGCATTGATGGTTGTATTGCTGTTCAGGCTGCGACTTCCGAATTTGAAACAGATTTTCTGGTTGAATTATCTCATACCCATCCGGTTATTAAAGGTGTTGTCGGATGGGTTGATCTCGCGGCTCCGAATGCAGCTTCCCGGCTTGAACATTATGCATCGAATCCCGTCATTAAAGGATACCGCCATATTGTGCAGTCAGAGCCTGACGATTATATGAATGGAACAGGTTTCAGGCAAGGTATCGCGGCACTTGCTGCATATCAATATACATATGACATCCTTATTTATCCGAGACAACTGAAAGCTGCAATTGATCTGGTCAGTGAGTTTCCTGAGCAGGTATTTATTCTTGACCATTGCGGGAAGCCTGAGATCCGGCGGGGAAAGCCGGATGAATGGAAAGATAAAATCCGTAGACTCGCTGCATTCCCCAATGTGTATTGCAAATTGTCAGGCCTGTTTACCGAAGCTCCCTGGAAAGCCTGGAGCGCCGGCGATTTTTATCCATATCTGGATGTCGTATTTGAAAATTTTACAGCAAACCGATTGTTATTCGGATCCGACTGGCCTGTAATGCTCCTCTCGGGAATGTATGTGCAATGGAAAAGCCTTTTGGAAAAATACATGCAGGGAATGATTCCCGATGATCATGAAGCTGTCTTCGGTGGCAATGCCGTGAATGTTTACAGGTTGTAGAAAGTGTAAAATGCGGTGAAACCGAATTTGTTTTCTCGCATCACCGGAAAATTCTTCAGAGGTCTACGGTAGTCTTGAGAATACGGTAATATCAAAAGTTTAAAACAGTCTTTTTTGAGAAAATTCTTCAAAAGTCTACGGTAGTCTTAAGACTACGGTAATGCTGGTCGTTTTTTTACTATTTATTTCCGCGAAAATCTCAAAGACTACAGCTAAAAACGCCTTGCTGAATCAATCCTCTGTTACAGGCAAACTAAAAATTTTTTCCATCAACACCCACTTTGTTCCCACTGGTACACCAGGCAAAGCCTGTTGATACTTCCACATTAAAGTTTCCCAATCCTGCACGGTGGCATTCCCTGCATCCATCCTCGACTTTTGCTCAAATGAAAATTCGTCTGTTGCCTCTATCAACATGCAAAGCCTGTTCTGCGCCCGGAAAATTTGCAGTGAAATGATGCCGGCATCGAAAATGCTTTTTATTATTTCCGGCCAAACGTTTCGGTGATATTCTTCATATTCCCGAATCAAATCCGGATCATCCTTCAAATCAAGGGCAAGACAGAAAGTTTGCATGAAAAATTTATTAATAAATATCTATCCACCAAATTACCCCGGTTACATTGCAAAACGTGCAACATCATTGAAAATTGAAAATAATATTCGTTTTAGCAAACTAGTACGTTAGTGAAAAGACCATTAATTTTTAAAAGATATTTCAATTCTTTCGGAAATGACCTTTTATGTGCCCTGGATTCTACTTGCAATTGGAACAAGCCTATATCATTTCTATGAATTTAACAGGGTGAAAGAAACCAAACGAGCGGAAAGACGTGAACGAATAAGCCATCATAGACAGATGCTTCTTGATAAAATCGTTAGATCAAACAATAAGAAAAAAGAATAGGCAGCCGCAGTTTATACCTTGTTTCCTTTGGCATATTTTTATAATCGGGAATTTCGCAATTCATTTTAGATTTTCATTTCAACATAAAAATTATTCAATATTACGCCCCCTCATAGTTGGTTCGGACATTTCATAAAGCAATTAAGCAATGCAACGTCCAAATAATCCCTCATCTGTACAGAATAGATATATGTAAGCTCGAACAATAAAAACTAACGCCCATTAGTTTTTGGTTTAATTTTACGCTGCAGAAAGTTTTACTCCATGCAAGATTCAGCCGTACAAATCATACGCATTGTAACCGCCGCATCGCTTTTCGATGGCCATGATGCAGCAATTAATATCATGCGGCGAATCCTTCAATCCAAAGGTGCTGAGATTATCCATCTGGGACATAATAGAAGTGTGCGGGATATCGTGGAATGTGCGATAGAAGAAGATGCGCACGGAATCGCGATTACATCATACCAGGGGGGTCATGTGGAATTCTTCAAATACATGAAAGATCTGCTGGATGAAAATGGCTGTGGTCATATCAAAATTTTCGGCGGTGGTGGCGGAACCATCCTCCCGCAGGAAATCCATGAATTGCATCAATACGGAATCGCGCGCATCTATTCTCCGGACGATGGAAGAAAAATGGGATTGGAAGGAATGATCGCAGATCTGCTGCGTCAATGTAATCCTTCGGCTTCCTCCAACGGTGTAGCCCGACCGAAAAATCCGGCACCAGGTTTCTGGGAAGTAGCAAAAAGCTGGAATGGACAGGTACCTCTCGGTGAAGTAAAAGATATACGGCGGATTGCAAGAGCTATCACGATCGCAGAAAATAAAATACCAGCTGCAGGAGTATTACCTTCTCCCGTTGTTGAATCCGATACTATTAAAAACACCACTGTAGTTCTTGGCATCACCGGCACTGGCGGCGCGGGTAAATCGTCGGTGACCGATGAAATCGTCCGCCGCTTTCTTCGGTTCAACGAGGAGAAAACAATTGCGGTCATTAGTGTTGATCCAAGTAAAAAGAAAACCGGAGGTGCATTACTTGGCGACCGGATCCGGATGAATTCCATTGCACATCCGCGCGCCTATATGCGATCGCTCGCTACGCGGGAAGATAATACCGCACTCAGTAGCGCAGTACAGGAAGCAATAGGTATTTGCAGGAATGCAGGATTTGATTGCATCATTTTGGAATCGGCAGGTGTAGGGCAAAGTGATGCCTCCATTTTAGAATATTGTGATGTCAGTCTGTACGTAATGACACCCGAATATGGTGCTGCGTCGCAACTCGAAAAAATCAATATGCTTGATTTTGCAGATGTAATAGCGATCAACAAATTTGATAAAGCCGGGGCACTTGACGCGCTCAATGAAGTGAGAAAACAATATAAAAGAAATCATGCCTTGTGGAATGCAAGGGATGAAGAAGTTCCTGTAGTTGGTACGATTGCGTCCCAATTCAATGATAGTGGAATTAATGTACTCTACGCAGAACTGGTAAAAACTATCGAAAAAAAATCCGGCATTCACTTCACTGATCATCGCAACAGCACTACTGAGCGGGATCATACTACTTCAACCCGTTCATTGATTATTCCTCCGCGGCGAGTACGTTATCTCAGTGAGATTGCGGAAAACAACCGGGCTTATGATACATGGGTAGTTGAACAATGTAATAGTGCGTCAGAATGGTACAGGTTACAGGGAGCACTTGAATCGATAACAAATATTGATCAGACGGCTGCAGAAGGGATCAGAAAAAGAATAAATTCAATCCTTATCCTGCTTGATCCGGAATGTAAGAAGTTGCTTGATGAATGGCCAGCCATAGGAAAAAAATATGCGGAAGATTTTTTTGAGTACATGGTGCGCGACAATACAATTCGCCAGGAAATGGTAAGCAGAAGTTTATCAGGTACCCGGATTCACAAAGTGGTGCTTCCGAAATATCGGGACTGGGGAGATATTTTACGTTGGCTGTTGCAGGAAAATGTTCCCGGCGCTTTCCCTTATACCGCCGGAGTTTTTGAAATGAAACGCTCCGGAGAAGATCCGACACGTATGTTCGCTGGAGAAGGCAGCCCCGAAAGAACCAATAAAAGATTTCACTATGTTTCACTCGGACAGCCCGCTATACGGCTGTCTACCGCTTTCGACAGTGTAACATTGTATGGGGAAGATCCGGATAAAAGACCTGATATCTATGGCAAGATTGGAAACAGCGGTGTGAGCATTGCTACAGTTGATGATGCAAAAAAATTATATTCAGGATTTGATCTTTGTGATGCGAAGACATCAGTCAGCATGACGATCAATGGACCTGCACCCATGTTGCTTGCATTTTTCATGAATGCAGCCATTGATCAGCAATGTGAAAAATATATCAGCGAAAATAATCTCTGGAACGAGATAGAAGCGCGTATCAGCGAAGGGTATAAAAGGAATACACGACCTTATTATTATAACCCGGCATCACCTGAAAGATTGCCGGAGGGTAACAAAGGGTTAGGACTGAGATTGCTCGGCGTCAGCGGAAGTGATGTGTTGCCAGAAAATATATATAACGAAATCCGCGCACAGGCACTTGCGCAGGTGAGAGGTACCGTGCAGGCAGATATTCTAAAGGAAGATCAGGCACAGAATACATGCATCTTCAGTACAGAGTTTGCACTGAAACTTATGGGTGATGTACAACAATATTTTATCGACAACAAGGTCAGAAACTTTTACAGTGTAAGCATCAGCGGATACCATATTGCGGAAGCCGGTGCGAATCCCATCACACAACTTGCTTTTACCTTATCAAATGGATTCACCTACCTCGAATATTACCTCAGCAGGGGAATGGATATCGATGATTTCGCTCCAAACCTTTCATTCTTCTTCAGTAATGGTATGGATCCTGAGTATAGTGTTATCGGAAGGGTTGCACGCAGGATCTGGTCCAAAGCGATCAGGAATAAATACAACGGAAATGAAAGAAGCCAGAAATTAAAATATCATATCCAGACAAGTGGCCGTAGCCTTCACGCACAGGAAATCGACTTCAATGATATTCGCACAACACTACAGGCCCTCTATGCCATTTATGATAATTGCAATTCACTACATACAAATGCATACGATGAAGCCATTACAACTCCCACGGAAGAATCGGTGAGAAGAGCAATGGCGATTCAATTGATCATCAACAGGGAACTTGGTACAGCAAAAAATGAAAACCCATTACAGGGTTCTTTCCTCATTGAAGAATTAACAGACCTGGTAGAAGAAGCCGTACTAAGGGAATTTGACCGCATTACAGAACGAGGTGGCGTGCTGGGAGCAATGGAACGTATGTACCAACGAAATAAGATCCAGGAAGAAAGTCTCTTGTATGAGGGTATGAAGCATACCGGGGAATTACCAATTATTGGAGTAAATACTTTTCTCAATAAAAAAGGAAGTCCTACGATCCTTCCGGGAGAAGTGATCAGAAGCACTACGGAGGAAAAAGAACAACAGATCCACAACCTGAAAGCGTTTCACAAACGTAACCTCCTGCAATGTGATGAAGCATTAAAAAGACTGCAACACGTAGCGGTGAGTAACGGAAACCTTTTCGAGGAATTGATGGAAACAGTCAAAACATGTTCACTTGGTCAGATCACGCATGCGTTGTACGAAGTCGGCGGCCAGTATCGCAGAAGCATGTGATCGGGTAGTTTTCACTGCCAGTTCCCTGGACAACTACCGTAGTCTTAAGACTACCGTAGACTTCATCGTTTTTTCCTCTTTTTTTACCAGTAAAAAACATTTTTACGCATCATAATAGAAGAACGCAGCACCCTGACTGGCATAAGCAAGCGGTAGTTGTCGCTACTTTAAACGGGGCCAACTTCAAACAACTACGGTAGTCTTAAGACTACCGTAGACTTCGTGGGTTTTTACACCATTTTATTCCGAAAAAAACATTTACAGTCTTAAAAATGAATTTCGTTGACCAGGAATCTGCAAACAACTACGGTAGTCTTAAAACTACCGTAGACTTCGTGGGTTTTTACCCTTTACGGAAAACTCCCTCCTAATGTGAAACGAATCTTTCTACAGGCAATCTGTTCTGTAAACTTCTTGCCAATGTCATCTCGTCGGCATATTCTAATTCACCTCCGAAGGCAATTCCCCTTGCAATTGTGGTTACCCTACACGACGCGGGTTGTAATTTTTTCTGTATATAATAAATTGTTGTGTCTCCCTGTATCGTAGGGTTAAGCGCGAAAATTAACTCCTCTACTTTCTCTTTATGAACCCGGTTCAACAGCGATTCAATATTTAACTGATCGGGCCCGATGCCATCCAAAGGAGAAATAATGCCCCCCAAAACATGATACACTCCATTGAATTGTTGCGTGCTTTCGATGGCAATTACATCCCGGATGCTTTCCACTACACAGATCATGTCCTGACGCCGTGAAGAGTTGGAGCAGATCGAACAAATATCCGCATCTGCCACATTGCAGCATCGCTGGCAGAATTTAATTTCCTTCCTCATTCGCATCACCGTTTCGCCAAACCCTTCTACAACCGATGCTTCCTGTTTCAGTAAATGGAGTACAAGCCGCAACGCAGTTTTCCGGCCAATACCCGGCAACCGGCTAAATTCATTCACAGCATTCTCAAGCAAAGTCGACGAAAATTGCATGAAGCAAAAATACGGATTACTGTGTACTGCAGCCGGGAATACATCATACATCCACTCACCCACCGGTTCACTTTCCCGGGTCATCCTGCGTCATTTTTTCATTTTCATACTTTCAAAACCCGCGTTTATGCATTACCTTTGCAGCCATTGCAGGCGGATTTGTTTATTGTTCGGCCTGCAGAAACCTGGAATGTTTCACGACGCGAAGGTTTTATCAACGGAACTAATAAACGACCCGAAATGATCACCGCATCATGACGCTCCGGTTATTTCTTCGTTTGTACTAGTTCCCCTTCAAATCATTCATTCCCTATTCAGCAATCAAATACACTTTGGGTATGAAGTCTATTCAACAATACCTTACTGAGAAAATTCTCATCATTGATGGTGCTATGGGAACAATGATCCAACGTTATCAATTGACGGAAGACGATTACAGAGGCCAGAGGTTTCGCGA
>DATLDA010000165.1:0-10085 GCA_035526135.1 Flavitalea sp.
ACGCCTTTTCTCTGAGGCCTGAAAAATTGGTACAATCACTGTTTGTCATTCGTAGGGAAACTGTAGAAGTTTTTAGGATTTGAATACAAAGTGTCTTATACGGGCCTTAGAAAAATGGCGTGAAGAAATTTCCGGAGTGCAGCGTTAAACAAGGAATATGAGTGGATATGTACCACTGTCCATTATAGTTCATTGCTGAAGTTAGTACCGAAGTTGATCAGAGCATTATTCCTTGTAGCTGCACGCAGGAAATTTTAGCTATTTTTCTACAGCCTTGATTTTTCTTTGGTTACTTTCTTTGCATCAAGGCAAAGAAAGTAACAACATGAACAATCAATGAAAAAAACATATTACTTCCATTTGCTCATTGCTGCAGTCTATTTGTCGTCCTGCAACAAACCAGACACTCTATTTCAATCCCTATCCTCTTCAACAACAGGAATTGATTTTAAAAACAAACTTCCTGACAGAGAAGGCTTCGGCATTCTATACTACATCTATTATTACAACGGCGGTGGTGTGGCAACCGGCGACATCAACAACGATGGATTAACCGATATTTATTTTACCGCCAATACTCCTGGCGCAAACAAACTCTTTCTCAACAAAGGCAACCTGCAATTCGAGGACATAACAAAGACAGCCGGTGTCGGTGGAACCGCCGACTGGTGCAGCGGCGTAACAATGGCGGATGTAAACGCAGACGGCTTCCTCGACATCTATGTTTCAAGCGTAAGCGGCGTGCATGGATTGGAAGGATCGAATCAATTGTTCATCAATAACAGAAACAATACTTTTTCGGAGCAGGCCGCAGCATATGGACTTAATTTTTCGGGACTATCTACACAGGCAGCATTTTTCGACTATGATCACGATGGTGACCTCGATTGTTATTTATTGAATCACTCGGAACGGCCTCACGCAAATATTGTCGATACAAGTTTCCGTCGCCGATATGATCCTCTCTCTGGGGATAAAATGTTTCGCAATGATTTGAATCTCGGCGCAAAAAAATTTACGGATGTGTCTGTCGCTGCTGGTATCTATCAAAGCAGCCTGGGATATGGTCTTGGTATTGCAGTGGCCGACCTCAATAACGACGGATGGGAAGACATTTATATCGGAAATGATTTTCATGAGAACGATTATTACTACGTGAACAATCGAAACGGAACATTCACAGAAAGTGGCAGCAAAGTATTCAACCACTATTCACGTTTCAGCATGGGAAATGATATTGCAGATTTTAATAATGACGGACAACCGGATGTGATCACGGTTGACATGTTGCCTTCGGAAGAGAAAGTGTTGAAGAGTTATGGAAGTGATGAAAATCCGAATATCTACCAATTCAAACTGATGAAAAATGGTTTTCAACACCAGTATTCCAGAAATTGTCTGCAAAGAAATAATGGCGCCGGAAAAAGTTTTAGTGAGATCGGTTTGATCAGTGGTATTGCCGCAACAGACTGGAGCTGGTCACCTTTATTTGCAGATTTCGATAATGATGGAAACAAGGATCTGTTGATTTCAGCCGGTATTGTGAAGCGGCCGGTAGATCTGGATTATATACAATTTGTCTCCACTCTTGCCTTGCAGTCTTCTGTACAGGGCCCCGAAAAAGATAAGATGGCACTGGAGAAAATGCCGGATGGTTCTTCCTATCCGCACCTTTTCAAAGGTGATGGGCAACTATTCTTTAAAGATGTCAGTGTGGATTGGGGTACATCAGCTATGAAAGGATATTTTACGGGTGCTGCGTATGCTGATCTTGACAATGATGGTGATCTGGATGTGGTAATGAACGCGGTAAATGCGAACGCCATTCTACTAAGGAACAATACTTCTCAAAAAAGATTTCTGTCCGTACGCTTTCGTGGCGATACATTAAATCCATTCGGCATCGGTGCGAAAGTGTATTTGATCCATCACGACAAATTGCAATATCAGCAATTGATGCTTACGCGGGGATTTCAATCATCTTCAGATCCCCGCCTGCATTTTGGTATCGATACAATTAAAACAATCGATGAATTGGTGGTGGTTTGGCCGGATCAGAAAGTCCAGAAACTGGAACATGTGGCAGTAAATAAATTATTAGTACTGGATCATAAAAATGCGTCAGACCGATCCGTCGATCCCGAACATGATAACGGATTTTTGAAAATTGACAGCAACAGGAATGTCTCATGGAAGCACAGTGAAAATGCATTCGTAGATGTGAATGTTCAATACCTGATTCCGCATGCAGAATCTACGCGCGGACCCAAAATAGCAGTGGCAGATATAAACGGTGATGGTGCGGATGATTTTTTTGTTTGTGGAGCGGCAGGACAGTCGGGAGCACTGATGCTTCAGGAGAAAGAAATATTCAAATGCGACAGCTCTGCTTTTGCCGCCGATGCCGCATGTGAAGATATCGATGCCATCTTCTTCGATGCAAACGGCGATGGCTATCCGGATTTATACGTAGCCAGCGGTGGCAACGAGTACTCGGGAAATGATCCCTTACTGCCCGACAGGTTATACATGAATAACGGGAAAGGGAAGTTCACAAAAACAGTTGATGCCTTGCCAGCATTGTATGTAAACAAATCGTGTGTTACAGCCGCAGACATTGATAAAGATGGCGACCAGGATCTTTTCATTGGAACGTTAGCGGACGCGAAAGCTTACGGAGTTCCGCAAACATCTTTTCTACTTTTGAATAATGGCAAAGGCAAATTCGCATTGGCAAATGAACAGGTGATAGGACTTTCGAAAATTGGCATGGTCACTTCTGCAACATTTTCGGATTTAAATGGAGATGGCTGGCCAGAGCTGATCATCGCCGGAGAATGGATGCCGATTAATATTTATTGGAATCGCAAAGGAAAATTTGAGAAAGCGATCCTGCCGCATTCAACCGGCTTGTGGCAAACAATTATTGCGGATGATGTAAACAAAGACGGATACGTAGATCTTCTCGCCGGCAACTGGGGCTGGAATAATAAATTTTACAGCGCAAAAAATGGTCCCTTAAAAATGTATGTCGGTGATTTTGACAACAACAAACAAATAGAGCAATTGATCTCGTATACAAGCGGCGGAGTAGAATATCCTTTCCTTGCAAAGGATGAAGTGGAACGGCAGCTGCCTTTGTTAAAAAAACATTACCTGCATCACAACGAATACGGAGGTGTCGCCATGAAAGATGTTTTTTATGGATGGATCGATACCATAACGCCACTGGTCGCAGAACGACTCGGCTCGGCTGTATTTTATGGAGATGGGAAAGAAAGCTTTGATATAAAAGATCTGCCGGCCGACTTACAGTTATCTCCTGTTTTCTGCTTCAGTAATATTTCCGGTGACAGCAGCAAAATTTATGCATCAGGTGGAAATTTTTTTGATGTCAACCCCTATGAAGGACGATACGATGCCCAGGCATTTGGATTATTTCAAATTGACAATCAAAGAAGAGTTCATATCCGCACAAACGGTGTAACCGGTTTCATCAAAGGACAGGTGCGTGATATCAGAAAGATCAAAATGAAATCAGGGAAATCGATCATTGTCGTGGCCAGGAACAATGATCGACTGCTAATGCTTTCTGTTAATAAATAAAACCAAACGAAGCTGTAGCATTACCGCAAGGACTTAAATGGTACTTTTAAAAACTCAAATAATCCGCCGTGTTCGCTGTGGTACGCCGTGCTCGCTGTGTTCCTGTATTCCATTTAAAGTATAAAACAGGAACACAGCGGACACAACGGTACACGGCGAACACAGCGAACACAAAAAATTTGTAATGAAACAACTATCCATCATACTATTACTCACTTGTTCTTTTCTGTCGCAATGCAGCAAAAAAAGCGATGGACCCACTCCGCCCGTCACACCCCCCGCCACCTTAAACATTGCGTCGGTTAATATTGACGGTATCCAGAATGCAACAGAATACATTAATATAAAACCTTCTACTTCCATCAAGGTAGCATTCACGGCTCCGCTGAATACTGCATCGGTCCCTGGTTCGATCGTACTGACCGACCGTGATAATGTTGTTTACCCACTGACTATAGGTTTTCAAAACAATGACAGTGTGCTGATTGCTACACCGTCAACTCCATTAAAATTCCTGACACATTATACCTTCACGGTAGCGACTACACTCACTTCAAAAAATAACGGGAAACTTAATTCGAATACAAGCATTCAATTTTTTACACGGATCGATTCTACTGACAAGTTTCCACGTATTTCAGATGACTCATTACTAACGCTTGTACAAAAACAAACATTTAAATATTTCTGGGATTTCGGTCACCCAATAAGTGGCCTTGCCCGGGAAAGGAATTCGTCGGGTGACGTGGTTACATCCGGTGGATCCGGATTTGGTGTCATGGCCATCATCACCGGAATTCATCGCTCATTCATTACACGTGCTGAAGGCCTTGCACGATTACAGAAGATGGTAACTTTTTTAAAGGACAAAGCACAAACCTTTCATGGAGCTTATCCGCATTGGCTGAACGGTATAACTGGCGCAGTGATTCCTTTTAGTAACAAAGATGACGGTGCTGACCTCGTGGAAACATCGTATCTGTTGCAGGGGCTGCTCACCGCTAGACAATACTTTACCGGTACCGATCCTGCTGAATCTGCATTTAGAAATGATGTGAATACGATCTGGGACGGGGTACAATGGAATTGGTTCCGGCAAAACAACCAGGATATTTTATACTGGCACTGGAGCCCCACTTTCAATTGGGAGATGAACCATCCGATTAGAGGTTGGAACGAAGCGCTCATCACCTATGCGTTGGCAGCATCTTCCAATACTTATTCAATTCCAAAATCCGTATACGACAATGGGTGGGCCTGGGGTGGCATGATTGAAAACAACAATATTTATTATGGCATTCAATTGCCTTTGGGCCCATCACTCGGAGGGCCGTTATTTTTTGCGCATTATTCCTTTCTGGGCATCAATCCAAATCAACTCACTGACGCATACGCAGATTACTGGAAACAAAATAAAAATCATACCCTGATCAATTACAGTTACAGTGTCGCAAATCCAAAAGGATATTTCGGGTATAGCAATTCGGTTTGGGGTCTCACTGCAAGTGATATCAGAAACGGATATACTGCCAGTTCACCAACAAATGATGTTGGTGTAATTGCACCGACAGCTGCATTGTCTTCTTTTCCCTATACGCCGTTAGAATCGATGCGTGCTTTGAAATTCTATTATTATGTGTTGGGAGATAAGCTGTGGAAAGAATATGGGTTCGTGGATGCTTTTAGTCTCTCTGATGAATGGTATGCAAACTCTTTTCTCGCTATTGACCAGGGGCCCATCATCATCATGATAGAGAACTACCGGAGCGGACTGTTGTGGAACTTATTTATGAGTGCGCCGGAAATAAAGAGAGGATTACGAAATTTAGGTTTTCAAAGTCCGAATATTTAATTTTTCACGCAAAGACGCAAAGAAGGCAAAGGCGCAAAGAGAGTTTTTCTTTGCAGCTTTGCTTACTTATATTGCTTTGCGTGAAACGAAATAATGATCATATGAAATTATTTTTTGCAGTTCTGTTATTAACCGGAGTGACCGCGCAATGCCGGCAACAAGCTAAACCAGCCATTCAACAAAACCTGACAGACGATCAATTGCTGGATCTTGTCCAAAAACAAACCTTCCGTTATTTCTGGGATTTTGGGCATCCGACATCCGGCCTCTCACGGGAGCGCAGCAACGTAGCTTATAATTATGGTAACGAAGTTGTCACAACCGGGGGTACCGGATTTGGTGTGATGTCAATCATTATTGCAGCAGACCGAAAATGGATCACCCGTGAAGAAGCAGTAACGCGCTTATTGAAGATGATAGATTTCCTTCGCAAAGCAGATCACTATCATGGCATATTTCCGCATTGGCTGAATGGAGAGACCGGTAAAATAATTCCTTTCAGCCGCAAAGATGACGGGGGCGACATCGTTGAATCATCCTATTTGTTCGAAGGACTATTGTGCGCACGACAGTATTTCAACCAGGATATCCCTAAAGAAAGAGAACTGAGGAACAAGATCAACTGGACCTGGAACGAAGCAGAATGGAATTGGTATACAAGAGACAATCGCGATGTGTTGTATTGGCACTGGAGTCCGAACAACGGATGGACCATGAATCACGAGATCCGTGGGTGGAATGAATGCCTGATCACGTATATACTCGCCGCATCTTCTCCAAATTATCCTATTAAGCCTGATGTGTATCATAAAGGTTGGGCGAACAGCAATTATTTTAAAAATGGAAGAACCTATTATGACATTAAACTTCCACTTGGCTTCGACTATGGAGGACCGTTATTCTTTTCGCATTATTCTTTTCTTGGTTTGGATCCTCACGGACTGAAGGACAGGTATGCAGATTACTGGGAACAAAACCTTAATCATACCCTGATCAACCGGCAGCATTGCATTCGTAATCCTAAAGGCTTCAAAGGATACGGGCCTGATTGCTGGGGGCTTACCGCCAGTGATAATCATGAAGGTTACAATGCACATTCGCCGGATAATGACCTCGGTGTGATCTCACCGACAGCAGCGCTTTCAGCGTTTCCTTATACTCCCGAATATTCCATGCAGGCGCTTCGTCATTTTTATTACAAACTCGGAGATAAAATCTGGAGTGAATATGGTTTTGTCGACGCATTTAATGAAACAAAAAACTGGTATGCGAAATCGCATCTGGCTATTGACCAGGGACCGATCATTGTAATGATAGAAAATCACCGTACTGGTCTCATGTGGAAACTTTTTATGAGCTGCCCGGAAGTACAACAAGGTTTAAAGAGTTTGGGGTTTTCTTCTCCTTACATGAAATGATTGGTAGCTTCCATCCTTAATTATTGATTTGATATGAAAATTTTTCTGGTTGCTTTCCTGATCTGCACACTTCAGATCACTTATTCTCAATCGAAGCCTGTTGCTCCTGCATCAACGATGAAATCATTCATTGATGATCTGCTAAAAAAGATGACGATCGATGAAAAGATCGGTCAGCTCACGCTGTTCACGAGTGATATGGCAGTAACGGGTCCTACAGTTCGGGAAGAATACAAAAAAGATATTACCAGCGGTCGTTGCGGAAGTATTTTCAATGCTTATACCCCTGCGTTTACAAAGCAGTTACAGGATATGGCGATGCAAACAAGATTAAAGATCCCATTGCTTTTTGGATATGATGTGATACATGGACATAAAACCATTTTTCCGATCCCGTTGGGTGAAGCTTGCAGCTGGGACCTTGCTGCCATGGAAAGATCGGCGCAGATTGCGGCGAAAGAAGCTGCTGCAGATGGTTTGCATTGGACGTATTCGCCGATGGTAGACATCGTGCGCGACCCGCGTTGGGGAAGAGTAGCTGAATCATCTGGCGAAGATCCCTGGCTCGGTGCAAAAATCGCGCAGGCTAAAGTCCGCGGCTATCAGGGTAATGGAAAACCAAACAATGAACAGGTGCTGGCGTGCGTAAAACATTTTGCATTGTATGGAGGCGCAGAGGCAGGTCGTGATTACAATACTGTGGATATGAGTCGCAGGGCCATGTTTGAAACATACCTCGTACCATACAAAGCGGCTATAGATGCAGGTGTTGCTACCGTGATGAGCTCTTTTAATGAAATTGATGGCATCCCCGCAACCGGAAACAAATGGCTGCTCACCGATCTGTTACGAAAACAATGGGGCTTTAAAGGATTCGTGGTATCTGATTATACCTCGATCAATGAAATGATCAACCACGGTGTGATAACAAACGAAAGCGAAGCAGGCGCACTGGCGCTCAATGCCGGCCTCGATATGGATATGCAGGGAGCGATTTATTCCAATCATCTCAAAAAATTAATCGCCGAGAAAAAGGTTTCGATGGCCACATTAGATGCATCGGTAAGAAGAGTGCTGGAAGCAAAATATATACTCGGACTTTTCCAGGATCCATATAAATATGTTAGTGAGCAGCGCGCACAGATGAACATTTTTACGGCGGAACACAATACAGAATCGTTTGAGGCTGCTCGCCGGTCGATCGTCCTGCTAAAGAATGATAAGGTTTTGCCGTTGCATAATAATAGTTCTGTTGCATTGATCGGCCCGCTCGCTGATAACAAAAAAGAATTGATTGGAAATTGGAGTGCTGCAGGAGATTATAAAAGAGCGGTATCCGTGCGTGACGCAATGGTCGGATCGGGTTCTGTCAGAGGGATTAAAGTTCGCTATGCAAAAGGCGCAAACATTACAGATGACCCTGTGCTAATGCAGAAACTAAATAATTATGGTGGTGAACTGACAAAAGATTCATTAAACCCCCAACAACTGATTGAGCAGGCTATTGCGGTCGCGCAACAGTCGGACGTTGTGGTAGCAGTACTGGGAGAATCACAAGGCATGAGTGGCGAGGCTGCCTCCAGAAGTGAAATTGGAATTCCTTCGAATCAACAGGTTTTGTTGAAGGCGCTGGTAGCTACCGGAAAGCCGGTCGTCCTCGTATTAATGAACGGACGTCCGCTTACCCTTCAATGGGAACAGGATAATGTTGCTGCGATTGTGGAAACCTGGTTCGGTGGAACACAGGCGGGAAATGCGATTCGCAGCGTATTATATGGTGAATACAATCCATCCGGCAAACTCACGATGACGTTTCCACGAAGTGTAGGACAAATTCCTATTTATTATAGTGCAAAGAATACCGGCAGACCGATGGACCTGAATAATAAATATTCGTCGAAGTATCTCGATATTCCAAATACACCTTTGTATCCTTTCGGTTATGGATTGAGTTATACAACATTCCAGTACAGCGATATTTCAGTAGACAAAAACACACTCGGTAAAACCGGAACCGTAACCGTATCGGTATCCGTAAGCAACAATGGAAGTTATGATGGAGAAGAAGTGGTACAGATGTATATCCGGGATCCGGTAGCGAGCGTGGCGAGGCCTTTAAAACAATTGCGCGGTTTCAAGAAAATCAACATATCAAAAGGTGCTACAGAAAAAATTTCATTCAACTTGTCGGTGGAAGATTTCAAATTCTATGATAAGGATATGAAATGGGATTATGAAGCGGGAGACGTGTTTGTATACATTGGCACAAATTCATCTGATGTGAAAGAGATCAAAATCAGGTTGGTGAAATGATGGAACATAAAATTGATCTCACCGGTGTACAGTCAATTATTTTCGACCTCGGTGGAGTGATCCTCGATATTGATATTCCAAAAACGAAAAAAGCTTTTGAAGATTTAGGCGTAAAGGATTTTAGCAAATTCTTTGGGATCGGACATGCTTCCTCCATTTTCAAAGACCAGGAAACTGGTCGTATATCAGATGATGACTTTATTGAAGCATTGAATAAAATGGGAAACAGCCGGCTGACGAAGGACGATGTACTCAAAGCGTGGAATGCGATGCTTATTCGATTCCCTCCTGCCAGAATTGAATTGTTGAAAAGATTAAGAAAAAAGCACAGGCTGTTTTTATTCAGTAATACGAATTCGATCCACCTGCAGGCTTTTCAACAAATGTTCATCCGCGAGTTTGGCTACAGTTTGGAGGATTTGTTTGAAAAAGTATATTACTCTCATGTGATCGGGTTACGGAAGCCCGATGCCGCTTCTTTTGAATATATATTAAACGACAGCCGGCTGTCGGCGGGCGAAACGCTGTTCATTGACGATGCGGAAAATAATATTGAAGGAGCAAAAGCAGTGGGATTACAAACTTTCTACTTACAGAAAGGACTAGATATCGTGGATGTTTTCCTTATATAAAAAGCAATTTTGAAGAATCTCATCTACCGGAAAGGAATACTACATAGGAACATAGAAACATAGTACACATAGGTTCCTTTGCATCTTTGCGTCTTTGCCCGCCCGGCTGCGCGGTCGGACGGGCGTGAAACAAAATTACCCCGCAGGGTAAGAGGGGACAGCTGAAAGCTGATAGCTGACAGCTGAAAGCCCAAAGCTACTTTACCTCCTCATAATCAATATAATCCCCATCTTTGGTAGGAGCCCTTTTGGGTTCTGGGTCAG
>DATLDA010000186.1:0-4109 GCA_035526135.1 Flavitalea sp.
ATTTTACCCCATTACTTTGGACGGTTATCAGCGCGGTTTCTTTTGTAACATTTGCCCCTAGCTGATAGATGACATCCAGTGCTGCCATATCATCATTGGAATGCCCCGGATTCAATATTTTGGTTTTCCCTTTATGCAATAATGCGGCAGCACAGGCTCTCTGCATTGAACTTTTTGACGCAGGCGCCTGAACGCAACCTCTCAGGTTTCCCGGTTGTATTATCGCAATCAACGGATGGTTTTGATTATATTTTCCAATTCAATTATACTGATCTGATAAGTTTTTGCACGACCAATTTCTTTTAGCAAAACAAAACGTATTTCTCCGTTCGTTCTTTTTTTATCCATCTTTAATGCATGAATTGCGTCTTTGATGTTGTCAGGAATTTCAACCGGTAAATGATAATTCTTCAGCGTCCCGATCAATTTTTCCGTTTCCGTGGAGGGAAAGTCAAAAAACTTCTCGGACAATTTTGAGGCGACTACCATACCAATGCTGATGGCCTCACCATGCATCAGGTTGAAAACATTTTCTATGGCATGACCTACAGTATGACCAAAATTCAAAAGCGCCCTGTCCCCTTTTTCAAATTCATCTTCCTGTACAATTTGCGATTTTAAGACTACATTCTTTTCTATCAGCCCGCCGAGTACCTGACGGTCTTTCAATAATTTTTCCGGTGTGTATGCAGATAATAATTTAAAAATAGAAGCATCGCGAATGCATCCATGCTTGATCATTTCAGCGCATCCATTCGAAAATTCTTTTAACGGCAGCGTATCAAGAAAACTAAGATCATAAAATATAAATTGCGGCTGGCTTATGGTGCCAACAAGATTTTTATATTGTCCGACATCCACTCCATTCTTTCCTCCGTTAGAAGCATCTACCATTGCCAGGAGTGTAGTTGGTACAAACGCGAACTTTACACCACGCAGGTAAACAGAAGCTACATAACCGGCTAAATCTGTAACCACTCCACCGCCGACTGCGATTATGAATGTGGATTTATCGGCTTCAAATGATATGAGTTCAAGAATTATCTGGTCGGCAGTATTTTGTTGCTTATGTTTTTCGCCAGCAGGAATGATAATTGTTTTCCGGTCTTTTAATTTATCACTATGAAGGCGTTGAATGTTTTCATCAGTGATGAAAATGACAGAATAACCGGTCGTTAACTCGTCCAATTCACGCCAGGTGGCGTCGAAATAGTAATCTGTAGTTTGTCTTGAAAATGTATAAGAGATTTTCTTCATCGCAAAGGATTCAGCATCATCTCCATGATCAGGAATTCATCACCTTATTCTGGTGATTGATACTTTCCAGATGAACTGCATCGTAATATTTAGTAATAAATTCTTTTCCAAGTCCGAGCTGCTCTCCTTTTCTGTAGGCTCTTTCCAGAATTTCATTCCACCGATTTGTCTGGAGAATGGTGATGTTATTATCTCTTTTAAATTCACCGATCTTATCTGCAATACGCATCCGCTGGGCCAGCAATTGCATCAGTTCGTCATCAATTTGATTGATCTGCTCACGTAATTTAGATAGTGCAGTCTGGAATTCCTTTTCAGTGATTGTTTCATGACGCCATTTAATCGAGGATAACATCTCACCAAGACGGGCGGGCGTTACCTGTTGTTTGGCATCACTCCAGGCGTGATCAGGATCGATATGGCTCTCGATCATCAGGCCATCGAAATCGAGGTCAATTGCTTTTTGCGCGACACTTTCGAGGATATCGCGACGACCACAGATATGCGAAGGGTCATTAATCAGCATCATGTCCGGATTTCTTCTTTTCATTTCTATCACAAGATGCCACATGGGTGCATTCCTGTATTCGGTATTTCCATACGCACTAAAGCCCCGATGAATAAGTCCGATTTGTTTTATGCCGGCTTTTGCAACTCTTTCCACAGCTCCAGTCCACAATTCCAGGTCCGGATTGATTGGATTTTTTACGAGTACCGGTACGTCAACTCCTCTCAATGCATCTGCAACTTCCTGAACGCTGAATGGATTTACGGTTGTGCGTGCTCCTATCCATAATACATCCACATCAAAATGTAATGCATCCTCTACCTGTTTGCCGGTTGCTACTTCTACCGTTGTAGGTAATCCTGTTTCTTTCTTTGCCTGTTGCAGCCATGGCAGGCCTTTAGTTCCGATCCCTTCAAAGCTGCCGGGTCGCGTTCTGGGTTTCCATATACCCGCACGTAGCATGTCAACACGACCGGTGGCCGCGAGTTGCTTCGCAGTTTCCAGCACCTGAGTTTCTGTTTCTGCACTACATGGCCCGGAAATGATCAATGGACGTTTCATCCATTTTTCCTGTACGAGCGATTTCATGTTTTTTGTTTCGGTCGCTTGCATATCACTTTATTTGCTTGTTACAATTCAACGGCTGTTTGCATCATTCATTCTTATACGGCGGCCTTTATAGTTCTTACCATCAATAGCACGAATCATTTTTGTGGCAGCCGCTTTATCTATTTCGATCCAGCTGTTCATTTCTTTCATATCAATTCTTCCGAGCACTTCTTTCGGCAGATCACTCATGTCTAGAATAAATTGCAGAAAGCTAGCTTTGTAAAAGCCGTCCTTTGTCCCGAGATTCACGAATAATTTTGCATAATCTCCATTCGTTCCACCAAATTCCCGGCCTCTTGTGTCCCGTCTTCTGCCGGCATCGCGGTTCCCGATGTCAACAAATGTTCCTTTGTCTTTGAAATCACGGTGACGTTCTCTGACATTCAGATCTTCTGCATTCTCATAATATTTGAGGAACCTGTCAAATTCAGTGGCGGCAACTCTCTTTAATACTTCTTCTTTGGATACGCTCGCAAATTTTTCTTCAAGAAATGGCACATAGGTTTCATAATTACCATGACTGATATCAGCCTGCAGTAATTTATCCATGAAAGAGAAGAATTGTTTTCTGCACACATCTTTACCTGTAGGAATTTCAAGTTTGTGGAAAGGCACCTGCACCATCCGTTCGATCTGACGAAGTTTGCCGATCTCACGGCTATGGAGAAGCGAAACACAAATTCCTGTATTTCCTGCACGTCCTGTACGTCCGCTGCGATGCGTATAAACTTCGACGTCATCGGGTAATTCGTAATTGATAACATGCGTGATACCCTGCACATCAATTCCCCGCGCGGCAACGTCTGTCGCAATGAGAATTTGCAAGGTAGTTTCCCGGAACTCCCCCATCACCTTGTCTCTTTGTTGTTGCGTCAGATCACCATGCAACGCATCAATATCGTATCCTTCACGTGTCAACTTTTCGGCAATATGTTGTGCATCCGCTTTGGTGCGGGTGAAAACTATTCCATATATGCCGGGGTTAAAATCAATGATACGCTTTAGTGTTTCATAGCGGTGCTGGGCGCTGCATACATAATACTGATGATCCACATTGATATTTGCCGTATTCATTTTGCCCACGGTGATTTCGACCGGTTGTTTCATATACTTTTTGCTCACACGTCGGATTTCCGGTGGCATAGTAGCGCTGAACAACCAGGTGGCTTCGCGGTTGGGAGTGTTCTTCAATATAAATTCAATATCATCCTGGAATCCCATATTCAGCATTTCATCCGCTTCATCCAGTACAACATATTTTATACGTTCGAGTTCTATTGCCTTTCTTTCGATCAGATCAATCAATCGGCCGGGCGTTGCCACCACAATCTGGACACCTCTTTTCAGATCTCTTATCTGTGCTCCTATAGGTGTACCACCATATACTGCCACCACATGCATTCCGGTAAGAAACTTTTTAAATTGCTCTACTTCATTTACGATCTGTATGCAAAGCTCGCGGGTTGGACAAACTACCAATGCCTGCGGATATTTATTTGCCTCTTCGATTAATTGCAATAATGGAAGGCCGAACGCTGCAGTTTTACCCGTTCCTGTCTGGGCCAGACCTACAAGATCTTTTGTACCACTGAGTAATACAGGGATTGCCTGTTCCTGAATGGGGGTAGGTTGCGTGTAACCAAGCGCATCAGTTGCCTGCACCAGTTTAGGCTCCAATCCCAACCCTTCAAATGTCATCATAAAATAAAAAAATTTTGCGCAAAGGTACTACTAT
>DATLDA010000199.1:0-13781 GCA_035526135.1 Flavitalea sp.
AATTGATCATGACCTGGTGATTCCAGACAAAAGACTTAGCGTATACGAAGGAGCAGTAGCACCATGGAAAGGTGAAAAACTCGGCAAGTGGCGCGAAGCATTCATACGCGATGCACGAAAATTTGATTTCCCTGTTCATAAACCAATAATGGATCTTACAAAGGAACAGTATGAAACTTTGTGGCACGGGAACACGCATGCCTATGGCATTGATGACTTTTTCAAAGAAGTGGAACAGAACCTGTATAAAGTTCAATATCGCGTTTTGCTTTCCCGTTACAGAGGAAGAACAACATGCACTGATTGTGGGGGGTACCGGTTACGAAAAGAAGCATTATATGTAAAGGTCGGTGATAAACATATTGGCGAACTGTGTGAATTACCCGTGCAGGATTTATTACCCTGGTTTGCTAAACTTCATTTGTCTGATTTCGAAAAACAGGTTGGAAAAAGAATGCTTGTCGAAATCGAACACCGGCTTCGCACTTTACTGGACGTCGGTCTGGGATATCTTACGTTGAACCGGTTGGCAAATTCGCTTAGCGGAGGTGAAAGTCAGCGCATCCAGTTGACGCGGTCTCTCGGCAGCAATCTCACAAACTCTTTATATATCCTGGATGAACCATCCATAGGCTTGCATTCAAGAGATACAGAAAAACTGATCCGGGTTTTAAAAGAACTGCGTGACCTCGGTAATACGGTAATCGTAGTGGAACATGATGAGATGATGATGCGTGAAGCTGATTATATAATTGATATGGGGCCATTAGCCTCTCATCTCGGAGGAGAAGTGGTTGCCTTTGGTAATTACGATGTACTTATTGCAAATCCTGCGAGTCTGACCGGGAAATATCTCAGCAAACAATTGACAATTGATCCTCCTGCGTTGACACGTAAGTGGAACAGGTCACTGGTGTTGGAAGGTGCCAGGCAGAATAATCTGAAAAATATCACGGTCGAATTTCCGCTGAATATTTTATGTGTAATAAGCGGTGTGAGCGGAAGCGGTAAAACAACACTTGTGAAGCAGGTATTGCATCCGGCACTCAAAAAACTGAAAGGTGAATTTATTGATAAAGCCGGATTACATGCCGGACTGAGTGGCGATACCGACCAGGTTTCTCAGGTAGAAATGATCGACCAGAATCCGATCGGTAAATCTTCAAGAAGTAATCCAGTGACTTATATCAAAGCATATGATGAAATCCGTGACCTCTATTCGAAACAACCATTAAGTAAAATGCGTGGCTTCCTCCCTAAGCATTTTTCATTCAACGTAGACGGTGGCCGTTGCGATACATGTAAGGGGGAAGGAGAACAGGTTGTTGAAATGCAGTTTCTGGCAGATGTTCATCTTACTTGTGAAGTATGTGGTGGAAAAAGATTCAAGGAAGAAGTCCTTGAAGTAAATTATAATGGAAAGAACATCTATGAAATTCTTGAACTAAGTGTGGAAGAAGCGCTCGAATTCTTCGCGAAAGAAAAGGAAATTATTCAGCGAATAAATCCACTCAGTAGTGTCGGACTGGGTTATATCAAGCTTGGTCAGTCTTCCGATACTTTATCCGGGGGAGAAGCCCAGCGTGTTAAACTTGCATCCTTTCTGGGGAAAGGCAAAGCGCAGGGACATATTCTTTTCATTTTCGATGAGCCCACGACCGGACTTCATTTCAATGATATCAAAAAATTGCTGGCATCGTTTCATGCCCTGATAGAACAGGGACATTCCATTCTTGTTATAGAACACAACACAGACGTGATAAAAAGCGCTGACTGGGTAATTGAATTGGGTCCTGAAGCGGGTGATGCCGGCGGCAACGTCGTATATACCGGTGTACCTAAAGGATTAAAGGGCCTGAAAGCTAGTCATACAGGCAGGTTCTTGTGAATTAAAAATTCAAAATTCAAAAAAGCAGCACCCTGACACTCTCAAAATTTTTTACTTTTTACTTTTTAATTTTTCGTTTACCTCAGCCTGTCTACACTTTTCACCAGTTTTTCATCGCGGTACATTCCACGGCAGGCGAAAATGAAAAGCAATACCATCAGAATCGGCAGCAGTGCACCTAATTGATAAGTACCGGAAACGATCTGGTATTGTTTTTTGAAACTCTCGACAAAGAAATATTCCAGTGCAATGATACCTATGGAGAGTAAAGCGCCGAGTACTGATAACCGGAATTGAAGTTTTCGATTTTTATATAAAAATATGGTCACTAATGCCAATAGGCCGGTGCCAATGAGGATTACCACCAAGCCTAAATTTTCTCCCATTAATAAAGGCTTTTCGGTGTTGTCTGCAATTTTGCCTACATATAACGCAAGCAGATAAGCAACGAAAGCGCAAACAGCGGCTAAAAAAAGCCAGATCGATTGTATCCTTTGTATCATATTATATTTTTAATCTGTTAATCAGCCCAGTTCCGGGTAGAGTGGAAATTCCTGCATCAATTTGTTTACTTCCTTTGCCATTCCATGCAAATACTTTTCATCTTCCGCCTTTTTCAGGGCATTGTCAATAAATTCTACTATCTGTTCCATGTGTGATTCGTTCATACCCCGCGTGGTGATCGCCGGAACACCGACACGAATTCCGGAAGTAACGAATGCCGACTTATCATCAAAAGGAACCATATTTTTATTGAGTGTGATATCGGCCGTAACAAGAGCCTGTTCAGCTTTTTTACCACTGATATTTTTATTTCGCAGATCGATCAGCATGAGGTGATTGTCTGTGCCGCCGGAAACAATATGATAACCTCTGGATGAAAATGCTTTCGCCATCGCCTGCGCATTTAACAACATAGCTTTCGCATACTGTGTGAATTCATCTGAAAGCAATTCACCAAAAGCAACAGCTTTCGCCGCGATCACATGTTGTAAAGGTCCGCCCTGCGTCCCGGGGAACACTGCCATATCGAGCAGGTTGCTCATCATACGCATATTCCCTTTCACATCCTTCTGACCAAATGGATTCTCGAAATCGTTCTTCATTAAAATTAATCCGCCTCTTGGTCCGCGCAGTGTTTTATGCGTAGTAGAAGTTACAATATGACAATGTTCGAAAGGAGAAGAAAGCAGTCCTTTTGCAATTAAACCCGCCGGATGCGCCATGTCACATAGTACAAATGCATTGACAGAATCAGCGATAGAGCGTATACGTGCGTAATCCCAATCCCTGCTATAAGCGGAGGCACCACATATAATCAGTTTTGGTTTTTGTTCCTGAGCCGTTTTTTCCATCAGATCATAATCCACCAGACCATCTTCCTTTTTCACTCCGTAAAAATGAGGTTGGTACAACTTTCCGGAAAAATTCACTCCGGAACCGTGTGTCAGATGCCCGCCCATGCTCAGGTCGAGTCCAAGAATTTTATCTCCTGGCTGGAGAATGGCAAGCATGGCGGCTGCATTCGCCTGCGCGCCGGAATGTGGCTGAACGTTCGCATACTCACAGTTAAAGACCTTCTTTATTCTGTCGATGGCTATTTGCTCAGACTGATCTACGATTTCACATCCTGCATAGTAACGACGACCGGGGTAACCCTCCGCATATTTATTTGTCATCACGTTGCCGGTTGCCTGGATCACCTGAAGAGAAGTAAAATTTTCGGAAGCAATCAATTCAATTCCACGGCGTTGTCTTTCGAGTTCCTGTTGAATGAGGTTGAAGATCTCGTGATCTCTTTTGATGCCGGACTTTTTTGTCGGGGATTCC
The DNA here is from genome assembly GCA_035526135.1 of Flavitalea sp. Classification (GTDB taxonomy): domain Bacteria; phylum Bacteroidota; class Bacteroidia; order Chitinophagales; family Chitinophagaceae; genus Flavitalea. The sequence continues at coordinate 3,719 of DATLDA010000199.1, forward strand.
TGCCTGGTAGAGGAGGAAGGATTGACTTGTGGTGTTCCCATAGCGCAAAAGTAATTGAATGAAGCTGCAGGCAAGAGATCAGACGAAAATTTATTTGTAAGCCCGACGAACCCGGACGCCTATATTTGCACCAATATTTCAAATGAAAATTTCCTATTTTCACACGCTTTTTGATAGGCTTTTTATACACCCTGATGTATTGTGCGTGTAGAAACTTCAGACTGCAGGAAGAGTGCGTGTCAAATTTGAATTTCAATGAAAGCAATTATTCCCGTAGCTGGCGCCGGAACCAAGCTGCGACCCCACACTTATACACAGCCCAAAGCACTGATTCCGCTGGCAGGTAAAACAATCCTCAGTATCATCGTGGACCAGCTACGAGATGCAGGTATCAGTGAATTCATTTTTATTGTAGGTTACCTCGGTGATAAAATCCAGGATTATGTTCAGGAAAAATACCCTGACCTGAAAGCTGATTTTGTACATCAGGGCGAAAGACAGGGAATTGGTCATGCCATTCAACTCACGCGGGAGCTGGTGGGAGATCAGGAAATTTTTATCGTGCTGGGTGATACCATTGCCGAATATGACGTGGAAGAAGTATTAAATAAACCACATTCGGTGTTGGGTGTGAAGCGTGTGGATGATCCCAGGGATTTTGGGGTTGCCGAAATCGGAGACGATGGCTATATTATACGTGTGGTCGAGAAACCACAAATCCCGAAATCAAATATGGCCCTGGTAGGCATTTATCTGATAAAAGAGACAAACCTGCTTTTCAATTGCCTCGAGGAAAATATTCGTAATCACGTAATGAGCCGCGGTGAATTCAGCATCACCGATGCCATCGAATGTATGATCCGCGATGGAGCGAAGTTTCAATCATTTAAAGTTCAGAATTGGTTCAACTGCGGAAAAAAGGAAACCCTGCTGGCCTCCAATGCCACATTGCTTAAAAAATTCGGAGGGGTGATCTCTCCTGAACACCACTTTGAAAATACCATTGTGATTCCACCTGTGAGCATCGCCCCCGGATGTGATATCAAAAATTCAATCATAGGACCGAATGTAACCATAGGCGAAAAAACGACTATCAACTATTCTATTATTAAAGATTCGATCATCGGTTCTTTTGCGGATCTCTTTGATATAGTGCTCACACAGTCTCTTATTGGCAGTGATACCGAAGTAAAAGGGGAAAGCCGAAGTCTCAATATCGGCGATAATACGGAAATTGACCTGGGCGAATCATGATAAGTTTCATTCATTTTCCTTGTACGGCTGTGCAGCCTTTACAAAATAGTAATTACCTTTCCGACACATTATGCAACATTCGGGTAACTCCTAATGTCCTTAATTATGATGTAGTGTGTTCTGCTGATCAATACTATAAATACGCTTTTATGAGATTTCGAAAACTGTTTCTGCTGACGGCACTGGTCCCCTTATCACTTTTTGTACAAGCTAAAAACGGAAAAGACGGAAAAAGCGAGCCTGCCGTTCTGGGTAGTGTAGCAGATGCCAGTACCAAGAAACCGGTTCAGGGCGTAACTGTTTCTATTTCCTGTGCTAAAGGCGAGAAAGAAGTAATTACAGATGCTTCCGGGAATTTCAAAATCCCACAAATATGTGCCGGTGAAGTAACGATCATTTTGGAAAAAAAGGGGTACAAAACATTCAAAAAAGAAGGCGTTGTATTGAAAGAAGGGATGAGTATTAAAATGAATTTTGATATGAAAGTAGAAGGAGACGACGAAGTATTTCACCCCCTTCTTCGTATGATGGATGGCGAATAATCAAAACGTAAAAAATTTAATAGGCAGGCGATGGAAATTACATCGCCTTTTTTATGCGTATTGAAACAAGCCGTCTCAACTTTCGGATGCCTTTTTATAACCCGGACGATGTGATGAAATGAAAAAGCGATGGGGATCCATCGCTTTTTGTTACAGCGTATATAGACAGCAGCCGGGAACGGCCCTGATTTGCACTTTACAAGTCCCTGTATTTGTCCGAATGATTGATCTTCATATCACCATCTGTTTTTTCAATCATCACATCTTTTCTGAAATATTTCCTGTATTTGGAAGTAATCTCCTCATTTTGTTTTTTGCCGTTAATGAATAGTTCGTCATTCCTGAAGCGGATACTATAATCATTTTCTGTATCGAGCAAACCTTCGTTCTCCATTTCATAGATCATTTCCTGGTATGATTTCAGTTCTTTACGTGCCTCCTCAATTTCTATTTTTGCCTTCTCTAATTCTTTTTTGATTCCGGGAAGTTCGCTCTCCAGTTCAGATTTTGTTTTTCCCAGTTCTTTTCTGGCTTCTTCCATCTCTTTCTTCACTTCACTGAGATCGATCTTCTTTATTTCTTCCAGATTTTTTTTGAATTCGTCTGAATTAAATTCCTCCCGTACATCTGCTCGTGCTTTTTTCAGTTCTGCTTTTAATTTTTCCACGTCGATCTTATCAATCTTATCACTGGCCAGGTCGAGGGCTTTATCTATCTCTTTCTGAATTTTATCAAAGTCAATTTTGCTGATAGAAGTCTCAATATCACGTTGGATCTTTTCAAAATCAATATCACGGACAGCTTTCTCTGCATCCATCCTTATTTTCTCAACGTCAAGGTTTTTCAGAGCCGATTCCAGATCACGATGGATTTTATTCCAGTCCTTATCCTTCAATTCTTCCAATTGATCGCGTGCGTCTTCCAGCTGCCGCAGTTCCCTGTCAAGGTCACGGCGGGATGACCTTTCATTTTTTTTTGGAACCGTGTCTGTCTTTTGGTCTTCGAATGGTTTTTTCTGCTGAGGGTTTCCCGCCCATGCAAGCAGTGTGATGATGGACCCGCAAGCTATAGCGGCAACAACCCATCTGAGTTTTTTGTGTTCAATCTTCATGGCTGATGATTTGCATTGTGAATGTATACGACTTCCTTCGTATAAATATACGAGGAACTTCGTAAAATGTTACAAAACCGGGGCTGTTAAATATTTTTTAATGGTCAACGGTATTATAATGAGAAATCAGCGACCTACGCCGGGTACTATCGGCAGACTTTCATTGCCATCATTGCTCACAGACTGTACGGCAAAGAAATAATTGTCTTTGGAATATGGTAATCGCATGGAAGTGTTTGTTGTATAAATTTTCTTTTGCCATTGCGACTGGTTCGTCTCTCGCATCAGAATGAAATATCCCTTTGCTTTTGGTACGGCCTTCCAGTTGAGAAAAGTGGAATTGTTGAGCCCGCTGACATCTATTTTTACTTCTTCCGGTGATAGCGGAGATTTTGCAAGGTTGGCCAATGTGGCCAGGTTAACTGCCGTATTCTTTTTGAGGTATTCAAAGTCCATGAACTCAGCCAGGTCTCCATAGCGAACTCCGTTCTCCGTGCGAAGGTCCTGATGCTGATGGTTATAATTTTCGTTCATTTCCGTAAGACGGACCGCTGCAAATCCTCTTTGTACAAAAGGTGTATGATCACCGCCGCGTAAAAATCGGTCGTTCCTGTACACCAATACAACTTCGAGATTTGATACATATCGTTCTCCGATCTCTTTGACATACCTGGCCAGTTGCCGGCTGCTTCCATCATTTTCAAGTCCCAGTTGTCGGATATTTGTTGCTTTCTTGTCGATATCAAAGGCAGGAAGCCCCTCGCTGAATACCCTCAATCGTGTATTATCAATGATGTTGGTTTCATTCGAATGATTACTGCCCATAATATCATTGTTCAGCACACCCGCTATATTCCAGGAGCTGTCTTTTGCCCGTTGGGCGAGTCTTTCTCCACCAAATAAACCTTGTTCTTCTCCGCTAAGCGCCGCGAAAATAATTGTTGCCGGAAAATTGTACCTGCTCATCACCCGTGCACATTCCATTACAGCAGCAGTTCCGCTTCCATCATCATTGGCTCCCGGTGCATCTGCAGTAATATTCTGAACATTTGTTACCCGGCTGTCCAGATGTCCTGATATAATAAAAATCCGGGTATCTGCAGGATCAGTACCTCTGAGTATTGCCATTGGATTGCCCATATCGGCTTCGACGTTGATTCGACGGTTATCCGGTGCGAGTTTCCATTTGTCAAGTTCCGCCGTCATCCGACCGTTACTTTTAGCAGCAAAATCGCGGAATTTCTGCGTGATCCAATCGCGTGCAGCACCGATTCCTTTGTTTCGATCACTGGTAGTGCTAAGTGTATGACGGGTCCCGAAACTCACCAGCTTATTGATGTAGGCACGCATGGTGTCAGCATTCACTTCCTGAACCATTTTTTCTATCTCCACATCTTTCTGAATAATTGTTTGTGACGATGCACTCAAAAAAGCATGAATTGAAAAAAAGAAAAAAACGTATTTCATATAATAACAGAATGAAATAGGAAAAATGTATCGACGAACTAAGAACTAAGAACTAAAAACTAAGAAAGTGCCTATGCTTTCCTGAATGCCCACTTCAACATCTCTTTCCAGGTTACCCTTTTTCCGTACAATAAAATTCCGGTACGATAAATTTTTGCAGTAAGCCAGGTGAAAAAGATAAATCCCAGAACGAGAAGTGCCATAGAAGTGACCAGCTGCCACCAGGGAACTTCATAGGTAATGCGTCCCATCATAACGATTGGAGAAGTGAGGGGGAAAAGACTGCCGAAGATCGCAAGGCTGCTATTGGGTTCATCAATCGCTTTGACCATAATGACAAAGGATAGAATGATCGGCATCATAACTGGAAATACAAGTTGTTGCGCTTCCTGCTGGTCTTCACTTACCACACTTCCGATAGCTGCAAACATCGAAGCATACAGCAGGTAACCACCGATAAAATAAAATAAAAAACAAAAAAGAATCAGTCCGATCGGGAGTGACCGCAAACCTTCAGTTACAGTAGCAAACATATTGGGTCCGGCAGCGGCAGCTCCTGTAACAGCTGACTGATCCGTCATTTGTTGTGAAAGTGCAGGGAAAATCGCAGGGAGAATGGTCTGTAAAACGAGCATCAAGAGGATCCAGATCAGGAATTGCGTGATGCCAACAGCGCCGATCCCGATGATCTTTCCCATCATCAATTGAAATGGCTTCACTGAACTGATAACCACTTCGGCTATTCTGCTTGTTTTTTCCTCCATAACACCGCGCATTACCATAGTTCCATAGATCAGGAGGATCATATAAATAAGAATGCCGCAGGCGAAAGAAACTGCATACGCTACACCTGCGACGCTTTTCTTTTCCTTGTCTCCCGAATCGATGGTATTGTCGATGGAAATATCAGAATTGATGGCTCTATATTGTTCTGCATTGATATTTGCCGCTTTCAATCGTTGCTCCTCGATGATCTTGTCAACCGTATTTTCGATTTTATTTTTTACTCCGAGACTGATCGCGGACGGACTGTGCAACTTGATTCCTTTGGGTTGGGTAATATCGATTTTGGGTATGAAAAGGAAATAGTCATATCCCTTGTCCTTGTATTTCGATTTATACGATTGTTCCGTTTCGCCACTTATCAATACATAATCGGAAGGATCGTTTTTTGCCTTTTCAATGTTCCCTCCAAACAGACCCTGTTGGTCCACTACAGCTACTTTTACTTTGTCTCCACTATCGCTGATGGAAATCGCGATGATCGCAGCATAGAATCCAATAATAATTATGGGGACCAGGATCGTAGTAAGAAGAAAAGATTTTTTCTTTACCCTCGAAAGGTATTCACGTTGTATGACGAGACCGATCTTATTCATAGAAGCAGTTAAGCAGTGACGTTTTGAAATTGGCGGGTTAGTGGAGTGCCTTCTACCAGCTTGATGAAAATATCATTCAATGAGGGTAATACTTCATTGAACCGTGTGATCGCCGCCTTTCGACTGATAAGGTCTTGTAACACATCATTCGGCCGGTAACCTTCGCGTATTTTGATAACAAGTTTTTGTCCTTCACGTCCGATCAGTTCGAAAGAAGGTGCTGCAAGGTCGCGCGGTACTTCTTCCAGGGTAACTGTATAAAGATTTTCTTTGAATTGCTGTTTCACCCCGTTCACGGTTCCATCCAGAATCTTTCTTCCTTTATTTACCAAAATGATATGATTGCAGATTTCTTCCACCTGCTCCATCCGGTGCGTGCTGAAGATGACACTACTACCTCTTTTAGCAAGCTGATAAATTTCTTCCTTTATTAAATTAGTGTTTACAGGATCGAGGCCGCTGAAGGGTTCATCAAGAATAATCAGAGACGGTTCATGGAGAACTGTAATAACGAATTGAAGTTTTTGTCCCATCCCCTTGCTCAAATCTTCCACTTTTTTATTCCACCAGCTTTGCATTTCAAATTTCACAAACCATTCCTTTACCTTTTCCATGGCGCGGGATTTCGATAATCCTTTCAATTGAGCGAGGTAAACAGCCTGTTCGCCGATCTTCATTTTTTTGTACAAACCTCTTTCCTCGGGCATATAGCCGATTTTCACCACGTCATTTACCGGATCGAATTTCTTTCCGTTGAAGATAATTTCCCCTTCGTCGGGAAAGAAGATACCGGTGATCATTCGGATAAGGGTTGTTTTCCCGGCACCATTGGGGCCCAGCAATCCAAATATACTTCCGGGTGTTAACGAAAAGCTGATGTCATCCACCGCTTTCTGAGTTGCATAGTATTTCTTGAGATGATTTACTTCGAGGATGTTCATTATAGTTCTTAGTTCTGGGTTGTTAGTTCGGGCTCAGGGCTCTAAAATATACAATGAATGGGATATAGTCATAAAGAAAGTAGAAACAATCAACTAAGTACGATGAATCATGAATTAAGAACTTGTATCGCCTTTTCGGCAACCCGTTCACCATCTATGGCAGCACTTACAATACCACCTGCATATCCAGCACCTTCACCGCAGGGATAAAGTTGTTTCAACCGGCTGTGTTGTAAAGAGACCGGATCGCGTGGAATTCTCACCGGAGATGATGTTCGTGATTCAACCCCTACCACAACGGCATCGTTGGTGGTGAATCCTTTCATTTTATTTCCAAAAGAATGAAATGCCTTTCGAAGCGACTGATAAATGAAATCGGGAAGTATTTCTGAAAGCAGCGCGGAATTTATTCCCGGAATATATGAAGAGGAAGGAAGTGAGGAAGAATATTTGTTATCGATGAAATCAATCATTCGTTGCGCAGGCGCAATAAATTTACCGCCACCTGCCTCATATGCTTTTTTTTCGATGGCCTGTTGAAAATTCATCCCAGCCAGTGGCCCTGTCTGCTTAAAGACCTTCGATACATCTTCTTCACTGACGGTAACGACCATTCCGGAATTTGCATAAGGATTATTTCTTTTGGAAGGCGACCATCCATTGATCACCACTTCATTTTCGCAGGTAGCGGCAGGTGCTATGATGCCTCCGGGACACATGCAAAAAGAAAAGACACCGTGGTCATCTACCTGTTGTACCAATGAATAAGATGCCGGCGGAAGAAATTCGTTCCTTTCCGGTTGATGATATTGAATTTGATCGATCAGTTCCTGTGGATGTTCGATTCGAACACCTAAGGCAAATGGCTTGAAGTTGATTTCAATTTTCCTATCATACAACATTTTGAAAATGTCGCGGGCGGAATGGCCGGTGGCGAGAATCACGGCATCACCGGTTATGCTTTCGCCGGAAAATGTGCGTATTCCTTTCAACGTTTCTCCTTCAATAATAAAGTCTGTAACCTTTTTATCGAATAAAAATTCTCCACCGGCTGCAAAAATTGCTTCACGGATGGACGTAATGATCTGAGGTAATTTATTGGTGCCGATATGCGGATGCGTGTCATATAAAATGCTTTCGTCTGCACCGAACTGAGCAAAAAGGTGGAGTATTCGCGAAATATTTCCTCGCTTGCTTCTTGTGTATAATTTCCCATCGCTGTATGTACCTGCGCCACCCTCGCCAAAGCAGTAATTACTGTCAGGATTGATAACACCTTCCTTATTCAAACGTGCGAGATCTCTCCGGCGTGCTTTTACGTCTTTACCACGTTCAATGATGATCGGGCGAATGCCTGCTTCAATTAATTTTAATGCGGAAAATAGTCCCGCCGGGCCGGCGCCTGCGATAAGTACCTGTCTGGAATTCCGTGATATTTTTTTGGGTTGCCAGATGTGCGACTCAAACTGACGAAGAGGTTCATTGATAGCCACCCGGAGGGTTAAATTTACCCAGGGTTGTTTTCCTCTTGCATCTATCGAGCGTTTCAATATTTTAACTCCCGTGATTGATTGCTCATCTACTCCGGCATGTGAAGCGGCAGTGCGGCGTAAAGTGGATTCGCTGGCCGCTTCTGATGGAAGCAGTCTTATTGAAAATTGTTGTTGCATGGCGTCAGGGAGTTAACCTAAAAACCTTCAATAAAAAAAGGGAATCGTAAAATTCCCTCTTTGTTTTCCGGAAACCTGAAATATTATTTTTTTGCACCGAACACATAACCCAATGCAAGTGTAAACAAAACATTTCTTGTTCTCACACCCTGGTCAAATTCGCTTTTGAATACATTTACCGCACCATGATAACCTCTGACGTCAAGTGTTAATCCTCTCTTAAAGGCATATCCAACACCAGCCACACCACCAAAATCAGTTTGCTGTAATTGATTCTTTAGATTTGTTTTGACTCCATGTAATTTTTGATTCGCTTTGGACAAAAATCCAAGTTGTGGACCAACATATAAATTAAAGCTATTGTCCGGAAGGTAAAATTTGGCCAGAATGGGTATCTGAACATAGCTCCAGGTCAGGAGGCTGTAATTAAATGTTTCAGAAGCTACCTGGTAGGAGTAATTCAATTCCGGTTGAACAGAAAAACGAGAGGTTGCAAATAATTCAACGGAAACTCCAGCCATTGCACTTGTTCTTGCTCTGAGAAAATTCTTTGTAGGGTCATTGTTTGCGTACACGTTCGCATGGCTGATACCCGCTTTGATTCCCACTCTTGACTGTGCTGAGACAGTGGACGAGAGAAGTATTAAGACCGGGATAATATTCAGCAGTTTTTGCATGGCAGTTGTTTTAGCTATGCAAAGAAAAACTTTGGCTTTTGAAAAAGCAAAATTATTTTAAACACAAATCCTATGATAACAAGCCTTCTGTACGATTTACATAATCTAAAATGAAAATCTTCATACAAAAAATCCATCACAAAAATTTTTGTAATAGATTCTTTTTTGAAATCTTTTTGGAATAATTCCATTTATAAGGTAAAACAACTATGGTTCCTTAGAAGAAAGTTTATTTGGGTCAACAAAAACGCAAAACCATTTTTATCTCTCGTGAACATTTCGAAATATCTGTATCTTCAATTTACCCCAAAGGTTACCCATATGAAGCGACGTTTTTTTATCTGTGTTTTTCTCGTCGCCGGCTTCATTCTCACTTCCTGTAAAACTTTTTACCAGCCACAATCAGTAGACTTTGAGGACTATCGTATCACTGCAACGCTTCCGCCCGACAGTATGGTTCGCCGTCTTGTCCAACCATATTCAGACAGTGTCAACAAAAGTATGAATGATGTGATTGCACAGGTGGAATCATCACTTGACAAGAAGCAACCGGAAGGAAGTTTGAATAACGTGGTGGCAGACGCATTGATACATATGGCAGAAAAAAAATTTCAAACAAAAGTGGATGCGGCTTTTGTCAATTACGGAGGGATGAGACTGACACAAATTCCATCCGGTCCTCTCACGAAAGGAAAAGTATATGAATTGTCTCCTTTCGACAATCTGATCGTGTTGCTGTCGATAAAAGGAAATCAGCTTCAGGAATTTCTAAACCTCGTTGCCGGACGAGGTGGATGGCCTGTCGCGGGTGTTCGTATGGAAATCAGGGATAAAGTAGCCACTTCTGTTTTTATTCAGGGCAATCTTCTTGATACCGCAAAAACATATACAATAGCCACACTCGATTATGTTGCGAATGGTGGAGATAACGCATCTATGCTATCCGCATTGCCTCGACAGGATGTCGGTTACCTTTTTCGTGACGCGTTGCTGGAATACTTTTCAGCCCAGACAAAAGAAGG
>DATLDA010000225.1:0-15392 GCA_035526135.1 Flavitalea sp.
TTGATTATTTCAATTGTTTTGGGATTGGTATTGGGGATGGTCATTAAAAAAGTGTCGATAGGGCTGGTTATTGGTATTGTACTGGGTCTGCTCATTATGGGGATGCTTAAAAAAAGATAATATGAATGAAAGCGATGAGGAAGTCCCTGTTTTCAAAAGCTGGAAAATCTGGTATGTGCTGGTAATAGTTACGCTGATTTTGTTGATCGTTTTCTTTTATTTTTTTACAAAATATTATCAATGACAACTTTCAGCTCCACAGATTGGATCGTTTTGGTGCTGACGTTATTGTTGATTATTTCATACGGCGTTTATAAAAGTAAAACGTCCAGAAATCTGGAAGGTTATTTTCTAAGTAACCGTACAATGCCCTGGTATCTCGTTTTGCTGAGTATTATGGGAACTCAGGCAAGTGCCATTACCTTTCTTTCAGGCCCGGGGCAGGCATATACCGATGGTATGCGGTTTGTTCAATATTATTTCGGTTTACCACTGGCTATGGTGGTGCTGTGCATCACTTTTGTTCCGGTATTTCACAGATTGAAAATTTTTACCGCCTATGAATTTCTTGAAAACCGTTTCGATCTAAAAACAAGAACGCTTACATCTTTCCTTTTCCTGCTTTCACGGGGCGTATCTACCGGCATTAGTGTCGCCGCACCTTCAATCATTCTTGCCGCATTACTCGGATGGGATATTTTCTGGACGAATATTTTCATGGGAGGATTGCTCATCATTTATACCGTTACCGGAGGTGCGCGAGCAGTAGCCTATACCCAGCAATTACAAATGATAATAATTTTTACCGGCATGTTCCTCGCCGGGTATATGGTCGTGAAGTTGCTTCCTGCGGATGTTGGATTTTCCGACGCATTGCATGTTAGTGGCAGATTGGGAAAATTAAATGTATTTACCAGCGGCAATACTCCAAATGGATTTGACTGGAAGGACAGGTATAATATCTGGAGCGGACTGATCGGTGGCTTTTTCCTGGCACTTTCTTACTTCGGCACAGATCAATCGCAGGTTGGCAGGTATCTGACAGCAAAATCTGATAAAGAAAGTAAGCTGGGATTGTTACTGAATGGTCTGGTAAAAGTGCCTATGCAATTCCTGATACTGCTTGCGGGTGCTCTTGTATTTACTTTCTATCAATTTAATCAGGCTCCGGTCTTTTTTAATGAGACCCAGCTGCAAAAAGTTTCGAACAGCCGTTACAGCGATTCGCTGAAAGTCCTTCAAAAGCAATACGACGTTATTGCAGATGCGCGAAATAGTGCAGTGAAGGAATTTACTGCTGCAATTGGGAAAGATAAGCAGACTGAACAATTGGCTGGAAATACATTGCAGGTACTTCAACGTAGTTCCGATTCAATAAGAACAAAAGTTAAAGCGCTGATATCAAAACCCGAAATAAAAGGAGATGCAAACGATACCAACTATATCTTTTTACGGTTCGTAGTTGATTATCTACCAAAAGGTTTGGTTGGTTTGCTGATCGCCATTATCTTTCTCGCAGCCTGGGGCTCGATCGCAGCTGCACTCAATTCCCTTGCTTCCTGCACGATTGTCGACTTTCATAAACGGTTTTCAAAAGTTCCGCTCGACCCGGAAAAAGAATACCGGCTGTCTAAAATCTATACTTTGATTTGGGGAATATTCTGCATCGTCGTTGCTCAGTTCGCTTATAATATTGGTAATAGTCTCATTGAAGCCGTAAATGTTTTGGGATCCCTTTTTTATGGCGTTATACTTGGAATATTCCTTACAGCTTTTTATATCAGGAAGGTCGGCGCAAGTGCAGTCTTCCTGAGTGCCACCATTGTGCAATGTTATATTCTTCTTTCTTTTTTCTGGCCGTGGATATTAGAAAAATTCCCCGGATTGAAAATTTTACCTTCTTTGCTGAATGATTTCCTTCTGGCTGCTGCCACAATTGGGTTTTTATGGTTAAATGTGATTGGTGCCCTCGGTGTGATGGGGCTTGCTTACCTTTTTCAGTTGTTCTTTAAAAAGAGAGGCGAGGTTATAAAAACCTTGCAATAAGAAAAATAAATCAAAACTCAAGTAAGAAAAATACGCATTGCATTACCAGAATACCGCATGGTAATCTGCGAAAGACGTAATTCACAACTACGGTAGTCTTAAGAAAACCGTAGTTTAAAAAAATGTATTTCTGAATGCTGAACAGTTTTTTTCACAGCCTTTTTTCGAAACGAATCAGCTTTCCTTCGCTTTATTCTTTCCATCAGGAAAAAAACCAACAATCAATCGGCGGCATCTTACATTGACTAAAAAGTATTTTTCACTTTGATGCATAAAAAAAGAGCCTAAGAGTTAGGCTCTGATTTTTATAAGGATAATCCGCCTTAATTCTTATTCAATGAAGAAATCAGTTTTTCATTCAAGGCGACATAATCATCATTCTTAGCTTCCTTGGCCAGTTCTATGGACTTTCTTGCAGTTGTAATCGCATCCTGCTTCTTACCGAGTTTTGCCAACGTATTTGCTTTCTGATGGTAGACCCAGAAAGCTTTTGGATTTTGTTCGATGGCTTTATCGAACCACTGCAAAGCTTTCGTAAGATCTTTATTGTTATCCAGGTAATACATAGCCGCATTGAAATATGGACGATTGTCGTTATTCATCAGGTTGTCAATCTGACTCATCACCTGGGTTTCGACATCAACCTTTACCGGAACTGATACCGCTACGTTGTCCCATAACATTAAAAGATCCATGGAATTAGATTTCACATTATCAAACATGATGGTAAAGCTTTCAATACTAAAAGGCAAAGTCGATGGGGACGCTTTCAAACGTAGCAAATCCTGGTCGGCTTTATAAGCAGCAGGGCTTGTAACATCAAGTTGCTTTGAAAGAATAACAGTCCATTCGTTTTGACCGGGTATTGTAAGCAAACCATACTTACCTGCAGGTACTTTGGTGCCGCCAACAGTCACATCTTCACCAAAGGTGATGGTGGTGGCTCCATTCGCACCGGTGCGCCATACTTTTCCGTACGGCACAAGGTCGCCAAATATTTTTCTGCCTTTCATTGCAGGTCGTGAATAAGAAAGTTCAACGTTTGATAATGCAAATTCCTGTTTAACTGTCTGTAGCGGAGATGGAGGGGGAGTACGTAACCCCTGGGCATTCACTGAAAACACGAGAATAGCAGTAAATGCCAAAACGAAAAACGATTTTTTCATGACAAACAATTTTTTGCGAAGGTAATGAAAACCGTTGCAAATAGAATTTGCGAATACGTGCAGAGTTCAATCCGGAAGATTTATTTCTTCATCTGTTTTAAAGAGGCAGCACCGATACAACAATTGAAATCAACGGGTGGTTAAAAACGTAGGATGACAGTGGCTCTTGTTTTTCTTCCCTTCAGCACCTTCCAGGAAGGTCCTTCTTTAATCAATCGAATTGCTTCCGCATCATAGGCGGTGGCGAGAGATTGTTCAATTTTAAAATCTGCGAGCTTCCCTTGTTTATTGACAGAGAAGGAAACAATCACTTCTCCTGTGATGTTAGAATCTTCAGGAGGATAAACTTTATTTTTTTCAACATATTGTTCAAAATTGATCCAACCTCCGTCCGGGGAGGCATTCTGTATAATAACTTTGGGAATAGTCGCTTTTGACCGGCTGGCTTTATCAGGTTCCATAGGTGCAATCCGCGGCTTAAGAATGAGCTGATTTAAGCTGACATCATTACTTACACGGAATTGCTGTTCCCTGTAACCTGCGGCGGTTACTTTAACGGTGAAAATCGAATCAGGACTAAGAACCTTAAAATCACCATTGCCATCTGCGTTTAATAATTTATTGGTCTTTGGGAATTTCAATGACGCAAAAGCGAGTGGCTGTAGATTCGTATCCACCACACGGCCACTGATCAGGTGGAGTTTGTTTGGGATAGAATCTTTTACATTATTTGCAGCTATAACACCTTCTGCATTTTGTCTGGCTGCTGATGGAGCCGTTGCTACTCCAGATGTTTCTTTTTTATTTTTCTGCATTTCTGTATTATCGGCAATGGATTTCTCATTATCTGAAATTTCGTGTTGTGGAACGATTACGGGAACAGAGGCAGGGTTTATCTGTTTTTTTCTCACACTCGGTGCGGAAGATTTTTCTATAGATCCTTCCGTTTTCAGAGCAATATCTTTCTCCGCCAGGTCAGGCGATGTAGTATCTGCCGGTTGCAATACTTTTTCTTTATCTGTTTTCACGGCGGCAGAAGTGTCTTCCTGATAAACAAGCTGGTCGTTTGTTTTTACAAGAAACAACTGGTAAACCAGTATCGTGCCAATGATCAAAATCGCAGCGGCTGCAGCGGCTTGCCAACCGAAAAATTTTCGGATAGTATGCTTCTCATGCAGTTTTTTTGAGAAAGTATCATTTAAATTTTCAAGACCAGCGATCGTTTGTGCAACACCATGTTTGTCAATAGATGCCTGTATTCCATCTATAGCATCTGCAAGCATGGGATCATCAAGCGCCGCTTTTTCTATAGAATGCATTTCATCCGGAGTCATCGTACCCTGTAGGTAACGAAGAATATCGTTGGTGGAAAAGGATGATATGTTTGAATTATGAGTACTCATTTGTCGATTGCCGGGGCACCACTGTTTGAAATTCTTTTTTCCATGCAGATTTTCAGATTTCTTCTGCCGTTTTGGATGAAACTGCGCACCCGGTTCCAGTCAAGTCCTGTTGCTTGTGCTATTTGTTTGTAACAGCTGCCTTGGAGGTAAAATAATTCTACTGCCTGTCTTTGCTGAGGATCAAGCGTTTTCAGGCATTTATCCATTTTGATAAAATTTTCTTCCTTTTCCAGCATGCCATTTAGATGCAATTCTTCATCAAATTGCATAGTTTCTTCTGTTAAATTAATTGTTTTCAGGTTTTTAGACGAACGAAGCTTCATCAGGCAATGGTTCTTAGCCACCGTGTACAACCAGTTTTTAAAATGCTGCACGTCATGTTGTAAAAGTTTAACTGTTATTTCCTGATAGATTTGCATAACAGCATCCTGCGCTTCTTCCGGGTCGGAGAGATATTTCAGACAAACGCCATACAACAACTCCATGTACCGCTGGAATACAACGGCCAGCACTTGCTGGTCAGCACCAGATTTGTACTTCAATACAAGTTCCTCATCGGGAACACCATCATCTTTTATGATCTTTAAAAATGCCAAGTCATTAAAATTAATAAAGAATCCGCACCACGAGGAATGTTATTGATTTTGCCTTTGATTAGAAAGACATCCTCACAGGCTGGTTGCTGCTTTACCATTAAATTTTTTAATGGCAAACACACTCAACAGAATTTCGGTGCCAAAAACAGTAGTTAAAAAATCTAAACATTCCGGAGTAATTATCAATACACTTCAAAGATAAGTTGCGTGGAATGTAACAAGGTGGATTGGAAAAATATGAGTGGTCAAGGGTTAGTACAAATCAATATTTGCTCAATGGAAAGTACCGTTGTAAAGTTTGATCCTGAATTCTGACTGCAGGTGTTTGTAGGCTGTGAAAGTAATTGTGAAAAAGATTAGAAAATTCATTTTGCAAATCCCGGATGAAATTTATGTAAGGTCTCACGCAGGAATTCCCTGTCAAGGTGCGTATAGATTTCTGTGGTAGTAATGCTTTCATGTCCTAGCATTTCCTGTACCGCCCGCAGATCAGCGCCTCCCTCCACGAGGTGCGTGGCAAAAGAATGACGAAAGGTATGCGGTGAAATATTCTTGCGAATGCCCGCTTTTTTAACAAGCTCTTTGAGCATTAAAAAAATCATTACCCTGGAAAGTTTTCCACCTCTTCGGTTTAAGAAAAGTATGTCATTATTTCCTGCTGAAACAGGTTGATGCACTCGTACCTGGTTCTTATAAATATTGATAAATTTTATTGCAGATGCACCCACTGGAACCAGCCTTTCTTTGTCTCCTTTCCCGATCACCCGGATAAAACCAACATCCGAATAAATATTTGAAATCTTCAGGTTAACAACTTCAGTGACTCGTAAGCCACAGCTGTACATCGTTTCAAGAATTGCTTTGTTGCGGGGCCCTTCCGGTTTACTCAGGTCAATGGCGGAAATAATTTGTTCTATTTCTTCAAAGCTTAGTACATCAGGTAATTTTCTTACTAGTTTGGGCGCTTCGAGTAATAAAGTAGGGTCTTTGATTACAAGTTGCTCGATCAAACAATACGCATAAAAGGAACGAATCCCTGAAATCATTCTTGCCTGCGAACTGGCAGTCATGCCGAGTGATCCAATCCAAACGAGGAATTGTTGCAGATCTTTCAATTGTATTTCTTCCGGTTTTGACATCAACCCTCTTACAAGCAGGTATTCTGTCAGCTTTTCAATATCGCGCAGGTAAGCTTCAACTGAATGGTCGCTCAGAGATTTTTCCAATTGAAGGTAGGCCCTGAATCCTTTTTTATATGATTCCCACATGAATATCCAACAAGGTGTGAAGGAGGATGAACGATTTTGAGTAGATTGCAAGTTCTACAAATATTTCCAACGTAGGCATGGATAAAATAAACTTAAGGCTCTTCAGAAAGAAAGTAATTCTTAATAAATCCGGGTTCAGAAGGTTTCTGACAAAACTTGAAAACGATCCTCCTCGCGGACTGGACAATCTTACAGCGCGAATGGATATGGAAACGTGGAAAGAAACGGATTGCCTCTCCTGTGCGAATTGTTGTAAAACGATGTCGCCTACCTACACTAAAGTCGATCTTGTACGGATATCTGCTCACTTCAGCATGAGTGTAGATGACTTCAAACAAAAATGGCTATATAAAGACAGAAATGGAGACTGGTTAAATAAAAGACAACCGTGCCAGTTTTTGAATCTCGTTGATAATAAATGCAGCATTTATGCTATACGACCGCGGGACTGCGCAGGTTTTCCGCATCACACCAAAAGAAAGATGACAGACTATATGCACGTATTCAAGCAAAACGTTGAATATTGCCCGGCGACATACCGAATGGTTGAAAGAATGAAAACATTTATAGCGGACAGACGAATGCCGGGCTGAGTTTCATTCCACATCTTCAATCAGGAGGATTTCGTTTTGATTATTTTGTCCCAGCCGTACCGACAACACATCATACTGAACCTTTTCGAAGTCGGGATACAAGAACTGGAATTCATCAGCTGCACACTTCAGTCTTTTCATTTTACCTGTTGTCACGCTTTCTTCCGGCATACCGAAATTGTCATTCCGTCTCGTTTTTATTTCGATAAAATGTAAGACGCCGTTTCTGCTTGCGATCAAATCTATTTCGTAATAGGAATGCCTCCAGTTAAGATGAAGGATCAGATATCCTTTTTCTTCCAGATATTTTTTTGCAAGCAATTCTCCTTTTCTCCCGGTTTCAATATGTTTCGGCATCGCTTCCTTTTTGTATTATTGCCTGGTTTTACTTATATAAAAATAGGAATGAACAAAATATTTCGTCTCGAAGGCATAGTACAGCATTATAACTGGGGAGGTAACGCATTTATACCTCAACTACTTGGGAAAAACAACACAGAAGGAAAACCCTATGCGGAGTATTGGATGGGTGCACATATCAATGCGCCCGCATGGATCGCACATGTTGACCAAAGAGTTCCATTGAACGATTTTATAAAGCGCGAGCCGGTGTCCACACTTGGAGAAGCAGTATCCGTAAAATTTGGTAACCTGCCTTATCTTCTTAAAGTTCTTGATGTAAAGGATATGCTTTCCATCCAGGTACATCCTGATAAACAAACTGCCAGTAGAGAATTTGAAGCAGAAAATAAAAAAGGCATGGCGGTGAATGCACCAGACCGGAATTATAAAGATGCGAATCATAAGCCGGAACTCATGGCAGCTCTCAGTGAATTCTGGCTGCTGCATGGCTTCAAGCCTGTACAACAATTAAAGAAAACGTTGGGCGAAATTCCGGAATTACAATACCTGATAACAATTTTCAATAACGGTGGATATGAAGGATTATACCGGCATGTCATGCAATTGGGTCAATCTGAAGTAAACGCACAATTACAACCACTTCTTGATCGGATCAGTTTTGCTTATGAAAATGGAAAATTATCGCGTAATCAGGAAGACTTCTGGGCCGCTCGGGCAGGGCGCTTATACACGAATAATGGAAATATTGACAGGGGACTATATTCAATCTATTTGTTTAACGTAGTTCATTTAAAACCAGGGCAGGCAATATTCCAGGACGCGGGTGTACCCCATGCTTACCTGGAAGGTCAAAATATGGAAATCATGGCGAACTCCGACAATGTATTACGTGCCGGATTGACCAGCAAACATATAGATGTGGAAGAATTGATCCGCAATACGAAGTTTGAAGCAACGATCCCGAATAAAATCGAAGGCAGAAAACGGGCTGGGTCTCCCGAAGAAATATATGATACGCCGGCTGCAGACTTTTGCCTGAGCAGAATTATTATGAAAGAAAGCCAGCAATTCACTTTTGATGCGCTTTCCGTTGACATTTACTTTGTCTTGCAGGGAGAAGCCGAAATTACCGGCAACGACGAACCTATTCACATAAAACAAGGAGAGTCGTTCCTTGCAATTATAGGCGCGCATCCTGTGATCCGGGCTTTGACGGATATTGTTTGCTTTCGTGCTTCAGTTCCCCAATCTCAATAAAAATGTATCGGTCGGACAGCTTTCCTTGACCTTTTAAGCTATTTTTGTCCATATTTTTTACATGAGTATGAAAATCACTAAATCGATCGTTTGGTCCGTCTTATTAATGATATTGGTTGCCTCATTGTATAGGATCATTCCTCACCGTCCGTTAGGATTTGCACCGCAGCTTGCGATAGCAATTTTTGCGGGTGCTGTGATCCGAAACCGGCTTTCTGCTGTTTTACTTCCCTTATTATCCATGTTCGTATCTGACGTGATCTATCAGATTCTTTTTATCAATTCTTTAGGGAGTGTTCCCGGTTTTTATGAAGGTCAATGGGTGAATTATCTTCTGATGGCTGGTGTTACACTGCTAAGCTTCCTGATGAATAAAGTTAACCTGCGCAATATTGCTACCTATTCATTCATTGGACCCACGGCATATTTTGTCGTATCCAACTTTCTTGTTTGGGTAAGCGGCGCCGGATGGGGTAGGCCGAAAACTATCAGCGGATTAATACAAGCTCTTGAAGATGGTCTCCCTTTTTACCGGGGAAGTTTGATATCTACGCTTTTCTTCAGCATGGTATTGTTTGGAAGCTGGTATCTTCTATATAAAAAAAGCGAAAGTATTTCAGTCAATTAACGATCGCTTTATTCGGTTTCCTTCGTTTTCTCAAACTCATCGTCTATTAATGTTGGATCGTGGTCTGCTGCCTGCGTGGCGAGTTCATCACACCGGTTGTTGTACTCATTGTCCGCATGGCCTCTTACCCAAACAAAACGTATTGCGTTTTTTTCAGAAAGTACCGCATAGCGTAGCCATAGGTCCTTGTTTTTTTTGCCACCCTTAAAATCATTTTTGATCCAGTTACGTAACCAACCTTCCTCTACCGCTTTAACAACATACTGACTGTCGGAATAAATTACGATCTGCATCCTGTCTTTTTTCAGGGCTTCCAATGCAGCGATAACAGCCATCAATTCCATGCGGTTATTGGTTGTAAGCCGGTACCCTGCGGATAACTCTTTTACATGATTGCCATATCTCAAGATCGCTCCATAACCTCCGGGACCGGGGTTTCCCCTTGCGGCACCGTCGGTATAAATCACTATTTCTTTTTTGGTGATTGTCAATGGAAAATATCGTTACCTGTAAAATACATACCGCTTCAACACCGTACAATATGGATTGAGAAAAAGGTGATCAATGGGAATGATCTCCTTGTTCATAATTTGTTGTTCCGGCAAATGAAGGTATTGTTTGAATATTTTCAATTTGCTTCGGTCTTTGAAAAAAAGGGTAGGAATAATTACCCTGTTTGAAGTTGCCTGAGCCAGACCCTTCCGGATCATTTCTGAACAATACATGCTGTCATTTGATTTTAGATCGAACGACATATCAAAGGCGATTCTTTTTTTGTACTGTTGTTCGACATAATTGATGAAGGCATGCCGCTGAATATCGTCAAGATCATACCGTGCTATAGCAAAGCCATAATTGTTGGCCGGGTTTGCAAATGTATCTATAGACTCTTTTCGTACTTTATCGTGAATGTGATAGTAATCTGGTTCGATATGATAAATGAAAAGTCCATGCCCGTCTTTCACAGCAATTCCCGCATGGGAATACGTTTTATCAGAGGGAGAAATTGTTTTTACTTCTTCGCTGGAAAAATCGGTACCTGTACGAAGGATCAGATCGCCATTCTCAATAATTGATTTTGATATGGTAATGAGCGAATCATTGAATGCAATTCGGTCACGAAGGGATAATTCAGTATCATCAGTAGGAATTGTGACGGAACCGGTGCAACTCCACTCAAATATTGCTGACAAAAGAAAAATTATCCGGCGACACTTCCTGATTACCATTTCGCACAATTATTTTGTCACAATCTTACTGTAAAATATACAGCATGAAGGATGATCCGAGGTTTAACAGGTATGATTTATTTGCTGATAAATGAAAAAGTATCAATGCCTATCATATCTCCATCGCTTCCGGCAGGTCCACCATTTGGTACGTAGTAGCGAAATGCAATACGTCCATTCACCTGGCCTGAAGGTAGCCCAGTCATGGTTAGTGTGTATTTTGTCCAGTCCACAGGGTAACCGGTTGATGTCATGGCAGCATTAATATCCAGTAACAGTGAAGAGAAATCGCCGACACCGCCAGCTGTATTTCCTACGTTGGCACTGCCATTGGTAAAATTCCCCCTCACCTGCATTCTGTCGATATAATCACCATGGGTACGTGTATAGAATGTAACCTGATCTCCGTTTTTCATTGGCATTGGTGGCGTGATCAGCCAGCAACTGATAAGCGAAGCCCCAGAGCCCGCATTCAGGTCTACGCTGATAAATTCATTCTGATTGTAAACTGCAGAAAAAGCGGGAAAACCTACAACATCACTTCCCAGTTTTCCACCGAGTTCGTATTTACCCTGGCGCCAGGCGCTCGGACCATATGGATCGCTATTATTTTGAATCACCCATCCTTTCCTGGAAAGATTTGCAACCGTATCAAATTCTTCAACAAAAGATTTAATCAAAACAGGTGGAGGTGGCGTGGTATCTGGTTTCGGATCCTTCTCGCAGGCTATCATCAGCATAATGAAAATAAAAATGCCGAGCAGAGAAATGAATAATCTTTTGTTCATGTGAATCTGTTTAGAAAAATGCTTTTATTTTGAACTTTGATATTCTACTTTGTCGATGGCTACTGCACTTCCATTTCCGTTCGATCCTGCATCAAGAGTATAATAGCGAAATGCAAATCGACCCTGATGTGGTTTAACAACCCCATCAACGATGACTTCGAATTTCGTCCAGCTTGCAGGGTAGGCGAGTGGATCCATAAGTGATGCACTGGAATGGGCATAGCGGTAATTGAAAAAATCACTGCCCGGATCATAGGAAGGTGGATTGATTGTGAGCACTACTTCAAAATCACCTCTGTCAGTTGCAACATTATATTGGGCATCGCGCGGATCGCGGGCAATGCCAACATTGGCCGATTCATTTTTACGGTTGATGCAAACTTCCAGATTGTTTCCATAGTCGGTTGAATCAGGCGGTGTAGCGGAGTATAATTGCGTTCTTGTATAAAAAGTAATTTTGTCGCCGTTTTTCATCCATACAAGGGGAGACACCAACCAGTTACTGATCACACCGGCAGCGGCAGATGTGGATAAGTAATCAGCAGCGATGAAGCCTGCATAACTACCGCGGGAAGAAAAAGGTGCAAATATAGGAGCAGGGCCACCTCCTTGTGCCCAGATACCGCTTCCTTTCGGTGAACTGTTATTGATAGGAATCCATCCTCGTTGATAAGCGGCTGAAACTGTATCGAATTCTTCAACAAATGATTGATCGGGAATTACAGGAGGGGTGAGCTTCGAAGCATCATCTTTCTTACAGGATATGACGGTAACTGCAATCGTAAAACACAAAAAAATCCTGCTCAGCATAGAATTTCTCATAATGCTCAATTAGTTTGGATGTAGTGAAAATAAATAGATTTTGATTAATGGCAAAAACTGTATAGCAGTCTGGTGCAGCGCTGTTTTTGAAACAATTAACCTATTATGATTACATCATCCCATATTTCCGGTAATAAGCAATAAGCCATCCGATTACTTCATTGTAGCTTAATCTTCCGGAAGGTTGTTCGTTTGCGCGCAGATACTGTCCATATAATTTATCAATTACCACTTCGACAGGGTTTGCATGGTTGTCAATAAATTTTTTCAATGTGCGATAGTCACTTCGTACGGCGGGCAGTAGTTGTTGATCAAAAGACCGGAGCAGTGCAGTATCCGCCATAAAAATATAGCGTCGTGCATATCCATATAGATCAAAATATAATGAATAACGGAATGCAGGGTTTGCTGAGACACGATTAGAAAGAAATGACACAAAATTTGCTTCGCTTTCTTTGGCATAACCCAGTTGATGGCCAATCTCATGACAGGTAGTAAATGGTTGCAAAAAAAGGGGCACTGTTGTATTTACCTGCGCCTCACCCGTAAAAGGATTATAATATCCGGTAAAGCCAAGATAATTTCCGAGATAACTATAAAGAGAGGGTTTGACAGCAGGAAATGAATAGGTGAATGAACCGTCTTCTTTCGATAAAGTACTGAATGCACTGATCGCATTTTCAAAAAGCAATCTTTTCTTTTTCAATTCAGGAAGTGTGGCATGTGAAGCTTCTTCAAGCGTATTAAGTTTGTTTATTATTAATTGCACCACCGTTACCAATTCTTCTTTTGAATATTTGCGCGGTTCAATTTGCAGTTGACTCGCAATTCCCATCCTGTTGTAGTTCAGTCCCCATAGAAAATTGAAGAGTACATAAATGGCGAGGATTATCGTGATCCATTTTCGTGTTTTCAGAAAGAAAAATTGCCTGTTGAATTTTTTGTGCCGGATAGTTTTGATCAAGCGGTATACTGCAGTTAGTAAATAAATAAAGGCGGCAGCGTAGATCAGGTCGCCAATGCTGACAGGGATCCAACCAAAAATCAATCGTTGAAGCTGCCCGATAACAGGATACAATCCATTCGAATAATATTTTTCAACCGCATGAGGAAACAAGGAAAAAATCCTTATGGCTATGGCAAGGGCTGACCAGATAATCAATCCACGATTTTTACTGAACATTATTGCAATGTAAAAGGAAAATCACAAAGGGTTTAAATAGCGATTGAAGCACAACACTTGGATAATGATGTATGGAATCATTTTATACTCCTTCCTGAATTGTCCCAATAACCTATTTTGCATGTAAATGTCCGGGATGAATATTGAGTTCAATAAAAATGAAGATACTATGAGGACCGCCATAAGCCTCATGAAACAGAGACTGGCCCAGATTGAATTGGGAGGTGGTAAAAAAGCAATTGAAAAACAAAAAGAGAAAAAAAAGCTTACAGCACGTGAACGCATCGAATACCTGCGCGATCAGAATAAACCTTTCATAGAATTGGGCGCTTTTGCCGGCTATGAAATGTACAATGACCATGGAGGTTGCCCAGCCGGTGGTACGGTTGCGGGTACCTGTTATATCGGCGGGAGGCAATGTGTGGTGTTGGCGAATGATCAGACTGTTAAGGCCGGGGCATGGTTCCCGATCACAGGAAAAAAAAATCTCCGTATGCAGGAGATTGCGATGGAAAACCGATTGCCGGTAATTTACCTGGTCGACAGCGCCGGAGTTTTTTTACCAATGCAGGATGAGATCTTCCCGGATAAAGAACATTTCGGCCGCATATTTCGCAATAATGCGAAGATGAGTGCCATGGGCATCCCGCAGATTGCTGCGGTGATGGGGGCTTGTGTTGCAGGTGGAGCCTACCTCCCCATCATGAGCGATGAAACCCTCATGGTGGAAGGAAATGGATCAATATACCTGGCAGGTCCCTACCTTGTAAAAGCAGCGATTGGTGAAGAGGTGGATGCGGAAACTCTTGGCGGTGCAGTAACTCACACAGAAATATCAGGCATCGCTGATTATAAATTCAAAACCGAAGAGGATTGCCTTGACCAGTTAAAAAAAATAGTTGCGCGGTTTGGAGAACAGAAAAAGGCCGGATTTCACCGGGCAACACCACTACTACCGAAAAAGCAAGGTGACCTGTATGGAATAGTTCCTTCTGATGGTAGCAAACCATACGATATGCTGGATATTATTCAACAGATCGTGGATGATTCCAACTTCGAGCAGTTCAAAGAAGATTATGGCAAAACCATTTTGTGTGGGTATGCGCGGATTGACGGATGGGCAGTAGGCATCGTGGCGAACCAACGGAAAATAGTAAAAAGCAGGAAAGGTGAGATGCAGATGGGCGGCGTTATATACAATGACAGTGCTGACAAAAGCGCACGCTTTATTATGAACTGTAATCAGAAAAAGATTCCCCTCGTTTTTTTACAGGATGTTACAGGTTTCATGGTGGGATCGCGTAGCGAACAATCCGGTATCATCAAAGACGGTGCTAAAATGGTGAATGCAGTTGCGAATTCAGTCGTGCCAAAGATCACCATCATCATTGGCAATTCATACGGGGCCGGAAATTATGCGATGTGTGGGAAAGCATATGATCCACGCTTTATTTATGCATGGCCAACGGCAAAGATTGCTGTGATGGGAGGGGAACAGGCTGCAAAAACGCTGCTACAGATACAGGTTGCCGGTATGAAAGCAAAAGGAAAAGAAGTTTCGGCAGCAGACGAAAAAAAATTACTCGATGAGATTCAGGGCCGCTACTCCGCTCAAACGAGTCCTTATTATGCCGCTGCGAGATTGTGGATAGATGCGATCATTGATCCGGTTGATACGAGGCTTGTAATTGCAGAAGCGCTGCACGCCGCGAATGAAAATGCCGAATTGGAAAGTTTCCGGACTGGAGTGATCCAGGTTTGATAAGTATCTGGACACCTTACTCGTGTTAGATGTCCAACTGGTTGTTGACATTTACAAAAGCCAATACAAGATGGTCGAAAATCTTTGCTCGTACAGGTAACAAAACGGGTTTTCCCTTTTTGAAAAGAAAATCAAGTACCACCCATTCATTCGGCCGAATGATCACCGGATGCTGTAAAATTATATGCTGCCGGAAATCAACACCTCCCAGACCGTACCATTTAAAAATCGCCTCTTTCGCACTCCACATAAGCGTTACAAGTTCATTATAAAGCTGTGACAATGGTT
>DATLDA010000227.1:0-3777 GCA_035526135.1 Flavitalea sp.
TGCATGTGAAAAATACGGTCTGCATCTAATATAAGATCAACCTGTGTGGATGAAGTGAGACAGGATCAACAGAATCATTATTTAGCCTCTTATTTAAGACTACCTTGCTGTGGAAAAATTGCTTGTAAATGAACGCATTGACTTTGTTATTTCGGATTATTTGCATCAATTTTGCCACCATTATCCTCAATTTTAAAATCTGACCTTTAAAAAATGGGCTTATTCAATTTTTTCACCCAGGAGATTGCTATTGACCTCGGGACTGCGAACACGCTGATCATTCACAATGACGAAGTGGTGGTGAATGAACCAAGTATCGTAGCGCTCGACAGGAATAATCCCAAAAATGTACTCGCTGTTGGTAAACGTGCATTGATGATGCATGAAAAAACGCATGAAAGCATCCGTACTGTTCGTCCTCTAAAAGATGGTGTGATCGCGGATTTCAATGCTGCAGAACTTATGTTACGCGAGATGATCAAGATGATCTATCCCAAAAAGCCCTTATTTCCTCCCAGCTGGCGTATGATGATCTGTATACCATCGAGTATCACTGAAGTAGAAAAGCGCGCTGTTCGCGATAGTGCCGAACAGGCAGGTGCAAAAGAAGTTTACCTGTTGCATGAACCTATGGCCGCTGCACTTGGTATTGGTATTGACGTAGAAGAACCGGTTGGCAACATGATAATTGATATCGGCGGTGGTACTACCGGCATCACCGTGATTGCTTTGGCCGGCATTGTGTGTGACCAGTCTATCCGTATTGCCGGAGATGAATTTACTGCTGATATAATGGAAGCACTTCGCAGATATCATAGTCTTTTGATTGGTGAAAGAACCTCGGAACAAATCAAGATCCAGATCGGTGCTGCCATGAAGGACCTGGAAAATCCACCTGACGATATGCCGGTGAATGGCCGCGATCTTGTAACGGGGATACCAAAGCAGATCATGGTCAGTTATCAGGAAATAGCGGAAGCACTTGACAAAAGCATTTTCAAAATGGAAGAAGCCATTCTTAAGGCTCTTGAAATGACACCTCCGGAACTCGCAGGTGATATTTACCGGAGAGGCCTTTACCTCACCGGAGGTGGCGCTTTATTGAGAGGGCTGGATAAAAGACTCAGTCAGAAAATCAAACTGCCGGTACACGTGGCGGATGATCCGTTAAAAAGCGTTGTGCGAGGCACTGGTCTTGCATTGAAACATTACGACAGGTATCCTTTTGTAATGCGTTGATAAATTAAATGATCAGATTTCACTTCTCCCGGGAATTTGAAATTTAAAAACAACATTCGGTGCGTAACATATTTCTCTTCATCAGAAGATATTTCAACTTCCTCTTCTTCCTGGTGTTGCAGATTATCGCGCTTTCTTTTCTTTTCCGCTATAACAAATTTCATGAAGCGGCTTTCATGGGCGTTGCCAATGAGATTACCGGACGCATTGGTGACCGATATAACAATGTTGAGTATTATTTTCATCTCAAAAAAACGAACGAAGCACTGGCGCGTGAAAATGAAAATCTTTTGAACAGGCTTCGTGCGGATTACGATGCGCCGGACAGCAGTTCAACATTAGTGAATGATACTATTCGATTTGATACATTGGAACCTTACCGGAAATACCGGTACCGCTCTGCCAGAATTGTAAATAATTCTCTTGCGCTTCAGAATAATTACATCACCATTCACCGGGGCGAGAACCAGGGAGTAAAAAAAGATATGGGAGTGATCAGTCCGCAGGGGTTTGTAGGTACCGTGATGAACACCAGTGAAAATTTTGCAGTGGTGATGAGCCTTTTCAATCGTCAGAGTAATGTCAGTGCCCGACTTAAAAAGACCGGTGAACTGGGAAAGATCCAATGGGAAGGAGAAACAGTGGATTATGTTTCCATGGTGAACGTTCCGAAAAGTGTGCAGGTTGCAAAAGGTGATACGATAGTGACAAGTGGGTATTCTCTAACATTTCCTTATGGAATCACGATCGGGACTGTGATCAGTATCCTTGATGAAAAGTCCAGCAATTTTTACGTTTTGAAGGTTAAGCCTGCCACTAATTTTTTTAATGTACAATATGTAAACGTCATTGAAAATCTGCAAAAGGAAGAACAGAAAAAACTGGAGGATGCATCGAAGAAAAATCAATGAGCAGGCCGATTAAAAATATCATCCGTTTTCTGATCTTTATCCTGATTCAGGTTTATGTGTTATTCCAGGTGAAGCCCTTGCATCAGTATGTGGTTCCTTACCTGTACTTTCTTTATATTCTCTGGTTGCCATTTAATATGCCACGCATGTGGCTCACCTTTGTAGGTTTTTTTTATGGGCTGACACTTGATTATTTTATGAAAACACCCGGACTGCATGCAGCGCCGTGTTCCCTGATCGCATACCTGCGACCCTTCCTGATCAGCATCCTGATCAGACAAGAGGGAGCTGATCAAAACTACAAATCACCTTCTATCACCAGCATGGGCTGGGCACCCTATGCTACTTACGTTATCATCTTCACACTCATTCATAATGGCTATCTCGTTTTTTTGGAATGGCTGGAGTTTGGAAACTTCCTGGACTTTATCGGTAAAGTACTGGGTACAACAGGAATGAGCATGCTGTTGATTCTCGTTACAGAACTGTTGTTTTTCAGAAAAGAGAAATTCAGAACGAATACGGCGTAGAGAGTTCTTAGTTCTTGGTTCTTAGTTCTTAGTTCAGTGTTCTTAGTTATAAGTTTGGAGTTTGGAAGGTTAGGGAGTTGGAAATGGTTTCAGGGTGGGATTCCTGATACCCGATACTTCACTGCTCAAAGCTCACGCTCAATTAATAATTCTCCCCTAAAATATTCATCAACGCTGTTCGTTGTCTAATTTGATTCTTAATTTCATCTTTTATTTCAATTCCTGTTATTACCATTCTGAAACGCGTTCAGCGGAAAGCTGATATCGAATAGTTATAAGTCCATATGTCCCTGTTCAATCAATCAAGGAGTACCGTTATCCGCCTTATCTTTCTCGGTATTTTTTTTATTATCATGCTCCAGTTGTTCAACCTGCAGGTGGTATCGAACAAATACCAGCAACTTGCTATGGACAACGCGGTATTCAGAAAAGTTGTCTATCCCAACCGTGGTATCATATACGACCGGAAGGATCGGGCTATCCTGAACAATACCATTATGTACGACCTGGTGGTGACACCGTATGAAGTCAAGAATATTGATACGGTTGCACTTTGTAATATTCTCGTGATCGATTCAGCTGAATTCAAAAGTCGAATGCGGGATGTCAGATTAAAAAACGGCAATTATCGCCCATCGATTTTTGAAGATCTTCTTCCACCGCAATTGCATGCACGTCTTGATGAAAATATCTGGAAGTTCCCCGGTTTTGCGCTGGTGGAAAGGCCTGTTCGCGTTTATCCGTATCAGGCTGCAGCACATATTATGGGATATGTTGGAGAAGCGGATTCAGGGATCATTCGTCGTTCACAGGGATTCTACAAACTCGGAGATTATGTAGGGCGCAGTGGATTGGAAGCTTACTATGAAAAAGTGCTGATGGGTCAACGGGGCATTACAAAATTGATTAAGGATAATAATAACCGGCTTGTAGGAAGTTATGAAATGGGGCGGTTTGATACGCCTGCACTGGCAGGAAGGAACCTGCGCACCTATATTGATGTCGAGGTGCAGCAACTGGCAGAAAAACTTATGGCGAATAAAGTAGGTGCGGTCGTTGCTATCGATCCCAAAACCGGCGGAATCATCGCAATGGTA
>DATLDA010000234.1:0-9867 GCA_035526135.1 Flavitalea sp.
TAGCTGTTGCTGAATTTTTCATTACTCTCAACTAGTTTTCCCGTGTAGTTAGAACTTTCTGCCCTTAGTCCGATCTTATAACCGAAGTTTTTTATCTGGCTGGTGAAACTGCCATAGGCTGCATATACATTGTCACTGTTACTATAATTGCTGGCGGAAGAAGGAATCAGGACGTATTGACCGGCCCCTTCATCAAAAACATAATTGTTATTCAGGTTATCGCGTGAACGGATCTGCGTACGCAAACCGGTTTCGAATTTTGATTTTGTTCCAATAGGTTTTACATAATCTGTCTGGAAAACGAAATTTGCATCCTTTCCTGAGCCGCGTATTTGCTGAAGCAACGTCCTGTCGACAGATCCTGTTTTGTAATAATCAGTCGAGTAATTCGAGTTGTTAGAATTCTTCCCACCAAAATAATTCGCATCGAAAGTCAGTTCTTCTCCTTCAGTGGGAAATAAATACTTCAAACCGAATGCGAGACCCTTTCCGTCAAAAACACGACCGCCGGTTGAAGTCCGGTTACTGAAAGCAGACATGGTTCCTGAGGAATAAAGGCTGTCACTCGTGATACCGATTGTTTCATAAGGTTTGAATTCACCATGAACGCGGAACCCTGCGAGCGACAACGTTGTGCGATTGGTAATAAAATAATCAAGTCCCGCACGCCCGAATACAAAAGTACCCTGGTTCCTATTGGCATTAACCTGATGAATCTTTGTTTGAGGAGAATCGAGCAGGTTCAACCTGTCCGTTGTACCTGTTGTCCGCCCCTTCATCTGGTTTACGTTAAGACTTCCAAAAAAATTCACTTTACCCTGACGTGCATTGAAGTCAACCCCACCATTCACTCCTCCTCTTTTATCCACACCTGCACGTACGTTGCCGTTATATCCTGTTTTTTTATTTTTCTTTAGTACAATATTCAGAATACCTGCACCTCCGCCGGATGCATCAAACTTTGCCGAAGGATTTGTAATCACTTCAACGCTTTCAATTGCGTCGGCAGGAATCTGATCGAGCGAAAGTGTTGTCGGACGACCATCAACATAAATTTGCGGAGTACTGTTGCGCAATGCAACATTTCCATCAATGTCCACATTCACACTCGGAACATTTTTCATCACGTCGAGTGCTGTACCCCCGGCACTGACAATATTTTTATCAACACTGAATACTTTCTTATCGATGTCAAGCCGAAGGGAAGATGTTCTTGCAGAAATGGTCACTTCAGCGAGTTGTTTAACATCTGTAAGCATTTTCACTTTTCCCAGGTCTTTATCAAAGGAAGGCATGCCACCGGCAGGTGCACCACCCGGCTTAGCAGCCTGCATAAAAGAAACTGACTGGTCGATCGGTGTATAACCGGTTGCGCTGATTTTTATTTTAAGAGCTCCGGCAACAGGAAGGTCTTCAATATCGAAGTCACCGTTTTTTTGCGTGGCGGTTCCCTTTAAAAAAATTTCTTTCATTTTTTTTGTAGCAGTATCCATTTTGTTTTGAAGGACCACTACTGATGCATCACTGATGGATTTCCCATCAGCATCCACAACTTTACCATACACATGGCCTATGGATGGCATTTGCATCCGTTGCCCGGCAGGTGGTGCCTGCGCCAAAAGGCAAAGAGAAGAAAAACAGACCCCCAGTACAAGCATTAATTTTTTCATGATTTTCATTTGTAATGCGAAAGTAACAGCTGTTTTCAACGGTATAGTTGTATTTGAGACAAGAAGCCGAAATCCTGCGACGTATTCCTGGCACATAAAATAAAAAGTCCCGACATTTCGCGGGACTTTCTGGTAATAGCCTGACTTACAGGTTACTTAACTAATTTCTTATATAAAACAAAAGAACTGCTGTTACTCATCAGAATCATTTTTTTGTCTGCATTTTCAAGGGTAACATAATATGTATCTGAACCGTGGCCTGCATATTCGAAAAGCTCCGTGATCCAGTATCCGGTATAATTTTTCTTCAGATCAGCAATCAGGGTCAATGGTAATTCCTGAGAAGTCAGGTTGCGCGAAACTCCTGCCATCTGTCCATCGGGTGTAAAATAAGCAGACAGGTACTGTCCATTAATCTGAAAGTCAGCTTGTGTATAGGCAACAGATTCAGTCCAGCTGATTGAATGTGCCGAAGCAAATGTTTTTGCAAAAGCAACCGCGATTTTTTTATCCATAGGTTTTTCGTTGCCGCTGTTGGCAAATGACACGGAAAAAACCAGTACCAAAGAAGTCAGAAGAATTAAAAACTTTTTCATAATAATTATTTTTAGTGGTGTGTGTTTTAGATCAGAGTGCAAATGTATCCTGCTTCCTGCGCTTGCTTTCGACAAATGAGATGAATGCCGTTGTTTCTGCGACCAAATGGTAAAATGGACAATTTTGATGTGAGCGGGGTTAAGTGGGAACATTATACATACCAATGATGGCTGCAATACTACCTCCCCATAATAATGGCAAGAGCCTCAGGGTAGCTTTCACTTACAGGAAGTTCTGTTGTTCCAATGAAAACACTGTTCTTGCGGACTGCGGTTACCGCAGCTATGGAAATAATGAAAGATTTATGAATTCGTATAAAACGTGAAGGCGGTAATAATTCTTCCAGCGTTTTCATATTCATGCGGGTGATGATCGGTTTATTTGAATTATTCAGATAGATTCTGATATAATCTTTGAGTCCTTCAATATGACTGATATCCGAAAACGAAACTTTGAGCAGACTGTAATCAACATTTACAAAAAAATAATCGGGAGACGCACCATGGCCGGGTGATTTCTGGTATTGTTTGAGTTCATGTAATTCTTTTGCTTTATTACAGGCTTTGATGAACCGGTCAAGCGGCACGGGCTTAACGAGGTAATCGATCACATCCAGTCCGAAGGCCTGAAGTGCATGTTTTTCGTAAGCAGTGATGAGGATGATCATGGGTTTCACGGTCATACTTTCGATAAATTGAAGGCCGGTCATTCCAGGCATCTGGATATCAAGGAAAATAAGATCTACCGGCTGATTCGCCATGACCTTCATCGCTTCCAGCGCATTATCGCAACTGGCAATTCTTTTCAGGTATGGGAGCTTGCTGATATTGTCTTCCAACAATTCGAGGGCTAGCGGTTCGTCATCGACAGCAATACAGGAAATCATCAACGTAGGGTTAATTGTAAGGAAACGATGAACCAATCCTCTTTTTTTGTGATCTGCAACTTGTGCGCTTTGCCATACAAAAGATTCAATCTTCTGGTTACATTAGTAAGACCTATCCCGGAAGTTTTGTCTTTCATCTCAACGGAATTGTTATTATATCGGTTGCCTACCGTGAAATGCAATTCATCAGCCTGTAAGGTAAGGTGAATGTCGATCTGCGCATTATCGATCATGCCCGTACCGTGCTTGAATGCATTTTCTACAAAGGGAATCAGCAGCATCGGTTCAATCTGATGCCGTCCGTCTGATTTTTCAAACGATACATTGAGCAGGATTTTTTTTCCAAATCGCTGTTGCTGTAAGTCAATATAGCTGTTCAGGTATTCGATTTCCTTATCGAGCGACACTTTATCCTCATCTGCTTCATACAACATATAACGCATCAGCGAAGAAAGTTTGATCAAAGAAGATTCAAGTTGATCGGATTGTTTCCTTGCGAGGGCAACCATGTTGTTTAGTACGTTGAACATAAAGTGAGGGCTCACCTGTGAACGCAGGAGGGACAATTCAGTTTTCAGGTTTTCATTTTCTTTTTCGTTGGCGAGCCTGTCGTTCCGAACTTTATCTACAATCATCTGGTACGCCGTACTGGAAGCCATAATAAAAAGAAAAATAAAAAATGTAAAAAGTATATGTGGCCGTATGTTGAAAGGCCTGTCAGGTTGCATCAGGATAAAACTCAACCATCCGAAAAGCAGATAAACAATAAAAACGGTGGTCACCCAAAGCGCATAAGAATAGTATTTTTTCCGGTAGATGAACATAGGGATCAATACGTAAGCGTTCAGGTAAAATAAAGCGACCCAGAGTGCATTGTTGATAAGGTAAGAAGTATTTATACCGGACCGATGGTCATCTTTTGGAGGTTGCTGTTCATTATATTCTGGTCGCAGAAGATAAGGCAATGAAAAAAGTAATACCCATACAGCAACATGCAACAGAATTTTCAACACTTTCCAGCTATACCACGGCTTGTTCATCCGCGCAATGTATAAAACAAAAGAACTCGTCCCTTATCCAAAGTAAAATCATGCGACCAATACCGGGTATGACGATACCAAACCGCCGGATTTTTACGGCGATCAGTTAAAATCCCCGGTTTCATCGCGATATTCCGAAGTTTCATCTCATTTTTACGCGGGTCGGTAATCATTAACTATTTTCGGTCAGGCAGTGCAATCTGTCTATTCCTTACATTTATAGAACAAAAAAAGAAAATACTATGCGTAAAATGACTATTCTGGTTGTATTGTTGATTGTTGTGGTGCTCTTTCAATATTGCAAATCTTCCAAAAAGGCGCAGGCAGCTAAAGCAAATGCTGTCAATTATACCACACACATACAACCTGTTGTAGCAGCAACCTGTACTCCTTGTCATTTTCCTCCGGGGGGAAATAAAAAACCACTTGACACTTATGAAAGCGTGCGGTCGAACATAGATGATATCATTGTTCGTATCCAAAAAAATCCCGACGAGCGCGGATTTATGCCTTTCAAACATCCCAAATTACCAGATTCCACCATCAACCTGTTTGTCCGGTTCAAAGAACAGGGAATGCCTGCAAAATAAAAATGCTTTCATTCGTATTTCCGCTTCTTCCACCGGGAGGAAAAGGGTGCGTATGCCCCTGAATGAATAAAATAAATATTCTTTTATGAGATCGTATTTCTTTTTGAAAATAATTGGAATCTTATCCCTGCCCGTCATAGTGTTTATGGCCGCGCGGATACCGGATATTGGTGACAGTAATCTCACCATTAGAGCAACAGAAAATGTATCAGATAAAGATTCTATCCGGTTCCTCTTGAATAAAAAAGGAGGGCCGCTATTGGGTTATGAGGAAAATTCAGGAGCAAGAATTATAGATAAAGGTGCTGTAGGATTTTTCAAGGACATGAACCGGAACGATACACTTGAGAAATATGAAGACTGGCGGCTTCCGGCAGATGTACGAGCAAAGGACCTCGCCTCCCGGTTAACCATTCAACAAATTGCCGGACTGATGTTGTATAGCAGGCACCAGGCGATCCCTGCCGGCGGACGTGGATTTATGGCAGGCACTTATGGCGGTAAACCTTTTGGTGAAAGTGGTCAGTCGCCGGATGCGTTGTCCGATCAGCAATTGGAATTTTTGCAAAAAGATAATGTACGGCATGTTTTGATTACAACCGTTCAATCACCGGAAGTGGCGGCGAAATGGAATAATCATGCACAGGCACTGGCGGAAAGTATCGGCTTTGGCATTCCCATCAATATCAGTTCCGATCCGCGAAATGGTACGATAGCGAATGCAGAATATAATGCAGGATCAGGAGGAGCCATCTCGATGTGGCCGGGATCGCTCGGCCTTGCAGCCACGTTTGATCCGACGCTTGTTCAGCATTTCGGTCATACGGCGGCGTTAGAGTATCGTGCACTTGGCATTACAACGGCGCTCTCTCCACAGGTTGATCTGGCAACTGATCCCCGTTGGAATCGTGTAAGTGGAACTTTCGGCGAAGATCCACAACTGTCGGCTGATATGGCCAGGGCTTATATTGATGGATTCCAAACTTCAACCGGATCATTCCGGATAGGAGATAGTGTCAGCGGCCGAAATGAAATAAAAGATGGATGGGGCTACGCGAGCGTGAACGCTATGGTGAAGCATTGGCCTGGTGGCGGGAGCGGGGAAGGTGGAAGGGATGCCCACTATGGTTATGGTAAATATGCAGTATACCCCGGCAAACAATTTGAAAAACACTTTATTCCATTTACGCAAGGCGCATTCAGGCTAAACGGCAAAACAAAAATGGCGTCGGCAGTCATGCCATATTACACGATCTCTTACAACCAGGATACAAAAAATCATGAGAATGTCGGCAACAGTTATAATAAATATATCATCAATGACCTCTTGCGTAAAAAGTACGGATACGACGGAGTGGTTTGCACAGACTGGCTGATTACGGCAGATGAAACCGCTGTGGATGTTTTTCTTACAGGCAAACCCTGGGGCATCGAAAAACTGACAGTGGCTGAAAGGCATTACAAAGCATTGATGGCAGGTGTAGACCAGTTCGGAGGAAATAATGAGGCAGCTCCTGTGATTGATGCTTACAAGATCGGTGTCAGGGAACATGGGGAAGCGTTTATGCGTACACGTTTTGAACAGTCAGCGGTAAGGCTCCTGAAAAATATTTTTCGGCTGGGGCTTTTTGAAAACCCTTATCTCACACCGGAAATGTCTAAAAGGGTCGTAGGAAATCCTGAGGCGATGGCGTCTGGTTATGATGCGCAATTGAAATCGGTTGTCATGCTGAAGAATAAAGAAAATGCATTGCCCTTACAAAAAGGTATTACCGTGTATGTGCCTAAGAAATTTACGCCGGCAGGGCGCAATTTCATGGGGGCTGTAACGCCAGAAAAACTGGATTATCCTGTTAATATAGAGTTGGTGAAAAAGTATTTCAAAGTGACAGATAATGCGGAGGAAGCAGATGCAGCGCTTGTATTTATCAGTAGTCCCAATTCGGGTGGCGGATATAACAGTGACGATGCAAAGAACGGCGGAACAGGATATGTGCCGGTTTCTCTTCAGTATGGATCATACACCGCATCCACCGCAAGAGACCCGAGCATCGCCGGCGGGGATCCCCTGGAAAAATTTTCCAACAGAACATACAAAGGCAAAACCTCGAAGGCAGTTAATTTTACGGACCTGGACATGGTAACGGAGACACAGGGTAAAATGAAAGGCAAGCCCGTGATTGTTTCATTGTTGCTCTCGAATCCTACTGTATGTAGTGAGTTTGAAAAAGCTGCGAATGCGATTCTGGTGAATTTCGGTGTACAGGACCAGGCTTTACTCGACCTTATTACTGGAAAAAATGAACCCTCCGGATTATTGCCAATGCAGTTGCCTGCCAATATGGAAACGGTCGAATCACAAAAGGAAGATGTACCACACGATATGAAATGTTATACCGATGAAGCGGGACATACCTATGATTTTGCTTACGGCATGAACTGGAAAGGGGTAATCAGTGACGCGCGCGTGATAAAATATAAAGCGAAAAAAAGTTTTTGATTAGAGATTTTACGAAATATTCACCGCAGAGAACACGAGGTTGTGAAGTTTCGCAGAGTTAGAGGATGATCAAATAAATAAAAAAAAGTTGCTTCGCTGTCGCCTTCGCTTCGCTTAAAACATTTGTCAAACCGTCTGTCATCGGGCGGGATCAGGTCAAAAAATTTATAACAGAATAAGCTTAGCGAAGGATGCGTTTTCACCGACCTTCTGTCAATTGTAAGAACTCTCTGCGGACCTTTGCGTTCTCTCGTTCTCCGCGTTGAATAAAAAATAACTGCATGACTGCTATAAACGGAAGTAATAAAATTGAAATCGCTGTAAGTAAATCAAAACTGACAAAGCTATTAATTGTCAGCATTCTTTTTTTGAGCGGTGGGCTTTGGATGATTGTTTCAAATCCAGACACAAGTAATGCGCTTTTTAATAATCCATTTGTCAAGGCCCTCGCTTCTTATGGTGCCACCATCATGGGGTTAATTGGGATATATTTTTTTAGTAGAAAGTTGTTTGACAACAAGCCGGGACTTGTAATTGATGAAAATGGTATTTATGAAAACACCAGCATTTTCAATTTTGGTTTAATTCCATGGAGCGATATTTCACACATATATGGGAGTGCAGTGCAGGCATCTATCGCGTCCAAACAACATTTTATTACGATTGGACTATTTAATCCGGAAAAATATATTTCAAGGGAAAAGAACTTACTAAAGAGAAAGCTGCTTTCAGCGAATGCGGGCAGCTATGGCTCTCCAATTCATATTTCAGCGAATGGGCTGAAAACCAATTCGGATGAATTGTTGAAATTATTGATTGAGGAATATGCCAAACACAAAGATCGCAATTGAAAAAATGCACATTCATCATGCGATTTTCGAAATGTGACGCGACCAACTGGATAAATTTAGGGCCGGTTATGAAGTTGATTTTCAAATAACACTATTATGACGAATGCATTGACGATAACGAAAAAAATATAACTATGATTGATACTACGCTTGTCAAACAGTTAGGGGCCGATGAATATGGAATGAAGGTATTTGCACTTGTTTATTTAAAACCGGGTAACACACCGCAAACCGATGCTTCACAAGCAACAAAAATTCAAAAGGAGCACTTGAAGTATTTGAAAAGTTTAATGGAGAAAGGCACGATGCTACTCTTAGGGCCTGTCATGGAAGAAGCGAGTATCGTGGGCATCTGTATTTATAATTGCGATATTGAAGAAGCAAAAAAGCTTGCCCAGGCAGATCCGGCAGTTTTATCGGGTAAACTTAGTATTGAGATCCATCCATGGTACGGCTCTGCGGCAATTATGAAAATCCCTGAAATTCATAAAACCATTGAAGCAAAATCTTTTGCAGATATTTTGCAATGATTATTCTACTCATGCAGGACAAACGCCAGCGTACCATTTGATCGGTCACTCCGCATCTGACTTTAGAAATTAAAATCCCAACTGACATATCTGATATATTATTCAGGTATGATTGGGTGAACTAACAGTAAATTTTGTCGTGTTTAGCCTTATGATAGTCGCATTTTCATTATACAGTAGCACTTTCTTTGAGATATTTGTTCGATAATAATCGAATTGTGAAAACCTTTGAAGTTTTAAATAGTAAAGGAGGTGATATAACATGAGAAAAATAATTGTTTTATCAATGATCACATTAGATGGGGTCATGCAGGCGCCCGGTGGGCCGAAGGAAGATACATCAGGCGGTGTCAAATATGGCGGCTGGGTCGCACCGTATTCCGACGAAATGTATAATAAAGTGGTGCAAAAAGAGCTGGAGCCTGCCGATTATCTTTTGGGTAGAAAAACATATAAGATTTGGGCTGGTTATTGGCCTATGCATGGAGATTTTTGGCCCGGAATTAATGAAGGAATAAAATACGTGTTTTCTAAAAGGCTGAAAAAATCCGATCCGATAGTTACGGGATGGAAGAATTCGGTAGTAATAAAAAACGTGGCAGATATCAAAAAGCTCAAAAATTCGAACGGTTCGGATGTTCAGGTTTGGGGAAGTAGTGAACTCCTTCAGCTGCTTTTTAAGAATGACCTTGTAGACGAATTAAAACTCAAAATTCACCCGTTAACTTTAGGCAAGGGTAAAAAGCTTTTTGAAAGGGGAACGATTCCGGCGGCATTTACGTTGGCGAATAGTATGGTTACACCAGGTGGTGTTATTATTGCCCATTATAAACGCGCTGGCAATGTCAAGACAGGTACCATTGGGTCTTAAGGAAAGTAATTGAAAAAATAATTGTTTCATTGGAGAAGATGGGATTGCGAATGCACTTCCTGCTTTGGAGCTCCTGCCCTGGAGGTTAAATGAATAAACCTTGCACAAATCCCTTAACGGCGGCCAGCTTTAGTTTCTCGCTATGGAAAATAAAATACCACATCTTCAGTTAATCTTACTCTTTTTATTTTGCCAGGCGTTATCATTTGGACAAAAACCAAATTACTCCGGGACATGGTTCCTGAATTTAGAAAAAAGTAAGTTAGAACATCAGCAAAAAGGATTAACAGGAAGTAGGTTTGTTATCATTCAGGACGGCGACAAATTTACCT
>DATLDA010000244.1:0-7334 GCA_035526135.1 Flavitalea sp.
GTATAAGAATATCCGTGTGGCACGCGATACGAAATTTTTGCTCCCTCCTTTTTACAATATCAAAAGCCTGCCCTATCAGGCGCTGTACGACAAAAAAGGAAATCTGATCACTACCTACGAAGGGAATGTGAAAGTGGAAACGATGGTGAAAGCTTTCGCGAAAAAGTAAGGAGGAATTTCATTGAAAGTCAAGAAGGAATTTCTGTTAGATTTCACGCAAAGCTGCAAAGGAAGCAAAGGCGCAAAGAAAAAAAAGTCTTTAAAACCAATACTAGATTACTTCGTCCCGTAAGCTTTGGCGAGTGTTTCGATTTTTACATTGCCTTCATACGTAGTGATCAGATTTCCTTTTTTGTTATACAGGGCCTGGTAGGGGAGACTTTTGATATTGTAAAAGGGTGGAAGAAGAAATTTCGTATCGCGCGCCACCCGGATATTTTTATACTTGTTCAAACCATAGTCCGTATAAAACCGCTGCAACATTTCCGCGGGCTGGTGGGTCACCATCACGATCTGCACTTTTTTCAATGCATCCATTTTTTTCAGCATATCCGTTACCTGGTGCTGGCAATGCTCACACTCGGGACTGAAATAAAATAATAAACTGGGTTGATTGGCGTGAATATCTTTTTTGGTAAGCGGCTTATTATCCAGCTGCACGAGTTGGATCGGGGGAAAGCCCGGATACTTCAGGTAAGGGGCAACTTTCGTTTCCTCCTGCGCAATTCCGGTGAAATATGTCACGCAGATCAAAAGGGACAGGATACATTGTTTCATGCGAGCATTTTTTCAAAAATACCCCATTTACGGCCCTGTTAAAAGACTGGTCGATTTTTTAACAAATAAAATTCAGGAATAAATTTGGTTGTTTACGAAAGTTTCGTAGGTTTACGAAAATTTCGTAGCAATGGATAAACTTACTCCGCAGGAAGAAGAAGCGATGCAAGCGGTTTGGAAAACCGGTGAAGGCAATGTAAAGCAATTCCTGGATTCCATGGAAGAACCGAAACCTCCCTACACCACACTGGCGTCCACAATAAAGAACCTTGAGAAAAAAAAGTATCTGACTTCAAGACTGGTTGGAAATGCTTACCTCTATAAACCGCTGGTTGAAGAAGAAGCCTACAAAAAAATATTCCTCGGCGGTGTAGTGAAAAACTATTTTGACAACTCCTATAAAGATCTCGTTAACTTTTTCGTCGAACAGAAAAACCTGAGCAAAAAAGAATTGAAAGAGATCATCGAACTGATCGAAGGAAAAAAGAAGGAACAATAAATTTTTGCATTGAAAAAATTTCAAACATGCCTTTTCTCTTTGCTTACATATTGAAATTGTCGATCAGCCTGGCGATCGTATTTGCCGTGTACCACCTTTTCCTTCGACGCCTGACATTTTATAACTGGAACCGGTATTTCCTGCTGCTGTATACATTTGCCGCCTTCCTGATCCCTTTCATTGATATCCGTGCTTTGATCAGCGAACAGAGTTTGAACAATTCGCAGGTAGTAAGAGCGATTCCCACATTCGTCTTTCTTTCGGACGATCCTGCCTCTGTTGCAACTTCGTCAGAGAATTCCTTATTCGTTTTAATGATTGTGCTTCTCACAGGGATTGCAGTGCTTTCTCTGAAACTGTTTTTTCAATACCGGTCGTTACAGAAAATCAGGAAAGCTGCCGTGTTGGTGCATGAAGACGGATTGAAATTATATCATGTCGATAGCAACATCCTCCCGTTTTCATTTGGCCAGGCCATTTATGTAAACCAGCATCAGCATGATGAAAGGGAATTGAGGGAAATCATCCGGCATGAATTCATTCATGTAAAAGAAAAGCACTCCTTCGATATTGTATTCGGTGAGTTGCTTTGTATCCTGAACTGGTACAACCCGTTTGCATGGCTGATCCGCAAAGCGATCCGGCAAAATCTTGAATTTATTGCAGACCACGCCTTGATCTCAAACGGCCTCGACCGCAAACAGTATCAATATCTCTTACTCAAAGTGACCGGCATTTCACAATTCAGTATAGCCACCAATTTCAATTTCTCTTCTCTCAAAAAACGTATAGCCATGATGAACAAACAAAAAAGTGCGAAAGTGAACCTGCTGCGGTTCCTCTTTATTTTTCCGGTGATCTGCATTGCCTTGCTGGCATTCCGGGATGCAGGCATCATCAACCAAAACAAAAATGAGAATCAAAATCGGAATGCAGATACATCGCGTCCCCGCATCCTTACACCACCGCCTGCACTTGACCTGCCTGCCAATGTGCGTAGCATCCAGATCCGTGACAACCAGGCAACGGTGAAATTAAAAAACGGTGACAAAGAATATTATGATCTGAATGACCGGAAAGAAAGAAATGAATATGAAGAAAAATACGGGGATATCCCTGAACCCGTATCAGCTCCATTGATCGTTGACAGGCCGGTGCCACCCATAGCACCCGTGGCCGGCATGCCAAAAGATTACCGTGATTTCCTGCGTCGCAATGATGAAGTAGAGAATGTTCATTGGAGATCCAATCCATTGCGGATCGTGATCACGCTGGAGAATGGAAAAAAGGAAGTGTACAATATGGAAGATGAAGATGAAGTGAAAAGAGCAGAAAATAAATATGGTAAACTTCCTGCAGTGCCACCTCCTCCGCCACCTGCTCCGCTTGCGCCCTCTTCTCCGGTTCGAGTGGAAGGAATGATGATCGACAGACCGACAACGATTTCTGTAACAGAAGTTCCTGTGATTGCCGGCAGCGTACCGAATGAAGATATTATACGTGCAGAAGTACCGGCGAGAGTAAACGGTTACCGGCGCGCCACAACTACAAGAGGTCTTTCCAGACCGGAAGATCTTGCAGTTACTGAAGTCATCGGTCTTCCTTCGAGAGGAACAACCCGGTCCGAAGATCTTGCAATTACTGAAGTGAACGGTTACCGGACAAACAAATCGCGTCCGGAAGAAATAGCAGTGATCGGCTATCCGTCCAGAGTATCAACAACAAGACCCGTTGACCTGGCAGTTACCGAAGTCACCGGCTATCCTTCCCGCTCACGGAAAACACGATCGGAAGACATTGCCGCCATTGAAGCGGAAGTAGCTACTTCCCCTGTACACGCACGCGTAGTCACCGGACGCGGCGTCACGGCTACTGCGCCCAGCAATGCAGAAATCGCAGCAGATTTTATTACCGTCCAACCGGGTGGTTTTATCCAGGCAGAAGGAAAGGATCTGGAAGTGATTTTGAAAATCACCAATTCCACGACAGCGCGTGACCTTGAAGAAATGAGAAGCGAGCTTCGTGAAAAAGGATATACGCTGAAGTTTGATGAAACAGATTTCAATGATGGGAAACTCACACGGGTATCTGCTACCATCAGCCGCGGTGATCAGAAAAGTTCTTTCAACGCTACCGATTTTTAGATGTTAACCATCATGGTAGTCAAAATCGAGAACAAAAGAAATTTCCTGATTCATGTTCAGAATGGTAAAGTGACCATCTAAAATTTTGCTCAATAACCGGTTATTGTTCGCGCAGTAACCGGTTTTTTGTTCTTCACACGATTCAACGCAACATTTCATGCGTGGTAAATTTTACCTGGTGAGCCTCCTGTTCATCAGTTCGCACGTCTTTACGCAGCCGGGATTGAAAGTCGCGCATAAACAAATGATTGCCGAAGCAATTTCAATCTCAAATACATCCGGCAATGCGGTGTGGCCTGGATTTGCAGATGTTCCTTTTACACTTTTATTGCTTACAGATTCAGCAGAATATTTATTTTTTCATAATCACCCGGGTGGGGCATT
The DNA here is from genome assembly GCA_035526135.1 of Flavitalea sp. Classification (GTDB taxonomy): domain Bacteria; phylum Bacteroidota; class Bacteroidia; order Chitinophagales; family Chitinophagaceae; genus Flavitalea. Next base: position 3,805 of record DATLDA010000244.1, read on the forward strand.
TATTGATGTGGGCTTTGATTCCGTTTTGAATACCACCATTTACTCCCGTCCTTCACAATTGAGTAAATCATTGCTGGCAACCTACCCGGCGGTGAATGGAATCAGCACCATTATCGTAGGCACACCGGAGAATACGGGTAAATCTCCTGCTGCGTGGATCATTACTTTACTTCACGAACATTTTCATCAATACCAACAGTCAATGCCTTCGTATTATCAGCGTGTGCAGGACCTGGATCTTTCGAAAGGTGATGAAACCGGTATGTGGATGTTGAATTATTCTTTTCCATATGATAGTGCAATAGTGAATCGCAGTTATCACGAATTTTCTGCAAAACTTTCTCTTACTGTCAGACAACCTCTCAATCGAAGGTTCCACATTCAATATCGAAAATTCAAAACAAGCCATGTGGCGCTGCGAAAAATATTGAGGCCGGATGATTACCGGTATTTCCAATTCCAGGTGTGGCAGGAAGGGATCGCCCGATATACCGAATATGCCATTCTGGAACATCTGCTCCGGAACGATACTCCTATTCGCAAGAGCCCTTTTTATGCATCTTACAAGAATCTTTTGCCTTCAATTGAGAATACTGAGCTGGAAAATCTTATGGAGCTTTCACTCCCCGATGTGAAAAGAATTCATTTTTACTCAGCCGGTTTTGCTTTGGGAATGCTGCTGGATCGTGTTCATCCGCAATGGAAAAAAGAATATTTCAGTCAACCATTTTCATTGGATTCATTTTTGAAAAACTAGCTGATTGAAAAAATTCAAACCAGCTACTGCTCCACACCTTTCCGATTTATAAAAAACTATTCGTTTATTTATTTGATTTCAACGCTTAAACTCCTGCAGGATTTCCCGTTTCCGCTGCAACCCTTACCTTTGCCCTCCTTAAGAAAAATAGCATATTCCTCATGGCAACAACAGCAGATATCAGTCGCGGTATGATCCTGAAACTCGATGGGAGTTTGTATACGGTAATTGAATTCGGTCAGAATAAAACAGCACGGGCTGCAGCGAAGATCTGGGCCCGCTTAAAAGGGTTGGAAAATGGCCGTACGATTGAACATACGTGGAACTCGGGAGAAAACGTTTTCCCGGTCCGCGTAGAACGCAAAGCCTTCCAGTTTCTATATAAAGATGATGGCGGATATAATTTCATGGACAATGAAACTTTTGAACAGGTTGCCCTTCCCGAAACCATGGTGGATGCTCCACAATTTTTGAAAGACGGCCAGGAAGTTTCGGTTCTGATCAATACAGAAACCGACCAGCCTATGACAGTTGAATTGCCAGACAAGATCGTTGTGATGGTAACTTATTCAGAACCCGGGCTCCGGGGTGATACAGCCACGCGCACATTAAAACCTGCAACCGTTGAAACCGGCGCAACCGTGAATGTTCCGCTTTTTGTAAATGAGGGCGAGTTGATACGAGTGAATACAAAAACGGGCGAATATGTGGAACGTGTGAAGGAATGATCAGATTTTATGAATAGTCACCGGCAGCTATAACCGAAATCAGTTATAGAGATTTTACGTCCGATACCTCCTGAAGCTGATACCTGTTTTTTCTTATCTTAGCCGACTGTCTCACCAAAATCAACTTTATCAAAAACTCTTTGCAAATGGATTTCAAACAGATTCAGGAGTTGATCAAGATGATCAACAAATCTAACATTGGTGAAGTAACGATTGAAGAAAAAGGATTCCGCCTGACCATAAAGCAAAAAGAAGAAGCTGCACAACATTTGTATACGGCACCTCAGATGACTGCACCCGCACCACAGCAAGTTCTTCCTGCTGCCGCACCTGCCCCTTCGGGATCAGCTGCATCCACGCCTTCAAAAGGTGGCAAACCGGAAACTGCAACAGAAAATTACCTGACGATAAAAAGCCCGATGATCGGAACTTTTTACAGAAGTCCCGGCCCCGGTAAACCGCAATTCCTGGAAGTCGGTGATGAAGTAACGCCCGGCAAAGTAGTCTGTATCATCGAGGCCATGAAACTATTCAATGAAATTGAAAGTGAAGTGAAGGGTCGGATCGTGAAAGTGTTGGTTGAAGATGCGTCTCCTGTCGAATACGACCAGCCTTTATTCCTTGTCGAACCCTGATAGTTTTTCTCCGCAAACCAAAAGTCACCCCGTTTATCCGGTTGATTCTTTCATTAAATTATTTGCATGTTTAAAAAGATTTTAATTGCCAACAGGGGAGAGATCGCACTCCGTGTTATACGTACCTGCAGAGAAATGGGAATTAAAACCGTAGCCGTGTATTCCACGGCTGATAAAGACAGTTTACATGTAAAGTTTGCAGATGAAGCCGTTTGTATCGGGAAACCAGCCAGTGCTGATTCCTATCTGAACATTGCGCACATCATGGCGGCCGCTGAAATCACCAATGCAGATTCAATTCATCCCGGATATGGTTTTCTTGCTGAAAATGCACGCTTCGCAGAGATATGCGGTGAGCATGGAATAAAATTTATCGGGCCGACACCGGAGCAGATCCGTTCGATGGGCGATAAGATCACTGCAAAGGAAACGATGATCAAAGCAGGTGTACCTGTGATCCCGGGTGGGGAAGGCTTATTAACGAGTATTGAGGAAGCCAAAGTTTTGGCAAAGACAGTGGGCTATCCGATAATCCTGAAAGCCACTGCAGGTGGAGGAGGTAAGGGTATGCGCGTGGTATGGGAAGAAAGCGAAATGGAAAAAGCCTATTCAACCGCGAAAGCAGAAGCCGGTGCATCTTTCAAGAATGATGGCATCTACATGGAGAAATTCGTGGAGGAGCCACGACATATAGAAATACAGATTGCAGGTGACCGGTACGGCCGCGTGTGTCACCTGAGTGAGAGAGACTGTTCTATCCAGCGCCGGCACCAGAAGTTGGTAGAAGAATCGCCTTCCCCTTTTATCACCACTGAATTGCGTTATCAAATGGGCGAGGCAGCCAAAAAAGCTGCGGGCGCCATCGGGTATGAAAGTGTGGGAACCATTGAATTCCTGGTAGATAAATACCGGAATTTTTATTTCATGGAAATGAATACCCGTATCCAGGTGGAACATTGTGTTACCGAAGAAGTCACCAACTTCGACCTGATCAAAGAACAGATCAAGATCGCCAGTGGAGAATCTATCACGGGTATCGATTATGAACCGCAAATGCATGCGATTGAATGCAGGATCAATGCAGAAGATCCTTACAACGATTTCAGGCCTTCGCCGGGCAAGATCACCACATTACACCAGCCGGGTGGTCATGGAATCCGTATCGATTCCCATGTGTATGCCGGTTATGTTATACCCCCTTATTATGATTCGATGATCGCGAAGATCATTTCTGTTGCACGTTCGAGAGAAGAAGCGATCAATACCATGAGTCGTGCCCTGAGTGAATACATCATTGAAGGCGTGAAGACCACAATTCCTTTTCACCTGCAACTGATGAAGAACCAGGCATTCCGTGAAGGAAATTTTAATACGAAGTTTTTGGAAAGTTTCGTAATGGTTTAAAGAATT
>DATLDA010000250.1:0-8312 GCA_035526135.1 Flavitalea sp.
TTGTGAACAATTGCAATGCATATTTCTCTAGTTGGATCCAGTCCTTTTCTGATACAATACCTGATTCAAGGATCTGTTCTTTCGATATATCTTCATCATGACCCGCTTCCGCTTTCGTAGAAGGGGTAATAATTGGCTGAGGGAAATAATCATTTTCTTTTAAACCTTCCGGCAAAGTAATTCCACACAGTTGCCGCTTCCCTGCTGCATAGGTTCTCCATGCATGGCCCGTCAAATTTCCACGAACGACCATTTCAATCCGGATCGGTTTGCATTTCTTTCCAATGGAAACTGTAGGGGCGGGCGTTTCAAGTAGCCAGTTCGGACAAATATCACGCGTTGCCTCCAGCATATAAGCAGCAATCTGGTTCAGCACTTGTCCTTTAAAAGGGATGGGTTCAGGGAGTATAACATCGAAAGCAGAGATACGATCCGATGCGATCATCACCAGCAGTTTGTCCCCGATTGAATAAACGTCTCGCACTTTACCCTGATAAAAATCTGTTTGCCCGGGAAAAGTGTAGGAATTCATCATTCGAATATACTATACGGCAGGAAAGTATTCCCAAATCTAATCCATGAAATATCAACATGATGTGATCAATATCAAATCAAATTAAATTTTTGCATGAGGTAGAGGTTCTGTATTTTGCTTTTGTATCAGCTAATTATTAAAACTAACGTTATGAGAAAAAGCTACCGTTTGCTGGGGGCTTTGCTGACTTGTCATATTCTTTCCATTGCTGCTTTTGCGCAAAACACAGTGATTACGGGAAATGTGCGGAACGCATTGAATAAGGATGGAATTCCTGCAGTTTCTATAACCATCAAAGGGGGATCCGCAGGAACCTTTACAGATGAAAGAGGCAACTTTAGATTTACGACTATCCAGAAGCCTCCGTTCACATTGATATTTTCGTCAATCGGTTTTGAACAACAGGAAGTTTCCGTTAGTAATGCAACTGATAGTATTCATGTAGACTTTGTACCTGCATCTATGTTGGGTGCAGAAGTCGTGGTCTCTGCGAGCCGCGTACCGGAGCGTATCCTGGAATCCCCTGTTTCCATTGAGCGCATCAGTAGTGCCAATATCCGTAACTCACCTTCTACGGGCTACTATGATATGCTGCGGTATGTAAAAGGAGTGGACCTCGTTTATTCCAGTCTCACCTTTGCAACACCAAGTACACGCGGTTTCAACGGAAGTGGGAATGCACGTCTGAATCAGTTGGTGGATGGTATGGATAACCAGGCGCCCGGATTAAATTTTGCAGTGGGATCCGTGATCGGACTAACAGAGCTGGATGTCGAAAGCGTTGAATTATTACCCGGAGCTTCCTCCGCACTGTATGGCCCCGGTGGAATGAATGGAACCATATTAATAAACAGCAAAAACCCTTTCAGATACCAGGGATTCAGTTTCCAGGCTAAGACAGGGATCATGCACGTCGATAAAAAACAATTGTCGTCTCCTTCACCATTTTATGACTGGAGTATGCGTTGGGCAAAAACCGTAGGTGATAAGTTTGCTTTCAAAATCGGCGCCCAGTTCATTCACGCGAAAGATTGGATCGGCATAGATTCCACAAATTACCAGGCGGGAGATGTTTCATTGAACCAGTATGGTAATACCAAACCCGGAACAAGGAATTCCGATCCGAATTATGATGGCGTAAATGTATACGGGGATGAAACCAGTTTTGGCATGTTGGATATTACCAACCAGGTGTTAGCGGCAGCGACAGCACAATACCAGGCATCTTATTTTCAAGCAACCGGAACACAGCCCACCCAGGCCCAGGTCAATACTTTTCTTGCCACAAATCCACAGACACAACCTTTTTATGTAGGAAAAAATAATGGTATCATCACTAACCAGTTTGTTTCCCGAACCGGATACCGCGAAAGAGAAGTCGTGAATAACAATACCATCAATTTCAAACTCAGTGGAGGTTTGTATTACAGGCTGACCCCGGCGATTGAATTGTCCTTAACAGGTAACTGGGGAACCGGGAATACCGTGTATACAGGAAGCGACCGTTATTCGCTCAAGGATTTAAAACTCGGACAATACAAACTGGAAATTCGTCACCGCGATTGGTTTGCGCGGGCTTATACAACTCAGGAAAATGCAGGTGAATCATATAATGCAACCATCACTACCCGGTTGTTCAACGAGAAGTGGCAACCAAGCCAGGTTTGGTTCCCGACCTATATTGCAAATTTTGTAGGTAACCGTGCCGCAGGAAGAGATGTTTATAATTCACACCTGGCTGCAAGAACCGCTGCCGATGTGGGCAGACCTGAGCCGGGTTCCGATCAGTTCAAGAAACTGTTCGACCAGGTGCGCACTACACCCATTTCGAAAGGAGGAGGATTGTTCCTCGATAAATCAGATTTATATCTTGTAGAGGGTCAATATAATTTTGGTGATAAGTTGAAATTATTCAACCTGATTCTAGGTGCAAGCGCTAAACGATATGTGCTGAATTCACAAGGCACATTGTTTGCCGATACAGCCGGTAATATTAACATCGATGAAGTCGGTGGGTATGCGCAGATTGCCCGTGGATTTATGAATGACAGATTGAAATTAACAGCATCCGGCAGGTATGATTACAATGAAAATTTTCCGGCACGTTTTACTCCACGTTTCACTGCTGTAGTCAAATTGGCACAAGATCATAATTTCAGGGCATCATACCAGACGGCTTATCGTTTTCCTACTACACAAAATCAATGGATCAATCTGGTCGTGGGAGGTGGTACTGTTTTGTTGGGAGGCCTTCCGGAATTGCGTGAGTTTTATAATTTCAAGGGTAACAAAGTTTATACAGTCGCCAGCGTGCAGGCTGCAGGTGCAGCCCTGGCTTCCGGCCAGCCTCCCGCTACTGCTTTTGCCTTGCTCGAGGAAAGGCAATTCGGAGATTACAAACCCGAAACGATGAAATCTGTTGAAGCAGGATATAAAGGACTGGTGAATAAAAAAATACTGATTGACCTTTATGGCTATTACGGTAAATATGAAAATTTCCTCGGCCGTACCATCGTACTGCAGGCGAATCAGCCGGGAAATCAACTGGGTCTTTTCAGTGCTTCCACCCGTAAATCAATCTCGGTTGCAGTGAACAGTCCAAGCAAAGTGACAACATATGGATATGGTGCAGGCGTTGACTGGTTGTTGCCCAAGAATTTTATTATCAATGCCAGTTACAGTTCAGATAAGATCACGGATGTCCCTACCGGTTTTGTTGCTTTTTTCAATGCACCTACTTACAGAGTTATCGTAGGATTAAGCAATACAGGATTCGGATACCAGAAGAGAATGGGATTCAGTGCACAGATGCGCACCCAGGATGGATATTTCTATGAAAGTGATTTCCGTCAGGGTGGGGTAGATGATTATACGACTGTTGATGCGCAGGTCAGTTATAAATTCCCGGCAAGTAAATCAATGATCAAACTCGGTGCTTCCAACTTACTGAATAAATACTACAAAACTTCATTTGGCAATCCTGAGATCGGAGGGATTTACTATGTAAGCTTTGCGTTTAATGTTTATTAGCTGTTAGCAATCAGGTATCAGGTATCAGGCATCCCAACCTGATTGTTTCGTAATTGAAAAAAATTCAATTTTGAATGATAGGATTTATTTTGCTGGGTTACCTGATACCCGATACCTGATACCTATCGCATTCAGACATTAAACCTAAAATGCATCACATCGCCGTCTTTCACCACATATTCTTTTCCTTCAATGCGAAGTCTCCCGTTTTCGCGGCAGGCTGCTTCTGAACCATATTGTAGAAAATCGTTGTATCCGATCACTTCTGCTTTTATAAAACCTTTTTCAAAATCCGTATGTATCACGCTTGCGGCCTGTGGTGCTTTCCATCCGTCATGAATCGTCCAGGCCCGTACTTCCTGAACTCCGGCAGTGAAATAGGTATTCAGATCAAGCAATTTATAAGCAGACCTGATCAGTCGGTTGAGCGCCGGTTCCGTCATTCCGTATTCTTCCATGAATAATTGCCTGTCTGCCAGATCTTCCATCTCCGCAATCTGTGCTTCGATCGAATTATTCATTACGATCACTTGCGCATTTTCATTTTTTACCGCTGTTTTCAGTGCGTCGGAAAATTTGTTACCTGTATGCATCGAAGCTTCATCTACATTAGCAACATACAAAACCGGTTTATCCGTCAGGAGGAAGAGATCAGCCACCGCAGTTAATTCATCTTTCGTGAGATTCATTTCCCGGATGTTCCTTCCTTGTTCAAGTTGTTTTTTGCAACGTGATAATACTTCGAATTCCACTTTCATTTTAGCATCTGCCGTGCGCAATAATTTCTCAGCCTTCGAATATTTCTTTTCGACACTTTCAAGATCTTTCAATTGCAATTCGGTATCGATAATGTCTTTGTCGCTGACAGGATTTATCGCACCCTCATCACGTAAAATATTTTCATCTTCAAAACAGCGGATGACATGAATAATGGCGTCCACTTCCCGAATGTTTGCAAGAAATTTATTACCCAGCCCTTCACCTTTGCTCGCGCCGCGGACCAGTCCTGCGATATCAACTATTTCAATCTGGGTGGGGACGATCCTGTTTGGCATCACCAGCTCAGCCAGTTTACCCAGTCTTTCATCCGGAACATCCACAAGCCCGACATTTGGTTCGATGGTACAAAACCGGTAGTTGCTTGCCTGAGCTTTTGCACTGTTACTGACTGCGTTGAAAAGGGTTGATTTTCCCACGTTGGGCAATCCCACGATGCCTGCCTTTAATGCCATTCAAAAATTTTGAGCGGCAAAGATAGTCAAGTTCTCTCTTTCCATTTTAAACACGGACAATGTACTTCTCCAATCCAGAGGTCTTCACTTCGGTGAGGATAATAAAAATTTAAGTCATCACCAAAAGCGTGAACAAATGCTGCGGGGCGTGTAAAAAAAAATTTCGTATTTATAAGATCAGTTGCTTTTCAGGAAGCCAGGAACAGAAAAGTCAAACGATTTCATTTTGGTGGCGGTGGAACATTAACAACAAATTCATTGAGATGTGACATATCACGCACATTGGCTGCGGTCCATCGCAGATTGAATATTCCTCCATCCAAAACTTTCACCTCCGTAAATCCTCTATCCGCCAGTTTTTTGGCAGCCTGGTATACTTCCGGCTGTCCGGAGAATGAATATAAAATAACAGGGGATGATTTATAGGGTTCAAGGGTCGATATCATTTGTTCCATCTGATCCGCAGGAATATTCCGTGCACCTTTTAAATTCCCGATATTTCTCCAGGTCTCTTTCGCCTGGTTATTAAATTCATCAGCCTTTCTTACATCTACAAGCAAAATATTCGTACCTGATTCATAGATAGATTGAAAAGTTGCAGGAGAGATCACTGCATACCGAACGTTTTGAACGGTCCGATCGTTCCTGCAGGTGACTTTGCTTGCATCAATGGTAGACCAGCCTTCCATTCCTCCGAATAATATACCGGGTTTATTGAATCCTTTATCAACCAGCATCCGGGCAGCTTTGGGACTTTCATTTCCGTATTCATCGATCAATATGACCTGTTTATTTTTTGGAATTTTATCTAGCGATGTCATAAGGTTAGCCAATGGAATGTTTATCGAACCCCGGATGAAGCCAGGTGTATTTTCTCTTTCATTGAGCGACAACCCTCTTCGGGCAGAATCAGACCGGATATCAATCAAAATGGTATTTTTTTTATCTGCCACGCGACAGAATTCGACGGGAGAAAAATATTGGTATGGCGCATCTGACTCCAACAATTGGTTGCAGGCTATTTTGTCTTCAATCATTCGAAGACCGGTAAGCCCGCTATTGATATTGAAAACATGTGTGAAACCACTGTCGCTTAGCAACTTTGAGGCACGGCGGCTTCTCTGGCTATGCGAACAGTAAATAAATACCGGCTGATCTTTATAAGGAAGTAATTCCCGCCACCTCACAGGTAGTTCACGAATGTCAAGATGTTTTGCACCTTTAAGATGCCCGATATTCAGGTAGGAATAGACCGAAGTATCTTCAAATTCTCCTTTGCTGCGTACGTCAAGCAGGATATATCCGGGATTATTTTTTAATTGCAGGCAAAGATCTTCCAGATAAACCGTCCTGAATAATACATTATCATTCTGATATTGTGTATGCCCGGCGAAAAACGTGAATATCAGAATTGTTACTGAGCATATTTTTTTCATGGCTTTCTCATTATACAGTACATACAATCTAACAACTTTCCATAAGTTGTGTGGTGTCTATTTGACCAATGGAAGAAATAACCTTATGAAGCCTTGATTTTTTATTTCACCTATGCAATTAGGTCGTAAATGGGTGGGGAGCCTTGATAAGTTTCTTTGGCTGATTAGTAAAAATCTGACACCTTCAATTTGGAGATGCAGTCCCTTTGTAAAATTTCTGCTTCTGTATTATCGCCATCCTTAATTCAAAAACTATGGTGCTAAACATTATCTGGATTGGATTTTTTCTTATTGCTTTTATTGTTGCTTTGGTGCGTCTCGCTATGGGTGATACAGAAGTATTCAAGTCCATCATGGACGGAGTATTTGAAACGGCCAATACAGGTGTTCAGATTGCCATCGGACTGATCGGTATCATGAGTTTATTCCTTGGATTTATGAATATCGGAGAGAAGGCAGGTGCAATTAATTTCCTTTCTCGTATTGTCGGTCCGTTCTTTCGCCATTTGTTCCCTGATCTTCCACGTAACCATCCGGCGATGGGGCATATGATGATGAATTTTTCAGCAAACCTTCTTGGATTGGATAATGCAGCCACACCCTTCGGATTGAAAGCCATGGAAAGCCTGCAGGAAAGTAATCCGGTAAAAGATACGGCTTCGAATGCCCAGATTATGTTTATGGTGTTACATGCTTCCGGATTAACACTTATTCCTGTCAGCATCATTGCACAGCGGGTAATTTTGAAATCAGCAGATCCTACGAGTGTTTTTATTCCTTGTCTGATAGTCACTTTCGTAGCCACTATGGTCGGCATGTCGATCACTGCGCTGTACCAGCATTTTTCACGTCGTCAATGGACGGCTATCATCATCCTCGCCGCAGTCGGGTCTCTCATCATTGCATCCCTTGGTGTATACTTGCGATCTCTTTCTACAGATGATGCTTCTATATTTTCCAAAATTGTAAGCAACGGAATTATTTTTCTCATTTTCATAATTTTTTTATTAGGTGGAATCTGGAAAAAAGTTCAGGTATACGAGGCATTTATCGAAGGAGCGAAACAGGGATTTGATGTGGCAGTAAGAATTATTCCCTATCTGGTTGCCATGCTCGTTGCCATCAGTGTGTTTCGCACCTGCGGCGTTTTCGACTACATTATACAGGGATTAAGTTGGGTATTTGGCTCGCTTGGATTGAACACAGATTTTGTGCCAGCTCTGCCGACTGCTGTCATGCGACCTTTCAGTGGTAGCGGTGCCAGAGGAATGATGATCGAAACTATGACCACATATGGACCTGATTCTTTCGTGGGACGTCTCGCTTGTATTTTCCAGGGCACAGCGGATACCACATTTTATATTGTGGCTTTATATTTTGGTTCAGTAGGTATCAAGAAAACCAGGTATGCTATTCCTGTTTCACTCCTTGCTGATCTGGCTGCTGTGGTCACTGCAATCATTGTTGCTTATAACTGGCCCTGGTGATTTCAACCGCAAAAAAAGCGGCCCTTAAAAAGGACCGCTTCAATTTTCAAAAACCGGGTTAGTTAATTTACCGGAATAGTATTCCCGCCGGGTTCTTTGCCGGGAATTACGGGAAGGCTCACCTGTAATACACCATCCACATAGCTGGCAATAATGTGTTGGGTGTCTATTGCCTGATCCAGAACAAACGATCTTTCAAACGCACCCCTGCTGTATTCTCTGCGAATCCATTCCGGACGCGGAAAGCCTTCAGGAGGCGTATAAGAAATAGTCAATTCATTCCCATTCACCTTCAAATGAAAATGTTCTTTGATCCGGCCGGGAGCAAAAACGAGCATTTCGAAACTGGTGTCCGTTCTGTAAATATTTACAGAAGCTCTTTGAACGGATCGGATAAACCGGTAGTCTGACCGGTTTCCGGGATTGCCTTTAGCGGCACATGACTGATTGTAGTGCATGTTGTTTGTTTTAAAGTGACAAAAAAATCTATCCTAATTGCTGACGAAAATCACAGCCTGATATTTTAAAAAGGAAAAAACAATAAGTGAAGCTGGTGATCGGAGCCCGACAAAACCATTACCTGAGAAGAATT
>DATLDA010000252.1:0-7011 GCA_035526135.1 Flavitalea sp.
AATTCTTCCTAGCGAATCAAACCCAAACTGTTTTCCAATCAATGAGTTCGCGGATGCACCTTTATTGTCCTTCAATAATTCCTGTGCGAGCGATTCATTTATGATGTATTCTTTCCCATTGCCGGTATTGTCCTTCGAGAAATTCTTTCCTGCGATCACAGGGATTTTATATAAACTGAGATAATCCGGATCAACGATTAAACGTGTGGAAGTCAATTCACGCTTGGGGCCATCGCCTTTGAATTCGATGCCTGATTGATCAAGATGACTGCCTAACTGGTCCTGTGCGCCGGTAACTCCCGAAACCAAAGAACCAGCAAGCAAATCCTGTTTCAATACATCATATTTTTTGTATGTAATTCCGTCGAGTGTGAGTGTCACAACCTGGTCCCGGTCAAACCCGGGATCACGTTTTTGCATATAATTCAATTGCCGCACGACAAAAATGGTAGCGATCATCAGGAAAATCGCACTTGCAAACTGCCCGATCACAAGGATGTTCCTGATATTACCTTTATTGCTTCCGCTTTGTACAGAACCTTTTAATATTCTTACAGCATTGAAAGCGGACAGATAAAATGCAGGGTAGATTCCAGAAATGATTCCCAGAACGATCGTTCCCCCAATGACTGCGAGGACCACCGGAAAATTGCTGAACAAGGGAAAGCTCAGGTTACGCTGGCTCAGCTCATTGACAAATGGAAGAAATACTTTCACCAGAATGATTGCAATGACCAATGCAAGGAGGGAAAGCAATACGGTTTCACTAATGAACTGGATGACGAGTTGAAGTTTTTGTGCACCGATGGATTTACGTATGCCTACTTCCTTGGCCCTTTCTGAAGAACGTGCAGTAGACAAATTCATAAAATTAATGCAGGCGATTACCAGGACTATCAATGCTATAATCGAGAACAGGTTGGTAAATTTCCTGTCGAATTTTTGATGATTCAGGTAATCAAGTCCGATGTCCGCCGCCTGTGCATGTACCGACTGTAAAGGCAGCAGGAACAATTCATAATTTTTCCAGTTGTCGCCGCGGGTCATGTATTTTTTGAGATAGGCCGGAAATTTCTTTTCCAGTTCTTTCGCATTGGTGCCTGGTGCAAGTTCGAGATATGTATCCAGCCAGTTTCCACCCCATCCATCCATCCAGTCAGGTTGATAAATTGTACTGAACGATAAGAGTCCGTCAAACTGGATCTGTGAATTTTCCGGTGTGTTTTCAAGAATTCCTGTTACGGTAAAACTTGTAGTATCACCACCATAATGGGTTACTGTTTTTCCTATCGGATCTTCCTTTCCAAAGAGTTTTGTCGCACTTTCTTTCGTGAGCACAACGCTGTTCGGTTTTTGTAATGCATCTGAACGATTGCCTTTAATTAATACAAAATCAAATATGTCAAGGAAAGTGGAATCTACATACAGCAACTGCGGCATGAATACTCTCTTTTCTCCATAAGTCAGAGGCATTTTCTGCCTCCAGAAAGCGCGTGTGAAATTTTTTATTTCCGGGAAATCATTTTTCAGTGTAGGACCCATCGGGAACATTGACAGCGCCACCTTTTGCGATGCAACCATTCCTTCAAACTTCTGCACCTCATTCAGACGATAAATATTCTTGCTATGAAATGTGTCGAAACTTCTTTCGTAAAAAACAAACAGTAGGATTAAAATGCTCACTGCCATCCCGATCGACAAACCAATGATGTTGATGGCAGCGTACACTTTGTTTTTCCAAAGATTGCGGAGCGCGATTTTGAAGTAGTTTTTGAACATAATTCATTTTTTAAAACTCTGAAGATTTTGCTATCAGCAGTCAGCTATCAGCTATCTCACTCTGATTAATTGCATGAGGCATATGATCTAAACATTTTTATTTATTTAAAAGTCAGGTTGGGACAGCTGACAGCGACCGCTGACTGCCGACGGCTTCAATCATTCTGTCCTCAAACTTTTCACCGGATTTCTGATGGCTGCTTTGATTGCCTGGAAGCTTACTGTAAATAATGTAATCAGGATAGCCACTACACCTGCGATCAGAAATACCCATCCTGATATCGGTTCGCGATAAGCGAAATCCTCAAGCCACTTCGACATGGCCCACCATGCGATCGGTGTGGCGATCAACAACGAAATGAAAACGAGCAATAAAAATTCACGTGATAACAATGCGAAAACAGAGGTAACACTTGCACCCAGCACTTTCCTGATCCCGATTTCTTTTGTGCGCTGCCCTGCAGTAAACATCGCCAGACCGAGTAAGCCAAGACAGGAAATGAAAATCGCCAGTGCAGCAAAACAATTCGACAATTTGCTGACCATCTGTTCACTCTTGTACAGTTTAGCGTATTCTTCATCTGTGAAGAGGTAAGTGAAGGGAAACATCGGATTCAATTTTTTGCATATTTTTTCCAGGCCGGCGAGCGCTTGTTTTGTTTTACCGGCTTCAATTCTTACAAGTATGTTCCCCCAGTTTTCCTTTTCTCCAAGGCTTATGATCATTGGGTTGATCGGTACATGAATAGAATTGTAATGGAAGTCTTTTAAAATCCCGATGATGGTACCCTTTCTTTGCCACATGGTGAGTGGTTTTCCAATCGGATCCTTCAATCCCATTTTGGCGAGCGCAGATTCATTGAGAAGATAACCTACAGAGTCAGTCGGAAAATCTTTGGAAAAATCTCTACCCGCAATCAATGTAAGGCCCATTGTTTTTATAAAATCATAGCCTGTAAATGTCCACGTAAACATCGGTTTGTATTGGGGATCTTTTCCTTCCCATTCGACACCACCTGTGCCTGTTTCGATTTGTGTAGGGTTTTGTCCAATCCGGGATATCAGTTTAATACCAGGTAGCTTACCGGCCTCTTCTTTTAGCAATGTGTATTTTCCTGCAAGTTCACCCTCCATCGGAATGTAGATCAGGTTTTCACGGTCGTATCCCAGGTTTAAGTTCTGCGCATAGTCGACCTGGTTAGAAATAACGATCGGACCAATGATGAGAACCGTGGAAAGAACAAACTGGAATACTACAAGACCTTTCCTCAGCCAGCCGGCTCCGGAAGTAAATTTTAATGGCCCTTTCAACACTTTAATGGGATTGAACGAAGACAGGAACAACGCAGGATAGCTTCCGGCGACGAAGCCGGTAATGAGCGTAAGCAATAGCAGGCCAATCCAAAACATCGGTTCAGAATAAGGTAATAGTATTGTTTTACCAGTAAGGTTGTTGAACGCGGGGAGAGTAGCTACCACAAACAGGATCGAAAGTAAAATTGCCAAAAAAGTAAGCAGCATTGCCTCACCCATGAATTGACGTATGAGAGAAGCACGCATTGCACCAACAACTTTACGAATTCCGATTTCCCTTGACCTTTTTACAGATCTCGCAGTGGTAAGATTCATGAAATTGATACATGCGATCAGCAAGATAAAAATCGCTACCAGACTAAATAAGCGAACATATTCGATGCGGCCCCCGGATATTTTGCCATTTTTAAAATTGTTGTATAGATAGATGTGATCATATTTCTGTATGCCTAACTCGATACGAAAACCTGCATTTTGGTCCTTATTATATTTGTCCAAAAATCGAATTATCCTGCTTTCAAATTTTCTTGGATCTGCATCACTACGCAACAACAACAGCGTTCGCGGGCCATTATTCCCCCATTCTTTTGCCCAGGAATTACTTTCAAGGAATTGATGCCACGTGAGTAAATAATCAAATTTCACCGAACTGTTTGAAGACACATTCTCAAAAACAGCCGTTACTTTCAGATCTTTTGCATTCTGGTATCGAATTGTTTTGCCCATAGCATTCTCCGCATTTCCAAAAAAGTCTTCAGCAAATTTCCTCGATATGGCAATATTCAATGGTTCATTCAGGGCCGTTGTTTTCTTTCCCTGTATCAATTGATAGCTGAACATGCTGAAAAAATCGGGACTGGCGTGATTGCCTTTTTTCTTCATAATTTTTTCACCAACCTGAAAAGTGCTTTCATCTTCCCATGCCATCTGGGAAGCCATCTCTACTTCCGGTAACACCTTTTTCATTTCTTCTGCCATGATACCAGGACCTGCATGGAATGCATCAACTTTTCCGTCGTAATACTGGCGTTCGAAAACACTATATAACCGATTTCGGTTCACATGAAAAGCATCCATGTTACGTTCATCCTGCACCCATAAAATGATCAGCAGGCTTGAAGCCATCCCTAAAGCAAGCCCAAGCAAATTGATCGCTGAAAAAGATTTATTCTTCCAGAGGTTGCGCAGAGCGGTGGTGAGGTAGTTTTTGATCATGGCATTTAAATTTTTGGCAATCAGCTATCAGCCGTCAGCAGTCCCACTCTGATTATTTACTAGTTGCGTTAATCTTAAATCACTTTTCATTCGTTCATTTATTTCATTCATCATTTGGATAGGTTTGAGTGCTCCCTGCTCATAGTCACAATTCAAATCTCAGCAACTTGCCACACCTCATGGTGGGACTGCTGATAGCTGACTGCTGATTGGCACTGTTTCAACCACAAGACGCTCGCAACGCTCATTCTGTCCTCAAACTTCTCGCCGGATTCGTTACTGCCGCACGAATACCCTGATAACTGACAGTTGCAAGTGCAATGAATATTACAAGCAAACTGGCAAATGCAAAGACAGCCGGGCCAAGGTTGATTCGGTACGGATAATTTTGCAGCCATTTGTTCATTACGATCCAGGCAGCAGGAATCGCGATCACTGCGGCAATCAGTACCAGCTTTACAAAGTCCCGCGATAGCATGGCGACCACATTCGATACGGTTGCACCGAGCACTTTTCTTATCCCGATTTCTTTTGTTCGTTTTTCTGCTGCAAGGGTAGCCAGACCGAAAAGACCGATACAGGAAATAAAAATGGTGAGCAAAGCCGAAAATGAAATGATCTGCTTCCATTTTTCTTCCGCTTCATACTGCAAAATATTTGCGGCATCTTTAAATTCATAATGATAAGGCACGAACGGAAGCAGTTTTTTGTAAACGGTTTCAATAAATTTTAAAGTGGCAGATGTATTGTCCGGACTTATTCTTATGATCAGTTGACCATAATCATATTTCGGATCCATTGTAAAAAGTTGCGGACCTATTTTTTCAAGAAGAGTCGAGAAATGATAGTCCCGAACAACACCCACAACGGTATACTTGTGATTGTTATAAAAGAAATCGACCTGTTTGCCGATTGGGTCCTTCCAGCCGGCTTTCGTCGCAAAGGTTTCATTGATCAGAATTGATTCTGTAGAGTCGGAAGGGTAATCAGCTGAAAGGTTTCTTCCTTTAGCGAGAGGAATTTCATAAGTTTTGAGATAGGAATCATCAATCACTTCCAGGGCAAAATCCATATCGATGCCATTGACCTTTGCGATAGTTCCCCATGAACCTCCTTGTCGCGCGGTGACCATTTTTATTCCCGGACCTTTTAGTAATTCATGTTTCATCAGGTTAAGATCAGCCGAATTCATGCGGCTCGTTCGCAATGAAACAACGTTTTTGTCATTATATCCCAATTCCCGATGTGTCAAAAAATTAAACTGCGAGTAAATAGTTATGGTAGCGATGATCAGGAATGTAGACAGGGTGAACTGAAGAACCACAAGGCTTTTCGACAAATAATTTTTGCCGGCAAACCGCAGCCGGTTGTAAAGTGTCTGGGCAGGATCGAAACGGGAAAGCACGAGAGCCGGGTAGAAGCCTGCAAGAAATCCGGTTATCAGAAATAAAACGATATATCCGGTTATCAGAGATGCATCAAGCAGGTATGACAGTGCAAGTGCTTTATTCGCCAATGAATTGAATAATGGAAGCGAAACCTGTACAAGTCCCAATGCGAGCAAAAATGCGATCAGACTTAACAAAAATGATTCACCAAGAAATTGAAAGATCAATTGACTGCGCTCACTTCCCACCACTTTTCGGATCCCGATTTCTTTTGCACGTTTCAGCGAGCGGGCTACGGTAAGGTTAATGAAGTTGATACAGGCAATCAGTAAAATAAAAAGTGCAATTCCCCCGAGAATTTTAGAATATAACGGGTCACTTGCGCCGGTAAGACCATTATCAGCCTGGTACTCTTTGCTGAGATGCATTTTGAGAAGCGGCTGGAGCTGATATTTGATCGTGGTCTGCATATTGTATTTTTCCTTTGCCTCCCTGATCTGGTCCTTCGCATTTCTTTCATAGACCTCTTTAATTTTCGACTCTACTTTTTTTACATCAGCAGCCGGATTCAGAACAACGAAAGTGTTTAGAAAAAAGTTGATCCATTCAATGTCACCACCGCCATTGCGCTCATTCAATTTCATTGGCATTATCATCCGCAATTTCAGTGAGGAATTTTGCGGTGATTTGGGAACAATACCTGTCACCATGAAAGTTTCGAACGAACGATCTTTTCCCAACGGTAATTCAAGTGATTTGCCAAGGTGATTCCCCTTGCCGAAAAATTTTGTCGCAGCTTCTTCCGATAGCACAATGGAATGAACATTTTTTAATGCAGTAAACGGATCGCCTGCGATCATGGGGAACGAAAAGATGGAAAAGAAATTCTCATCAGCGTAGATGCCTTCCTCTTCATACACCGTTGTTCCAATCTTCACAGCGATCCTTTCACCCTGCACTCTTACAAAATCTTCTATTTCCGGAATTTCTCTTTTGAATGCAGGCCCGGGCATCATGCCTGTATTACCATGAGTATCCTGGGTTTTTCCATCAGGCCCAATTTGCTGATGTACGATCCGAAAGATATTTTCAGCTTTTGCATGAAAGCGATCATAACTGATTTCATCTTTTCCATATAATATGATGAGCATACAACAAGCCAGCCCGATGCTTAGCCCGGAGATATTGATCAGGCTGTAAATCTTGTTGCGAAATAGATTGCGCAGAGCGATGGTGAGGTAGTTGCGGAACATGGTTATTATTTTTCTTCAGGTATCAGCTGTCAGGTATCAGCAATCCCCGGTTAAGTAAATAC
>DATLDA010000284.1:0-6459 GCA_035526135.1 Flavitalea sp.
CACCATCAGTGTTTTTCTCATATAAATGTTTCTGACTTTGACCCAATGGGAACAATTGTTTTTCAACAAGGGTTTTGAAGATTTCGATTGAAAGTTGTTTTTGAAATTTCTCCCCAGTTAAAGCATAAATTTTTTCAGCAGACTTTTCATTAAAGAACTTTTGTACAAGCAGACTCACAGAGTTGATTTTTTGAAGATTGTCCTGTGCAGTAGCAAAAAGGTTAAAGCAAAGCAATAGGATACTTATCACCCATGTTTTTTTCATCATGAACTTAAGTTACCATTTTCTGTTAACTTCATCCGGCTTTGCAATAGGAGCTTCTATATAATTTGATTTACTGTTATGGGAAAAGGACGGCTTGAAGCGTTCAGCGACGGCGTATTTGCCATCATCATTACCATCATGGTACTCGAACTGAAAGTACCGCACGGAAACAATCTCTATGCCCTTCAACCATTAATCCCGGTTTTCATCAGCTACA
The DNA here is from genome assembly GCA_035526135.1 of Flavitalea sp. GTDB lineage: Bacteria > Bacteroidota > Bacteroidia > Chitinophagales > Chitinophagaceae > Flavitalea. The sequence goes on from DATLDA010000284.1 coordinate 483, forward strand.
TTTTAAGTTTTGTAATAGTGGGTATTTACTGGAATAACCACCACCATATGATGCAAATTGTACATAAAATAAATGGAAGCGTTTTATGGGCGAACATGCATTTGTTATTCTGGTTGTCGCTGTTTCCTTTTGCTACTGCGTGGATGGGTGAAAATCATTTCACCACAATTCCGGTCGTATTGTATGGAATAATTTTGTTCATGGCAGGCGTTGCTTACTATTTCCTTACGCATTGTCTGATGGCACTCCATGGCCGCGATTCTGTTATTTCTACAGCAATCGGGAAAGATCGCAAAGGAATAATTTCGGTTGCTATTTATCTTGCCGGGATCGTTCTGGCATTTGTAAACGGTTATATCAGTCTCTTCCTGTATGCTTCCGTTGCAGCCATGTGGTTCATTCCGGACAAAAGGATTGAAAAAAAGACGTCAATGGCTGAATTACACGCAGAGGATCACAAATTGCAACGTTAAAAACACAAATACATTTTTTATGGATTTCATTCCCTTATTGATGAAAGAATTTGACAGTGAAGCGGTCATTACCCGTAAATTTCTGAAGATTGTACCTGCGGATAAATTCAACTGGAAACCCCATGAAAAAAGCATGAGCATGCAGAATCTTGCTGTCCACATTGCTGAACTGCCCTCCTGGGTCAGTATGGGTTTACACACTGATGGAATTGATTTTGCTACTATGGATTACACGCCCACTGTTGTAGGAAGTAATGCACAACTCGTTGAATTATTTGAAAAATCATACAAGTCTGGCCGCGAGGCATTGTCGGCCGCTAAAGAAGCTGACCTCTGGCCTTCGTGGACTATGCGAATGGGTGAAAGGGTGATCAGTGTATTGACAAAATATGAGGTGATCCGCCATGCATTCAGCCAGGTAACACACCACCGTGCACAACTTGGCGTTTACTTGCGGTTGTTACATATACCTATTCCCGGCAGTTACGGACCGAGTGCCGACGAAACTAATTTTTAAATGAACCCTTTATCAACAATTACCTATTATTTATTTTGAAATATGGCATCTACTAAAATTACCGTGAACAGCAATGGTTCTCTGAAAATTGAAGGCGATTTTGAAATCGTGGATAAGAATGGAAATAAATATGACCTTGGCGGAAGAGAAGTTGTTTCAATCTGCCGGTGCGGTCTTTCTCAAAACAAACCTTTTTGCGATGCTTCACACAAAGGACATTTCGAACATGAGGCAATTGCTTTTGCATTACCACCTAAGAAACCCGCGATTTGATTTCAGATTTTAGACCTGTCCTGAGCGAAGCGAAGGATCTGCATTTGCGATTGTAGATTTCTTTGGAAGATTGAAACTGGTAGCGTTAATTGCTACCCGATACCCGATACCCCATACCTCATCATACCCAACAAAAACTCCCTGAGAACAGGGAGTTGTTAAACCAACCGCTATGATGGAAGGGTATAGCGCGAAGTATGATTGAATTTTATTTTGAGGAATGGCTAATCGTTAATACAAATTTTAAAAGCACTTTGTATAACAAAGTAAAGCAACAAAAAAAATTATTTCATTCCCCTGATCATATTTTCCAGCGCATCCAGGTGTTCCCGGAATGCTTTTTCTCCCGCTTTTGTGATCGAATAAGTGGTGTTGGTCTTCCGGCCGATGAAACCTTTGTACACTTTGATATACCCGTTCTCTTCCAAGTTGACGAGGTGGGAGGCAAGATTTCCATCAGTCACTTTCAGCATTTCTTTCAATTCATTAAAACTGATTTCCTCATTCACCATGAGTGTGCTCATCACGCCCAGCCGGATGCGTGACTCAAATACTTTATTTAAGTTTCCTATCGGGTTCTTCATATTCAGTGAACGCAATTATCGTTCATATTTATACCACATCACAATACCATACAAAATATGCAACACCCCAAATCCCAATGCCCAGAAATGGAGTCCATATCCGATCAGCCATAGATTCAATAATCCGAGTAACAACTGGCCATATCCCAGGTATCTTATTTCACCCAATGTATACTTGCTTGCATTGATCAATGCGAGTCCGTAAAAAATCAGACAACCGGGTGCAACCAATTCGAACTGATGCAACTGGATCATACGATACAAAAACAAACCGCCGGCAATTAAAGGCCCCATCACGCTCCACATTAATCTCCTTACCGTTCCATTCCAGATCGGTGAATTATTCTTCCTGCTTCTGAGCCATGTAAAGATAAATGCCAGAATAAATGACACCAGGAAAGTGGCGGCACCGATAAGGATCAATTCCTTTTTCAGGTTTTCAGCACCATAGCCTGCCAATTTTGAAAAAAGACAGTCTCCAATCTTCCAGCAATCGATTCTCCGGGCTGTAACAAATGCTGCAATCAGTGCACAAACGCCTGCACTGATACCACTCCATCCACTTAGACTAATGAATCTGGATGAACGCTCCATGATCCTTTTGATTTCTTCGAGGGTTTCGATCGGCTGGTTTTGAACCTCCATATAAAGCACTTTGTAATTCAAAGTAAATATTAATAATCGGGGTTTCAAAATTTTAGAGCGAATTATTTTAAAATGGCTATCAGCAATCAGCTGTCCCACACGAAGTATTTGCTTGTTGATTTGTTTGAACTGACTGCTGACTGCCGACCGCTGACTGCCGACTGCTGACCGCTGACCGCTTTTTCCTACCTTCGCTTCATGCCCGAAACCCGGAAGAAAAACCACTTTACATTCTTCATTGCAACTCTCTTTTCTCTCAGTCTTCAAGGTCAGTCTATCCTATTGCGAGGAGTGATCAAAGATGCGCATAGTGACGAAAGGATCCCGTTTGCATCGATCCAGTTCCGCAAAACAAACATGGGTAAATTGACGGATTCAGCCGGAGGCTTTGCATTCCGGTTCGATCAATGGCCATCAGATACGCTTATCGTTACGTATGTAGGTTACCGTGATTATGTACTGCCACTCGATTCCAACCTGCTTCATCGCGAAAAGGATGGCGTTGTCAGGTTCGACATTTTACTCGAAAGAGGAAAATTTGCAGAGGAAGTTGTTATCAAAAGGAAAATCGACCGCGGATTCCTGATGTGGCGAAGAGTAGTGCGACGCAAAGCTTTTAATGACAGGTACCGGTTTAATAATTTCTCGTACGAACTATATAACAAGCTGGAACTGGATATCAAGAACATCAACAAAGACAAGTGGAAAGAAGCCCGTCTGATGCGTCCTTTCAAATTTATTTTTGAAAATGTCGATACCAGTGAAGGCCCACCTATCCTGCCCGTTTACCTTACTGAAACCATTTCGGATTATTATTTCCAGAAATCTCCGACTAAACGCAGAGAGGTTATCAAAGGAAGTAAAACTATCGGGGTTAATAATGAAAGCGCGACGAAATTGTTGGGAGGGATGGACCAGAACGTAAATTTTTACAGTAATTATATTCCGGTATTTGATAAACAATTTATCAGTCCCATCAGTGACAACGGTGACAATTATTACAAATACCGGGTTCTCGATACACAATACGTTGCCGGGCGTAGGTTATTTCACTTATCCTTTACGCCGAAACGTCAGGGGGAAAATACTTTTGAGGGAGATTGCTGGGTACACGATACCACTTTTGCTGTTCAAAAGATGAACCTGCGCCTTTCAAAGGAAGCGAATATAAATTTCGTCGACCAACTGAGCCTTATCCAGGAATATGCGCTGATCGATGATACTACCTGGTTCCTGGTGAAAGATAAATTTGTCGTTGATGTCTCCCCTTTAGGAAATTCAAAATTATCCTTCATCGGCAGAAAGACAACCACTTATCGGGATGTTAAAGTGGATGATACGTCCGTAACCAATGAGCTTTCTAAAAATAAACTTTCAGAAGAAACGATTCTGGCATTCCAGGCCAAAGACAAGCCTGACAATTACTGGGATAACTCCCGTCATGAAGAGTTGACGAAAAATGAAAAAGCGATCTATCATATGATCGATACGCTTTTGAAAATGCCGGTCTTCCAGCGATACACCAACTGGATCAATTTTATCGGGACTGGTTATATGAGGATCGGTAATTATGAGATCGGTCCCTGGTACAACTGGATTACTTATAATGTACAGGAAGGACTGCGCACACGTTTTGATCTGGGAACAAATCGGTTCTTCAATAAAAAAGTTATCCTTCACGGATACCTTGCTTATGGCTTCGGAGATCAGCAATTCAAATACAAAGCAGATGCACTCTATCTTTTCAAAAAAGAACCGCGCGCATATATTTACGGCTCCTATCTGAAGGACATTGATTACGGGCAGACTTATTATGATGAAATAAGCCAGGACAACATTTTTGCACTCGCCGTAAGAAAAGCAAATGTTCCATTAAAATTTTTGATGATCGACGAAAAGCGGGTGGAACTATTCAAAGAATGGAAGGTTGGTTTTTCTGCCATGCTTATCGGCTTGCATAAAACTTTTGATCCATTACGGAACCTGCCCGCAAAAGACTTATTTCCAAATGGAAATTCGAACGATCCACTTTCCACTTCTGAGATTGCAATCCGTCTTCGCTATGCTTACCTGGAAAAGTTCATTGAAAATACATTCTATCGCAGTAGCCTTGGAAGTCCGTACCCGATAGCCGAATTACGTATTACAAAAGGAATCGCGGGGATCTTCCAGAGCAGTTATGATTATACAAAACTGAATGGAAGCGTTTCAGATTATATAAAAGTTCCTCCGTTCGGAAATATTTATTACAATGTATTCGGTGGAAAAACAATCGGAACCCTTCCATATATGTTATTGGATATTGCTCCAGGTAATGAAATTTATTATTACAATAAATATGCGTTCAACCTGATGAACCGCTATGAATTTTTGCATGATCAATATGCCGGTATAAACTTTGAACACAACATAGGCAATGGTATTTTCAGGTTCATTCCATTGCTGAAAAAATTAAAATTCCGACAGTTTTATAGTGCAAAAACATTGTGGGGAAGCCTGAATGAAAAAAACAGAACGTATAATATGCCAGTTTCCTCTCCGTATGTATTTGAATCACTAAACGGAAAAACGTATATGGAAGTGGGAACGGGCGTTGATAATATTTTCAAACTGTTCCGCCTCGATTTTATCTGGCGGGTACTTCCAAGGCCCCTGCCAAAAGAAAGTGTAAAACGTTTTGGAATTTTCGGCAGCTTTCGGGTTACATTCTGATCCTTACTACATCAAAATGAAAGGGAGCAAAGCAGAAATACTTTGCGCCCTTCCTTCAACTTAATTCAAATTATTATTCATTCTTTCAAACCTGTTGTATTTACGGGTTTATCAAATGTCCATTCTCTTTTATCGAGTTTTTTTACTTCCGGATAGATCTGATCCATCGTATCTCCGCTATACAATCGACCGTTTTTCATAACCATTTTTACTGAATTGGTATTTCGGATATTCTCCAGTGGATTTTTATCAAGAATAACAAGGTCTGCCAGTTTTCCCTTCGCAATACTTCCCAAATCATAATCAAGTCCTAATGCCTCGGCCCCAAGAATTGTAGCGACCCTCAGCACGTCATGGTTTTTCATTCCTCCACTCTGGATTGCCCACATTTCCCAATGATATCCGAGGCCCTGGAATTCTCCATGACTTCCTACACCTGCGAGTGCACCACTTTCCACCAATGCCTTCATTGATTTAGCATGTTTCGGAAAAACATGTTCTTCGGGCATGAACCATCCTTGTACGCGTCTCGTTTTAGGTGCGAGTTCATCATAAGGCATGAAATATTGCATCTTCTTATCGTTGTAAGGCGCTTCCGTCTGGAAAAAATAATTCTCTGCAAACGGACCACCATAAGCTACCAGCAGCGTCGGCGTAACAGCCATTTTCGCTTCGGCTATCGTATGTACCACATCGTTATACAGAGGATATACCGGAATCGCGTGTTCATGGCCGGGATATCCATCGAGCAGATTTGTAATATTCAGTTTATA
>DATLDA010000299.1:0-6279 GCA_035526135.1 Flavitalea sp.
ACGCCAGCCCTCTCCCGGTAGCCCCTCTCTCTGGCGGAATGATAAATGCAAAATGCAAAATGAAAAATGCAAAATGCAAAATGCAAAATGAAAAAGTAGTTTATTATTAAGTGCTGTTAACTTAAATTGGCTGTCATATATTACGCAATAGAATTTTTGTAGTCAGGTCGGGCAATAAATATTTTTAATTTTTAATTTTTAATTCATCGTGCAATTCAAGGGAACATCCGTTTCACGTGCTATGGTCCTTGCTGCGGGATTGGGTACGCGCTTCAAACCCTGGACGGATCATCATCCCAAGGCGCTTGCCATGATCAATGGCAAATCGTTGTTGCAACGGAATATTGAATACCTGCAGCGATATGGCATTTATGAAGTCGTCGTGAATGTGCATCATTTTGCAGACCAGATCGTAAAGGCCATAGAATTGAATAAAGGTTGGGGAAGCAGGGTGGCAATCAGCGATGAAACGGGTGCAGTTCTTGAAACAGGCGGAGGATTGCTAAAAGCGGCTCCATTGCTTGGGGATCGATCTTTTGTTCTTTTAAATGTTGACATTCTTACAGATCTTGATCTCCATGCTATGATTGCTTTTCACCAAAGGTTGCTCCCGCTCGCAACATTGGCTGTTACAACCAGGCATTCTTCCAGAGCGTTTTTATTCGATCATTTTCATAATCTGTGCGGCTGGCGTAATACGGTTACCGGAGAGGAAAAGATCAGTCGTACTACTGCGGATGCGCTCCCTAAAGCATTCAGCGGCATCCATATAATTGAACCGGGAATTTTTTCACTTATAAAGAGGCAGGGGAAATTTTCAATGGTAGACCTTTACCTTGATCTTGCCGGCTCAGAGATCATCAAAGGATTTGATCACAGCGGTTCCGCCTTTATCGATGTCGGTAAATTGGAAGCAGTAGCCAAAGCTGAATTGCTGTTCAACTGATTTTCTATTTACATCGCACAATTTTTTACCTTCATTTATATGAAGCGGATATTATTATGCAGCCTATTATTCATTTTATCTGTTAGTCTCTATAGCCGTCAGATTCCCCTTTCAAAAAAACGCGTGACTCTGCCCAATGGATGGAGTCTTACGCCTGTCGGGCAATCCCTTCCGTTGGGCGACCTTCCTCTGAATCTCATCGTCTCACCTTCAAAAAAATATCTGGCCGTTACGAATAACGGTCAAAGCGTGCAATCACTGCAACTCATCGATGTAAAAACGCAAAAAGTACTACACTCTGTAATTATTCCGAAAAGCTGGTATGGACTCGCCTTTACTGAAAATGAAAAATATTTGTATGCATCGGGTGGTCATGATAATTGGATCCTGCAATATGCTGTTACCGGAAATAAATTAATTCTTCGTGATAGTATTCTCCTTGGAAAAAAATGGACGGAAAAAGAAAAGATTTCTCCGGCTGGACTGGTAATCGATGACCGCAAAAAACAGATGTATGTTGTAACGAAAGAGAACAATTCATTATACATCCTGGATCTGGTAACGAAAAAGATCATTCTCCAGGTCCCGATGGGCCACGAAGGATTCACCTGCCTGCTCAGTCCCGACAAAAAGGAATTATATATTTCGCTATGGGGCGGTGATAAAGTGCTTGTGTTTGACACCGGACGAAAACAGTTTACCGATTCAATCAATGTCGGCGATAATCCGAATGAAATGTGCCTTACCCGCGACGGAAAACATCTGTTTGTTTGTAATGCAAATGATAACAGTGTTTCGGTCATCGAAATAAAAAAGAGGAAAGTTGTTGAAGTATTGAATGCTGCACTATATGCCCATGCTCCGGATGGTTCTACGACAAACGGCGTTGCGTTGAGTGCTGATGAAAAAACTCTGTACATCGCCAATGCCGACAATAATTGCCTCGCAGTTTTTGATGTTACCCGCCGCGGATTTAGTAGAAGCAAAGGATTTATACCTACCGGATGGTATCCCACTCAGGTAAAAGTGATCGGTTCCAAAATTTATGTTGCGAACGGGAAAGGTTTTTCTTCGAAAGCAAATCCGAACGGACCGAATCCTGCGAGGCGATCGCAGCGGGTGTCTTACCAGGCCGGTGACTCCGCAAGGCCTAAAGAAGTAGAATACATTGGTGGATTATTTAAGGGAACACTGAGCATTATTCAAACGCCTTCGGAAAAGCTGCTGGGAGTGTATTCAAAAATGGTATATGAAAACACGCCTTATACAAAAGAAAAAGAACTTACTACACAGGGACAAGCAGGGAATCCCATACCAATGAAGACCGGAGAACCTTCTCCAATCAAATATGTTTTTTATGTGATCAAGGAAAACAGAACCTACGATCAGATTCTCGGAGATATGCCCGAAGGAAATGGAGATACAAGCCTTGTATTATTTGGCGAAAAGATTACACCGAATCAACATAAAATTGCAAGAGAATTTGTATTGCTTGATAATTTTTATGTCGATGCTGAAGTAAGCGCAGATGGTCATAACTGGAGTCTCGGAGGCTATGCCACGGATTATCTTGAAAAAACCTGGCCTACCAGTTATGGAGGGAGAGGGGGTGATTATGATGGGGAAGGACACCGGGAAATTGCGAATAATAAGGATGGTTTCCTTTGGGATCAATGCAAGCGTGCTGGTGTATCGTATCGGACCTACGGTGAATTTGCAGACGAGAACAAAGCAAATATTAAATCACTTGAAAATCATTTCTGTCGTTCTTTCACGAGTTGGGATCAGACAGTAAGAGACACGACACGATTTAATCAGTGGAAACGGGAATTTGATTCATTACTTTCCGTAAATGCAGTGCCGCGATTGAATACGCTGAGATTCATTAACGATCATACGGAAGGATTGGGAAGAAATAGACCAACTCCGTTTGCACATGTTGCCGATAATGACTTGGCAGTGGGGATGTTTATTGAACATTTAAGCAAAAGTTCAATCTGGAAAGAAACAGCAATTTTTATTCTGGAAGATGATGCACAAAACGGACCCGATCATGTCGACGCTCATAGAAGTCCTGCATATATTGCCGGTGGATTTGTAAAACGGAATTTTGTCGACCATACAATGTATTCCACATCATCGATGCTGCGTACTATCGAACTAATTTTAGGTATCCCACCCATGACACAATATGATGCTGCAGCCACACCCATGTGGCGTTGCTTTTCATCCACCGCTGATCTAAGACCATTTGTTTCAGTTCCATCCAATGTCAACCTCGCTGATAAAAATACCGCGATGAATGAGTGGTCAGAAAGATCTGAAAAATTCGATTTGTCCAAAGAAGATGCAGTACCGGACCTGGAATTCAATGAAGTATTATGGTATGGGGTGAAGGGAACCAGGATTCGATTCCCCGGACCTACGCGTGCTGCATTTGTTCGTACGGAAGATTGAATTTTCGCGAATACTTATTTTAATACGATTAGTTCGTATTTGTTCCTTCACAGCGAATTGTACACATGTATCAGTGAACCACATAAGGAAATGATACAGTTGCCATTGCAGGTAAAATGGGTTTATACGACCCTGAACTGTTGATTTACGTAAAATAAATAGCACGTAACGGGCGTTGTTGCTTTTAGAGTTCGTTTTTCACGTACCTATCCAAAAGCAATATCCTGATGAACAATGCCTCGTTAGCCCCCGGGCAGGACCATTATTCCCGCTGGAGTGTGAATATTAAATCACATTGGTCAACCGCCTACCTGATGAACCGGTACAAGGAATACATGTACCGTAAAAAAAATCCTAAAAATCCATGGCTTACACAGGATGCAATAAAAATCCTGGCGTCAATCATCAAGCCATCCGATTCTATCCTGGAATTTGGATCGGGTCGTAGTACAATGTGGTTTGCAGAGAGAGCAGCCCATATAACCAGTATGGAAAGTAACCCTGACTGGTTTAAAGTCGTTCAGCAAAACCTTGTTTCTTACCAAAGCCAGGTGAAACTGATATTGATTGAAGAATCACCCGTTTGGTTAAAAAAATACAGCGAAGCCATAAAACAAATTGCCCCCGGTACTATAGATATCTGCCTGGTGGATGGAGGACCTCGTGCCCTGTCCGCACTTGCTTCACTGCGAACACTGAAAAGTGGAGGTTACATGGTAATTGATAATGCGAACTGGTTCTTTCCGACACATTCGAAAAGTCCAAGTTCCATAAGAACATGGGAAGAGGTGGATCCGTTGTTTAAAGAATTCTATGAGCAGGTAAAAAATTGGCGGGTGATCTGGACTTCAAATGGAGTTACCGATACAGCGATTTATATCAAGCCTTAAGAAATTAAAAATTAAAAATTAAAAAAAACTAATTACTAATTACTAATTGTTTCAGCTCACTTCTTTTAACTCCTTCCACGCGCTGGTATAACGTGGTGACAATAGGTCCTGGCGCATTTTCCACGGCCGGTCCAAACCAGCAGATGCATAGGTCACGCAATCAGGGGCCATGCTTGCATTAATATTATCCATTGCGGACATTAGTTCCTTTATTTTTCCTTTTCCTTTTTTCTCAAATAGATTCGACTGCTGAACAGATTCGGGTAGAAGTCCGCTTAATATTATTCCTGCTTTTAAATAGGTCGACCCGGGCCTGTACAATTGTTCTACCAGCGGCATGGCGTGGCGGATCAGTTCATTCGTGTGTGAGGTGGCCAGCGGTAATGTTTTGTAGGCATGAATGGTTTCCGGGTTGTAACGATAATGATTATTCGGATGATCATTTGAAACAAGAAATACATCCATGAAAGAAGCCGTACACCATTGTCGCCTCGCTTTTTCTGCTGCTCTTGATGCATAAGTGGCTACGGCTTCCTGCAAGTGTTGCAAAGCAGTCACCGGCTCACCAAACATTCTTGTACACGCGATCATCTTCTTAATTTCCAGCGGATCCTGCAGCTGAAGACAGGGAAATCCGTGTAATTCACGCAATAGCCTTACGCCAACAATTCCTCCCATGTTTTTTCGCACCCATTCTTCAGGCATATTACGCAGTTGCCACGCATTCAGGATGCCCGCGTCTTTAAGCTTTACCGCAAATTTTCGCCCGACTCCCCAGATATCATCGACTGCAGTGTTCAGGAGTGCGTCTTTGATTTTTATTTCTGTATCGATCACCAATACACCTCCGGATCCTTTTTTATCTTTTTTGGCAAGACGGTTGGCAACTTTGCATAATACTTTCGTGGGTGCGATACCGATAGATACGCCTATGCCTGTCCATTGTTCGATTATTTCCTTTGCCTTCCGGCCATACTCATTGTATTCCGAATCTATAGACTTCGGAATATCTGCGAAAGCTTCATCCACCGAATACACTTCCACACTATCCGTAATTGTTTTTAGTGTCTCCATCACCCGCAGGCTCATGTCCCCATATAAGTTATAATTTGACGAGAAAACAGCGACGTTATTTTTTTTGATGAGCGACCTGAATTTAAAATAGGGGCCGGCCATATCCAGTCCTATTTTTTTTGCTGCATCACAGCGTGAAATAATACAACCATCATTGTTGCTTAACACCACCACGGGTGTCGTCATCAGCTCCGGACGGAAAAGTTTTTCGCACGAACAGTAAAAGCTATTGCAGTCGATGATGGCTTTCATGTGGCTTTGAAATTTTTGTGTGCTTTATTTTACGGCTTTCAGCATTCAGCTGTCAGCAGTCCCACAGTGATAATAATCCAGTAGCAATTAAATTGATCATCTTTACGACTATAAGTTTCAGCAGTCAGCTGTCAGCAGTCCCACCCAAATAATAGCCAGTCGCATCTAAAATTTATCTTTACATTTTCACCACTCGCATTTTATTTATCCGGAACTGCTGGAAGCTTATTGCTGGTAGCCTTAACCTCTAATTGACCGATATTAAAGGAGTAGCATTTTTTCAGGTTGGGACTGCTGACAGCTGATAGCTGAAAGCCAATACGCTTCATCATAAAGAATGTATCACAAACGTCACCACCCCCCAAATCGAAAAATCCTCACAGCCACCATCAATATCTATAGGAGATAAACGGTCGCTGTCTGGCACGAGGCGCGCCTTGTTAAATGTTTTTTCAAAACGCCTGATCAGCATTTCACCCTGCAGTACGGCTATCACGACTTTGCCGCTGACCGCTTTCAACGATCTGTCAACAATCACCACATCGCCCTGAAAGATGCCTGCATTTTGCATGGCATCACTGTTCACGCGCATAAAAAAAGTTGCCGGCTTATTGCGGATGAGTTGTTCATTCAGGTCAATTCCTCTTTCACGATAATCAT
>DATLDA010000304.1:0-2799 GCA_035526135.1 Flavitalea sp.
AGAAACAAAACCGCCGGGAGGTTGATGGTAGATGCAGAAATACCGGAAATGAGAATTGACTCCTGATAGAATTTTTCCAGCTCACAAAATTATTATCACAAAAGATCATTGTCTGGTTCAAGCGTTTCTTGCCTCGGGTGGGTAATGATGACTGTTATTATATAAAACAGATATCTGACAAAATGAATGAGGTGAAATAGAATGATTTTGTCTGTCGATGCATTTGTGGTGGCAACTTGTCCCACCGTGATCCTTTCAATAATCAAAGACATGCAATAATAAAAAAAGGTGGCACTGGCTATCCAGAATACAGGCAATTCAAATAGGAGTGATTCTCTTAACCTCACTAATTGAGCAAGTACGAGGATAGAAGATCCGATCATCAGAAATCCCTGTACATACCGGATTACAGCATGATGTTTTTCGATACCTGTGGTAAAATAAATTGCGATGAAGACGGAAGTGGAACAGATCAAAGTAAAGTTGAGAATTTCAGAAAGCTTCTTTTCGGACATTACTTTAAAAAGCAGTAATAGTAAGGCACAATCGGTCGTGCGGAATAAAGCATTGACCAGATTCTCTTTTGCAGGGTCAATATTGATAAAACGGACCAGGAATTCACCAAAACCAAGCAGACAGGCAATCGTCAGCAATTGAATAACGGGGAGTGCGTATAATTTTCTGAAGACGATGATCAATAGTGGGATCACCGGCAATAGAATTGCCAGCATGGAAAACAATTCCAATATGCTGCTACCGGTTTTTACCATGATGACACCTTTCGGTCAAACCGGTCCTCCATAGGGGTTTCTATAGAATTGATTTCCTGGAAGGGATATTAATCGATCAGATTGTTCTTCACCGCGAAAAAAACCAGGCCAGCGGTATTTTTTGCTCCAAAACGTTCCATCAGCCTGTCTTTTATGGCTTCGACAGTGCGGGGGCTGACTTCCAGTTTTTGCGCAATTTCGTGCGCGGTGAATTCCATGCAGATATATTTTATTACATCTCTCTCGCGTTCACTCAGGGTGATTTCGCTGTTGAGAGTTGGTACAACCTTTTGCCTGGAATGTGATTTTTTCAGCAGGATCCTGTTCACAAAATTATTGAGGTAATAACCTTTACTCATTACTTCGGTGATGGCTTTCTTGATCTCAGCGGGGTCTGCACTTTTCAACAGGTAGCCATTTGCGCCTATTTCCATCATGTGGCTCACAAATCTTTCATCCTCGTACATTGTCAATGCAATGATATGGATCTGGGGATATTGTTTAGCAACGACTTTGGTAGTTTCAATTCCGTCCTTTTGCGGCATCCGGAGGTCCATCAGGATCACATCAGGCGTTTCAGCAATTCCGGGCAGTGATTCTAATAGCTCCTGACCATTTTCCGCCTCCAGAACAAATTTGATGTTTGTATAAGGCCTTAATGAAAGTATCACCCCCTTTCTGAAGATCTTGTGGTCATCCGCTATTGCTACTTTGATCGGGCCCATGTTAACTGATATTGGCTGCTAAAATTACTTTAAATAGTTCAGCATTGTTCATCAATGTTGTAAGACCTGTGGTGATACAGGTGCATCTTCTTCGAGTTTTGGTACTTCAATGGTGACCTTATAATAAGTTTGTGAAAGGTCTTTCTCAAAAAATATGCGACCGTGTAACAGCTTAAGGCGGCTCTGAATATTTTTCAATCCAAGTCCGCCGGTACTTTTATTCAGCTTTTCAAAATCCGCCTGCGTGAGGCCTCGGCCATCATGGTGCATACGGATAAATAATTTATTCCCACTCAGGTTTTGTGTCAGGTGGATGAAACTTGCATTACTATGTTTCAGAATATTGTTGATCAATTCCTGGATAACCCGGAAAATTATCAATTCCTGGTCAGGATGAAGTCTTTCGCGATAATCGTGGAAACGGCAACTGGCGTTCATACTGCCCGAACCGCTGATCTTTTGAAACAGATCATTGACAGCAGATTCGAGTCCGAAATTCTTAAGCGTAGGCGGCATCAGGCTATGCGAGATATTCCTGATCAATTGTATTGTATCATCGATAATTTGCTTGGCATTATAAATACTTTGGAGCTGGGTACCCTTATCGAGGTTAACCATGTTTTCGTTTAGGTATAACCGTGCGGTGGCAAGGAGAGGACCGGCATCATCATGCAGGTCGGCTGCTATCCGCTGTCTTTCTTCTTCCTGGAACCGAATAGAGGCATTCAGCAACATTTTTTGTTGCTCGTGTTCCATTTTCTGCAGAGTACCCTGATAGCGGATCACTTTGCGCTGGTGGAAGATGATAAAAATAATGAGGCCTATGGTCAATGCAAGCATCCCGATGGTACCAAAGAAAAGTACCAGCGAGATCTTACTTTCGGCTTCTACTTGCAAAAAAAACATGTTGGTCGGGTCAGGGTTAGTAAGTACACTTAATAATCTCTCATATAATTACCTTCAGTTTTCTGTTGAATAGTATCATGTGAATTATTCTTTCTCATAAATATTGCGATTGTAAAAAACAAATTTTTAATCAATGTAAATACGTGATTGATAGGCGACCATTGTTCCCATTCTGCGTCTGACATTTTATCAGATTGCATAAAAAAGAAGAATGTGCCGGTTGAATAAAGAAAAATCCCTATTACAATCCAGAACTTAAACGAGGAATAAATGATGGAATTGTTGGGATCCGTAATTTCCTCAAATAAATAAAATAGACAATAGATTATAATGAACAGATACTCAACGGTTATGGTGAGGGAGTCTATCGAATAATTTGTGGATGAAAAATACTGGTA
>DATLDA010000004.1:0-10279 GCA_035526135.1 Flavitalea sp.
GTTCGGATTTTTCCCTGGTATCTCACTGGGATACAAAATTTCTGAAGAATCGTTTTTCGCCGACAATGTTCGGTTCATGAATACATTGAAATTGCGTGCGTCGTGGGGTAAAACCGGTAATGATCTGGTGGATGAATACCAGTATATCGCTTCCTATGCATTTGGCGGAATCACAGCACAAACCTGGAACCCCCCGCTGCCATTTATTACAAATGGTACTGTGGAAAATAAGGCCTTGTATGAAAGCCTGATCCCTAACCCCGATATCACCTGGGAGGAAGCAGATCAGAAGAATGTCGGTTTTGATGCCACATTACTGGATAATAAACTTTCCGTTACCGCAGATTATTTTGTATACAAACGTTCTAAAATTTTATGGTGGAGAAATGCTTCGGTACCGTCTTCAACCGGATTGATATTGCCAAGAGAGAACATTGGAGAAGTATCCAATAAAGGATATGATTTCAGTGTGAGTTATGCAGATAAAGTTGGTGAAGTTTCCTATCAGGTCGGTATCAACGGAGGAAAGCAGAAAAATAAAATTTTATTCTGGGATGAACCTCCCGGTGCTCCGGAATATCAATTGTCTACAGGACGACCCATTAACAGTGGCCTGTATTACGAGTCAATCGGAATATTCCGCACAGCAGCGGATCTTGCAAAATATCCTCATTTCTCTACTGATGCGCGCACCGGTGATATCATATTCAAAGATGTGAATGCGGATGGAAAGATTGATGCGAATGACAGAATACGAAATGATAAAAGTGATATTCCAACATTCACAGGAGGAATTACAATGGGGTTGCAGTTCAAAGGATTTGACCTCGCCATTTTAATACAGGGCGCTACCGGTGCCGTGCGGTATATCAACACAGAGTCTGGTGAGATAGGAAATTTCCTGAAATCATTTTCAGACAATCGGTGGACCGTGGACAATCCAAATGCATCCGGACCACGCACCTTCAACCGGGGAAATGAATACTGGGTAGGACAAGGAAATACGTATTGGTTGCATAAAACAGATTATGTCAGGCTGAAGAATGTTGAATTAGGATACAGCCTGCCGTCTACTATCCTGAGCCGCATACAGGTTCAAAAAATCAGAGTGTATGTTAACGCGTTCAACTTTTTGACATACAGCCCTGATATGAAAGACTTCGATCCGGAACTGGGAACAGGATCAGGACAAGGTTACCCTTTACAAAAAATTATTAACGGTGGGATATCCGTAACATTCTAACTGTTAAAAAAATAATTATGAAAAAATATTATTTAATACTTACAACGATTGCACTGTTTGCAACGCTCTCGTGCAAAAAGAATTTTCTGGATGTAAAGCCGCTTGACAAATTTTCTGATGAAGCAGTGTGGAAAGACCCCGCATTGATAAAAACTTTTGTCAACAACATTTACCTCGGTATACCGCATGGTTTCAGCAATATCATGATGTCTTCCATGGTTGATGAAACTACTTACAACGCAGATTTCGGCGCCAGTAACGTTACAAAAAGCCTGCTCACTCCCAGTGATTACGGCATTTTTGATGAAGGTTATTGGACAGGAAACAGGCAAAGGGGCATGAACTGGAAAACTGTTTACAAATTCGTTCGTGCGACAAATGTTTTCTTTGCTAATATCGGCACGGCAACCTTTGATAAGGCAGCTGACAGGGATAAGTTGAAAGGTGAAGTTTACTTCCTGCGTGGATATCTTTATCACAACCTCGTTTCAATGTATGGTGGTGTGCCGATCATTACAAAACCTTACGGATTATCTGACAGTTTCAGTATTGCACGCGATACCTATGAGAATTCTATCAAATTTATTGTAGGTCAACTTGATTCTGCCGCTGCTTTACTAAGTGTTCAACCAACAGAAAAGGGACGCGCAAGTAAAGGTGCGGCACTTGCATTGAAGTCGAGAGTATTATTATATGCTGCAAGTGATCTCTATAACAACGACGCAGCGTGGGCAGGTGGTGCCCGCAAAGAACTGGTAGGCTATGTAGGAGGTGACAGGCAGGCGCGCTGGCAGGCAGCATATGATGCAGCCAAAGCAGTGATCGACCTGAATGCATACAGCCTGTATAAAGAAAATCCGGCGCCGGGTGAGAATACTGCGAAGAATTACAGCGACCTCTTTCTCGCGCGGGAAACTTCGGAAGATATATATGTACGTTTTTTTACTCCGAAGATTGATGAGAATTGGGATGGATATAATCCGGGATTGTACAATACTCCCAACGGCTGGCACGGTTGGGGGAGCAACACACCGATCGGACAAATGGTGGATGCTTATGAAATGTCTGATGGTACGAAATTCGACTGGGCAAATCCTGTGCATAAGGCACAGCCTTACAAAAACCGGGATCCTCGCTTCTATGCTTCTATCAATTATGATGGAGCTGTGTGGAGACCGCGCCCTTCTGATGTTGCTACAAAGGATCCGATTGGAATTGTTCAAACCGGGTATTATGAAAAACCGGATGGTACTGTTACCCCAGGTCTTGATACACGTAACAGTCCGATCGAAGACTGGAATGGAACCTATACAGGATATTACATGCGTAAGTTCATCGACCCAACGCTCGATGCGCAATTCGTAAAGCAGGATGTACCCTGGCGCTACATCAGATATACAGAGATATTACTCAACTTCGCCGAAGCTGCTATTGCATTAGGAAAAGAAACAGAAGCAAAAGTATATCTGAATAAAATCCGCAAGCGTGCCGGCATGCCGGATATTACAGAGTCAGGAGCTGCTTTGGTTGACCGTTACCGGAATGAACGCCGCATTGAAATGGCATTCGAAGATCAACGCTATTTCGACGTAAGAAGATGGATGATCGCACCTGCAGCTTATGCAGACGCACAGGGCGTGAGTATCCGTACTAAAGTCGATGCGAATGGTGTACCCATCGCTCCACCTGTTTACAGTGTTATCACAGCGCAGGATTGGGCGTGGAATCCCCGGTTTTATTTCTTCCCGATCAAACTGGATGAAATAAACAGGAATTACAAACTCGTCCAGAACCCATTGTATTAAACAAATGATTTGTAAATAAGCTGTCGCAAGGCAGCTTATTTCTTTTTCATGATATAGTATCGAATGATTTCTTTTTTAATCTTAATTTTTTTATATGTCAACCGGTAATCATACATCAAGAAGAAGGGCTATACAAACCCTTGCAGCAGCAACCGGTGCAGCATTTGCAGGTTCCTGTGTTAGTCACCGCATTGAAGCGACTGAAAAAGCATTGCCTGTCGGACTGAAAGGAAAAGTGAACCACTCGGTCTGCCGTTGGTGTTACAGCGATATACCTCTGGAAGACCTGTGTGTCGCAGCAAAAAAAATCGGATTGCAATCGATTGAATTAACAGGACCGGAAGAATGGCCAGTATTAAAAAAACACGGATTAATTTCTGCGCTTCCATGGGGAGCTGGCCTGGGAATAGAAAAAGGTTTCAACGATCCCCAATACCATGATGAATTGGTAAAGAGCTACGAGGATGTAATTCCGAAAGCTGCCGCTGCGGGATATAACCAGATCATATGTTTTTCCGGCAACAGGAAAGGAAAATCAGATGAAGAAGGCATGAACAACTGCGTGAAAGGCCTGCAAAGACTGATGCCGGTCGCCGAGAAAAATAAAATCACCATAGTGATGGAATTATTAAACAGTAAAGTGAATCACAAAGATTATCAGTGTGACCACACACCATGGGGTGCTGCGTTGGTGGATAAAGTAGGATCTGAAAGGTTCAAATTATTGTACGATATCTATCACATGCAGATTATGGAAGGAGATGTGATTGCAACAATTAAAAAATATAACAAATACATTAATCACTATCATACAGGTGGCGTTCCTGGAAGAAACGAAATTGATGAAACACAGGAATTACAATATCCTGCTATTGTCAAAGCGATTTTGGATACAGGCTTCAAAGGTTTCATTGCACAGGAGTTCATTCCAAAACGACCCGACAAGATCGCCTCATTGAAGCAGGGGGTGGAGATTTGCGATGTGTGAAATAAAGGCGGTCAGCAGTCAGCAATCGGGTATCGGGTATGGGGTATGAGGTATGGGTTATCGAATCCTGAAATGTATTGGATTAGGATTTCATTTCAATTAACAACCAAACTGCCAAACTCCCAAACTAAACTATGAACTAAGAATTAAGAATTAAGAACTTCTCGCCGCTCTCAACATCTCCCCATATCCCCATCCTTTCATCAGGGCGTTGACGGCCATAGAGATTCTTTTAATTTTTGTTGGATCTGTTTTGGCACTGTCGATCCATTTGCTGAAATAATGCTGATGACTCTTTGGCAATGTATCGAAGAATTTTTTCGCTGCCGGTTCGTATTCGAGGCTTTCCAGAAAATCCCTGTTCATCTGAAAGGGCGTCGTATCTACTTGTAATTGTACTTCGAGCATCGCTCCTTTTTGTTTGCGGATTTTTTTCCGTATGGTTGCATTAAGTGCGAGGATAAAATTCCCATCGCCCATAGGTAATAAGGCTAGTCCTTCAAAAGGATAATCATCAAACCGGCCTTTTACACGAAATCCTAAGCGGTTACCAGGTTTTAACTGACTTGCAATGGCTGCAGTTATATCAATATAAGTCCATCCGGTTTTCTCACCTTGTTTTCCAAATTGTTTGATGAGCGTAGTGAACTTTATCATAAGTTAAAGCTTCTTCAACGACTAATTTAGTAAACCGGTTGAGAACCATGAATACTTAAATTCGTAGAATAAAATTCACGTGATGAATTATGTTGACATTTTTCTCGTCATTGTTTTGCTCGCCGCGATGGTGAATGGATGGAGAAAGGGATTTTTGTCGGGAGTGCTGGACCTTGCTATACTGGGCAGCAGTGTGATCGCTGCATTTTATTTTTATCCATACCTCGCCCTCCACCTTGATGATTGGATCCCTTCACTGGGCGTATGGAACAGACCGGTTTCATTTATTGCCATTTTCATCATAGTGCGTTTAGTTGCGGGTGCCATTGTTGCCGCCATCCTCCGCGGTATCTCGCAGGAAGCGCATGCGCACGAAGCAAACCGGTTACTAGGTCTCGCACCGGGTTTCGTAAACGGACTGATTAACGCAATCATATTTACAGCACTACTTTTTTCATTACCTCTTTGGGATGGGTTAAGCCGGGAGATAAGAGAAAGCAGTATTGCCAATCGGCTGAGCGGTCCCTCAGAATGGATTGAAAGGCAGCTGAGTCCTGTTTTTGATGAAGCGGTGAAGAAATCGATGAATAAAATGACGGTGGAACCCGGTTCAAAAGAATCGGCAAAATTACCATTCACCGTTTCTTCGCCGGTCATCAGGGCAGAACTTGAAACAGAAATGTTAAGTCTCGTAAACCAGGAAAGAATAAAGGAAGGATTGATGCCGGTAAAAGCCGATCCCGAAATGGCAGAAGTAGCACGGGCGCATTCACGTGATATGTTTGCACGTGGTTATTTTGCACACCTCAATCCGGATGGTAAAACGCCGTTCGACAGAATGACTGCCGCAGGAGTGAAATACAAGGCTGCGGGAGAGAACCTTGCCCTGGCACCGACACTGCAGATTGCCCACAATGGTTTGATGAATTCACCGGGACACCGTGCGAACATTTTACAGAAAAATTTCGGAAGGCTGGGCATCGGCGTGCTCGATGGCGGTAAATACGGTTTGATGATCACGCAGAATTTCAGGGATTAAAAAATTAAAAATTAAAAATTAAAAATTAAAAAAAGTAAGTCATCAAACCTTATACACCCTGTAATACTTTTTGCATTTTTAATTTTTCATTTTTAATTACTTCCTGTCGTCATTTATTTCGATCCAATATCCATCGGGATCCTGGAAATAAATTTGATGGATACCATCGACACGCGTTGTCATTGTGTTTTTTTCGCCGGCCCAGTTTTCATATGGATATCCTCCGGCATTCAGCAGGCTGGTGATCGTTGCAATATTTTTTACACTGAAGCAAAGATGTGTGTTTTTATCGTGCGGGCTCTTAGCCGTCGCTCCCTGAATGAGGTGTAAATGGCTGTGTGTATCCACCTGGAACCATGTGTGTCGGTTATCATGAAAGGGTTCAGGAATCGTATCAAGCCCGATTATATTCCGGTAGAATGCTGTACTTATTTTGAGGTCTACAACATAGAAGGCCGCATGGTTAAGTAGCGCGCGGCTTTCGGACATCTGCACACCGGTTTTACGTGCACAGCTTGCCAGGAAAAAAATAAGTAAAAAATAAAAAATGTTCTTCATGTTTATTGATTGAAGGTATATTTTGATCCGGCTGTTATCCTGTCCCATGTGTCTGTTCTGAATGGGATCGCTGGAAAGCCTTCCTTGTTATACAAATTGAGGTCTGATGGGTCATCTGCCCAACCATAGCGAACGGCTACCGGTTCGCGAATGTCATCATGCTGAACGATGATTTGATTACCAGAAATAATGGCACGCGCGTATCGGAATTTTTTATCTGCACCTGCAATTTCAAAGCCATTCACGTAACCATATTTATTTTTCACCACCAAACCATTTTCAGCATTATTGAAACGGAGAACAATTTTCTGTCCATCCGTTTGCATACCTGCATAAAGCGGGCCCTGATGGATACGTGATTTTCCATATGTTTCAGCAAGTGCATTTGCAGCCAGTCTGTTTCCCACATCTTTTTTGTTCTTCGGATGAATATCACCGCTTTCTCCAATATCAATGGTGACTGCCATCCCGGTTTTAGGTACCTGCAGCGTCATCGTTTGAGCCTCTCGCAGTTCAGCCCACGTGCTTCCCCCTTTCTCATTTGTTCCTTCTGAAGCCATGTAATTAGCAAGCTGTACAAAATAAAATGGAAATTCGTCTTTCCATTTTGTTCTCCAATCTTTTATCATGAGTGGAAATGATTGCTGGTATTCCGCCGCACGACCTGCATTGCTTTCACCCTGATACCAGATAGCCCCGGCAATGGGAAAAGGTATCAGTGGATGAATCATAGAATTATAAAGCAGGGTAGGATAGCTATTCGGATTCACATTAACTGACGACTGGATGTGAGTGATCCGGAAATTCCAGTCACCCGCAAGAGAAATTTTTTGTGTCCCGTACGAGAGGTAAAGTTGATCCGCTGTTCCGTAGATACCTCCACCTCCTCCGCCATCAATTACTTTTATGCTTACTACATTTTTTCCTGGCTTGAGTATTCCATCTTGAATAGAATAGATCCGTGGTGAATTATATGCGGAAATCGATCCAAGATATACGCCATTAAGAAAAGTGGAATCAATATCATCAATGGGTCCTAATGAAAGGGTAGCATGTGATACATCTCCCCCGGCAGGTATCGTGATCTCTTTACGAAACCAAACGGTGCCATCGATACCCGGAAGACCCGCATTTTCCCAATAGACCGGAAGTGACATTTTTTTCCATGAACCATCATTATATTCCGATTTTGAAAATAATACTTCTTCAGAAGCTGGAGGTATCGATCCCTGAATGTCTTGCACCAGTTTTTTCAATTTGACAGCATTCGCAGTTGCCACACTGTCGCCATTGGCAGGCATTTTATCACGCAGTGAAGTGAATAATGAATTTTCAAAAAAGGATTCACGGCTTATCCAGGTTTCGACATTTGTTCCGCCCCACGACGAATTGACTAGTCCGACCGGTATGTTCAGTTCTTTGTACAAGGAGATGGCGAAGAAATAACCGACTGCTGTAAAATTTCCGGCAGTGGACGGTGTGCATGTTTGCCATGAACCGCCCGACAGATCATCTTTCGGACTAAACGAAGTGGTTAACGGAACTTTAAAATGTCGGATCAGGGGATAATCGGCCTGTGCAATTTCTTTATCTGCATTCACTGTTAACCGCAGTGGCCATTCCATATTCGATTGTCCGGAGCAAACCCACACCTCACCGGATAATACATCATCGATTCGAATGGTATTAGAAGCGGTCAGTACCAGTGTATAGGGTCCACCTGCAGGCATGGCAGGCAGGAATATTTCCCACTTTCCTCCTTTTCCCACTCTCGTTTTTTCTGAAGCATAACCGAGTTTCGCGGAAACTTTTTCACCGGGCGCACCCCATCCCCAGATATGTACAGGCTTGTTGCGCTGGATCACCATATGATCTCCGAATAGTTTGGGTAAAGAAATTGTTGCAGTAGCGGACAAGGAAATTAAAAGAGACAGAAGACTAAAATATTTCAGCATATAGCAGGTTATTCCCCAATTTAATCACTATTCGTCAGTCTGATACGCATATCCCGAAAATGGTCGTTATCCGCGGTTTTGGAAACAAAACGTACATTCATTCTTAACTTCAAATCACTTTATTGCTTCCCCTAACTACCATTCGATTCGCTTTAAGTTAATTTCTGAATCGTGGACCAACTTCAAAACATTGAATAACTTTTAATTTCACATGTTGAAATCAATCGGCGCCCGATCCATTTCTCCCATCGCACAAACCGGCCTTACGGCGAAAGGCATTGTCTATTGTATTATGGGTCTCCTTGCATTCATGTCTGCATTTGAGCTGAATGGACAACGTAATGAGGATGCGGACAAAAAAGGTGCATTTGAATTTATTCAGAAACAAACAGGTGGCCAGATCATGTTGGGGATTATAGCTGTCGGGCTTTTGTGTTATTGCAGTTGGAGATTTTATGAAACATTCAGAAAAAAAACCGCGGATGGAAAGGAAAAAACACCGGCTAAAAAATTCCGCTATTTATTCAGCGGCCTTATCTACCTGTCACTTGCATTCTATGCAGGCAAGATGTTGTTTCAGTATAAAAAAAATAATCAGGATTCAACGCAGCAACAAGTAGCCCAATTGCTTGAGAAACCTTTTGGCCAGTGGTTGGTAGCGGGATTCGGATTGATCATAGCTGCTGTGGGTGTGTACCAGGCTTATTACGGGCTATCTGAGAAATACAAAAAACATGTACAGAAGTTGAACCTGCATGCAAAAAACACCCGTTATCTACTTGCTTCAGGAAAGATCGGATATGTTTCGCGCGGAATAGTGTGGTTGATTATTTCGTGGCTGTTATTAAAAGCTTCCATTCATGCCAATTCAAAAGAAGCAGGTGATACAGGCAAAGCTTTTGGATTCCTCGAGAGCTCACCATTTGGTTCTTACCTGCTTGCTGCGCTTGGCCTCGGACTGGTTTGCTATGGATTTTTTAATTTTATCCGTGCGCGTTATGAAAAATTTTGATGTTGTATATTAAATGTTCCGGTATGAAGACATTCTTTCTCATCACAGTTTCATTATTGATTTCCGGAGCAATTTCTGCCCAAAGTGATAGTCTGCAGCAAGAGATCAACGATCAGGTATGGAAACCATTTATAAAAGCCTTTAGTGAATTAGATACGGATGGGTTCATGCACGTGCACAGCACGGACATGACAAGAGTGATACAGGACGGAAAGCAGGTACAGACTTACGAACAGTATTATCAAAGCAACAGAAGAGGGGATGACAGGGCCCGCCTGGGTAACCGGAAGCGAAAGATTGAATTAAGATTTATTCAACGCATTGCAGGAAATGGCCGTGCATTTGAAGTGGGATATTATAAAACGACAAATGTGGCTCCGGATGGAAAAGAGCAAAATTTTTATGGAAAGTTCCAGGTATTGCTTAGAAAAGAAAGTGGTACCTGGAAGATAATAATGGATGCTGATGCCCGCGCAGATGCCAGTGACGAGGTTTTCAAATCTGCGGCAGCTATGGAAAATTAATCCCATAGACTGCCATATTCTATCAGATGAATCGTCTCTTGAAACAGACTTTTTTGTAAAAAGTGAATTGCTAGAGATTCATTCAGCGAATCTTAGAATTTGAATCCGCCAATATTAAATCCGCCTTCTTTTTTTTCCTTTGTATCCTTCCCCGGTAAGAATTTATCAATATAACCGGCTGCGGCAGGGTATTTCTCTTTTACGTAACCGGAGATTGCTTCCAGTGATTTTCTTGCCTGGTCTTCACTAATGCCGGCCTCTGCGACCATTCTGTTTATTAAATCTTGCATATTTATATTTTTTATCACCAATACAGGCAAAACATATGCCTGCTAAAAGACAGCAAAGATACTTACAATGCATGCATTCAGTTCCATTTATCCATTAGCTTTTCCTTTCATAACAAACTGATATTATACAAACAGGATAACTTAAATATGAAGCTTTTCGTACATCTGCCATGGTTACACGCTTTCCTGAACTCGAAAGGTTGAGCCT
>DATLDA010000203.1:0-10521 GCA_035526135.1 Flavitalea sp.
CAAATGGTTTCTCTTTTGGTGCGAACGCGGCCGGAGCACAATGGGACGGAACTATGTATGCCGGCGGCAGTGTTGACCTGAACTGGGATAATAAATGGATATCGCAAGTCACTTATGATACAGAAAAATGGACCCTTGAAATGGCAATCCCGTTTACAACGATCCGATTCAAACAAGGAATTAATAAATGGGGGATCAATTTCAGCAGGCTCGATCTGAAGACAACTGAAAAATCAAGCTGGGCGCCGGTTCCAAGGCAATTTCCGACTGCTTCTCTTGCGTATTCAGGAAACCTTGTATGGGAAACGCCACCACCTTCCGTTGGTGCGAATATATCGGTCATTCCGTATGCGCTCGGCGGGATCGGCAAAAATTATGAATCAGGAAAAAGTGAAACATGGCAAAAGAAAGTTGGCGCAGATGTTAAGATCGGCGTTACTTCTTCACTGAACCTTGATATCACCATCAACCCGGATTTTTCTCAGGTAGAAGTGGACCGGCAGGTAACGAATCTTGACCGTTATGAATTATTTTTCCCGGAACGCCGCCAGTTTTTTCTGGAGAACGGTGATCTGTTTGCCAATTTTGGATATGCTACCATCCGTCCTTTCTTTTCGCGAAGAATTGGTTTGGGAGTACCCATCAGGGCAGGCGCAAGGTTGAGCGGGAATATTAATAAGAATCTGCGGATAGGTGTAATGAATATGCAAACTGCCAAACAATCCGGAATGTATTTACCAGAGCAGAATTTTACGGTGGTGTCAATTCAGCGAAAGATTTTTCAGCGTTCGAATATCGGTTTGCTTTTCGTAAACAAACAATCATTGAATTACCGGCCGGAAAAAGATAGTGTATCGCCCGCGATTTTATATTCAAAATATAACCGGAATGTCGGCGTAGAATACAACCTGGCTTCCGGAAACAATCTGTATACCGGGAAAATGCTCTTACTTAAATCATTCACCCCCGGACGAAACAGCCGTGATTATGTACAGGCAGCGCATTTTCAATTTAATCACCGAAAATGGAACCTGCTGCTTCAGGAAGAATATGTTGGAAGAAATTACACTGCAGAAGTGGGCTATGTTCCGCGAAACGGATATTTCAAAGTAAATCCTGTTTTCAGTCGGTTGTTCTTTCCAAAAACCAGTAAAATTCTGAGTCATGGTCCACGTTGGACGGCGGTATATTTTTTTGATGAATCGATGTCCCGGACGGATCATAGCAGCATTGTATCGTATCACCTGAACTTCCGCAGCCAGAGCACCTTCAATACAGGATTCGTAGATGAATTTGTGCGGTTGTTATTGCCCTTCGATCCTACAAACACGGGGAAAGATTCACTTGCCAAACATTCAGAACACCATTGGAGAGCGTGGCGTTCCGAATATGTTTCGAAGCCGCAGAAGCTGTTTACTTTTTCTTTCATTACTTCGATTGGAGGGTATTATGCGCGAGGAAACAGGATCAATGTAAACGCAGAAGCAGGATATCGGTTTCAGCCGTATGTTCGGCTTGCTGTGAATGCGAGTTATAACAATATTGATCTGCCTGCTCCCTGGAACCGGAATGTGTTCTGGCTCGTCGGATCGCAGATAGATGTCACTTTTACAAACAACCTGTTCTTTTCAACATTTTTCCAGTACAATGAACAGTTGAAGAATATAAACGTCAACAGCCGCTTCCAGTGGCGTTATAAGCCCGCTTCTGACCTTTTCCTGGTATATACTGATAATTATCTTCCTTACCCATTCTCAGTCAGGAATCGGGCGCTTGTTGTAAAAGTCAATTACTGGTGGAATAAATCCAAATAATGTGAGTGTTATTTCAACGGTAAGACGGTGAGATTTTTCGGAGAAAAAGGCGAAGCCTTTTAAGAGGCGAACCCTTTTTAAAAGGCGAAGCCTTTTTAAAAAGCAATTGCCTGAATCCAGATAAAAGGTAAAAATCCTTTTACATGCATTCAGGCAATACTTTTTTTATTAATTATTCTTTTCCTTTACCTTTTTCTGACTTTTCCTTATCATCTTTTTCTTTCTTTTCCTTCTCTATACGATCTTTCTCTTCTTTGTCTTTACGGTCTTTATCAGCTTTCTCTTTCTTTTCGTTGTCTTCTTTTTCCTTTTTTTCTTTCTCTTCTTTATCTTTTTTCTCCTTTACTTCTTTTTCCATCTGATCCTTTAACTCCTGCTCTTTCTTTTCTTTTTCTTCCTTATCCTTCTTGTCTTTCGCTTCTTTCTCTATACGATCATGATCTTCTTTATCCTTCTTTTCTTTCTCGTCCTTATCCTTTTTGTCTTTCGCTTCTTTCTCTATGCGATCATTATCTTCTTTATCTTTCTTTTCTTTCTCTTCCTTGTCTTTTTTATCTTTTTCTTCTTTCTCTTTCTTCATCTTCTCCCTGCGCTCTTTCCTTTCTTTTTCTTCTTTATCCCGTTGCTCTTTGTATTCCTTATCCTTCTTGTCAAGCGCTTCTTTGATCATCCGCTCGGTATCTTCTTTGTCTTTCTTTTCTTTTTCTTCCTTATCTTTTTTGTCTTTCGCTTCTTTTTCAGCACGGTCCTTCTCTTCTTTTTCCTTCTTTTCCTTGTCTTCTTTATCTTTTTTGTCTTTCGCTTCTTTTTCTAAACGATCCTTTTCATCCTTATCTTTCTTGTCTTTGTCTTCCCTGTCTTTTTTCATTTTCTCCCAACGCGCTCTTTTTTCTTTTTCTTCTTTCTCTCGCTGTTCTCTGTATTCACGGTCCTTTTTATCAACTGCTTCCTTGATGAGACGTTCTCTTTCTTCCTTCTCTTTGGCTTCTTTGGCTTTTTTCTCCGCCTCGGTAGGTTCCGGGGTACCCGTTTTCGGTTGTTCTTTAATGATCACCGGATTCGTTTGTTCCTTTACAACAATGACCTGCGGCTTCTCCCTTACATAAACAACTCTTTCTGTATGAACCGTACTACGGCCGGAACGACAGGCATTCAGGATAAAGGCTATAGCCACAAAAATCCAGAGGATGGAAGTAAAAAACTTCTTCATAATATTAGATTTTAAACAACAGCAATTGCGTAAGTGTTTGAGTTACAATTGCGGTTAGGGTTATTAGTTATAACGAAAAAAAGTAGGGATTATTACCGGTAAGAAAGAGAAATGTTTGTTAGAATAAAGGGGTAAAAAACACGGTAAAATCAGCACATAGGAACATAGAAACACAAAGAAAAATCCTATGCGTTTTGCTGTCGGAGTGCGACAGGGAACCAAGGTTTTTAAACGTTACTTAACGGTTGGTCCCGAATTACTTACAAAAGCAATCTTTTTACTGTCAGGTGACCAGGAAGGCACATTAATTGTTCCCTGCCCGCCGTAGAGATAAGCGATCACCTTAGGGGCGCCACCGTTTACCCCCATTAATCGCAACATGACGCGTTTATAAGATGGATGCGCACCAGGGTCAATATCAGGTGGGAAAGAAATAAATGCTATCCATTTACCATCTGGGGAAATATGGGGAAACCAGTTGTTGTATTCATCGAACGTCAGTTGCTCCTTTGCGGTTCCATCCGGCTTCATGCGCCACAATTGCATGGTGCCTGACTGATTGCCGTTATAATAAATGAACTTTCCATCCGGAGAATATTCTGGTCCATCAACATGCGAGTTCTTATTAAAAGTGAGTTGTGTTTCCTTACCTCCATTGATCGACATTCTGTAGATATCATACACTTTACCATCCCGTTGTCCCACGTATACCACCTCTTTATTATTGGGCGCCCAGCCATGCCAATAGGAAGGTGTTTTTTCAGTAAGCAGTTTCGGTTCACCTCCTTCTAACGGCAACACATATACGGTGGATCCGCCGCCAGGGAGGCCTGCGCGTTGATGACTGATGGCAAGCAATTTGCCATCAAAAGAAATCCCGTGATCATTATTGTTGTGGTCGGCAGTGCCCGTATTCATTTTTTGAGGCTGTCCTCCCTCTACAGGAATGGTGTATAATGAACCATTTTCATTGAATAATAATTTTTTTCCGTCAGGCATCCAGTTCGGTGCTTCAAAGCGCCCCGTCGATTCGTGGATTACACGTCGCATACCATCGAATACATTCATTGTTTCCAGACGGCATCCTAACCAACCTTGTCTTGTAGTATTGTAACTATCTCCAACGGGCTGGTCTATGCGAACATTCCACGCTTCTGCCACTTCTGTCCTCGCAGCATCATGAGAGGCAACAAATAGTCCGACAAAAACAGTATCCGGCAGGTCTGTAAGTTCTTTTACCGCCACCAGTTGGAGGGGCTCACCGGGATTGGCGGCACGCATCATCAACTTTTTTCCACTTCGTTCGAGTTGTAAAACCTGGTAACCTTTTTTCGGTGCAACGATAACGTCCTGCGGATCACGCATAAAAGAGCCCTTCAATGGCCGCCATTGCAATTGCGTCAATCCATCACCATGTACAACTGCACTGAAATGGGCTGAATTAGCCTCCAATGATTCTCGGATCATCCATCCTGTTTTCCGGTGCGCATTGCCGCCGGTATCGAGCAAGCGGAAATTTGCAGTCAGTATAAAATCACCACCGATCTTCTTATGCGCATAATGAAATTCATCTCTTTCAAACCATACATTGTAACCCGCAGCCCGAATGGTGTATATCTGGGTAAGTGGATCAAATGTTACATTCCCTTTGATCGCCGGGTTGCCAATATCCTGGTGCACTCCAAAAATTCCTGCTCCTTCCTGTTGTGCAAAAAGCTGAAAGCCCGCCCCTGCAAATAATAAAAAGAATAAAAGTTTCATATCCGGCAATTAAATGTGAGATCGTTTTTTTTGTAATAATCCCCGGTAATCAACCGGTTTCAGAGTTCACGTTTTTTCAATTGCTCCACCGCAAAATCAACGGCCCTCGCTGCGAATGCCATATACGTAAGGGACGGATTTTGCGTAGAAGTTGAAGTCATGCATGATCCATCTGTTACAAATACATTCTTACACGCATGCAATTGATTCCATTTATTCAGCATAGAAGTTTTCGGATCCTTTCCCATTCTTACGCCACCCATCTCATGAATATCCAAGCCTGGAGCCTGTTTTGAATCAGATGTTCGCAAGTCAGTAAACCCTGCTTTCGTATACATCTCTGACATCTGTTCAAAAAAATCTTTTACCATCTTATCATCATTGTCATCATAATCGATAGAAATGTTTAGTTGCGATATTCCCCATGGATCTTTTTCTTTGGATAGTGATACGGTATTTTTTTCTTTAGGTATTGTTTCTCCCATCATGTGAGAGCCGACATACCACGAGCCGGGTTCATTTTTCGCCAGATTTTCTTTCAGTGATTCACCAAAACCATCATTGCTTCGATTTGTTCCGCGGCCTGCACTAAAGCCTGCGGCATATCCACGCAAAAAATCAGTTTCCTGTTTCATAACATTTCGAAACCGTGGAATATAAGCGCTTGTGGGAGACCGTCCATCCGTTTTAAAATCTTTGAAGCCGTCATAAGAACCATTGATCCTTGCCCGGTAATTATGAAAAGCAACAAACTTCCCTAACACGCCACTATCGTTGCCAAGGCCATTTGGGAAACGGTGCGAAACAGAATTTAATAACAACAGATTTGTATTAAGCGCAGAAGCATTTACAAAAATCACCGGAGCGAAATAATCCACGCTTTCTTTGGTATTCGCATCGATCACGCGCACACCCGATGCTTTTTGTTTTTGTTCGTCATAAAGGATCGAATGGACAACAGAAAAGGGACGGAGCGTCATATTGCCAGTTTTCGCCGCCCACGGAATTGTTGTCGAATTTGAATTATAGTATCCACCGTAAGGACAACCTCTCTGGCAAAGGTTTCGGTTCTGGCATTTTCCTCTTCCCTGCTCTTTATGTAGTTGAGTAGGTTCTGTCAGGTGTGCACATCGCGCATAGATCACGTGGCGATCCTTATAATTTTTTTTCACGAAGTCGCTGAAGTAATTTTCTACGCAACTAAGTTCGAGTGCAGGAAGAAACTCTCCATCGGGCAGGGTGGCGATTCCATCCTTATTTCCAGAGATGCCCGCAAATTTTTCAACATGGCTGTACCATGGTGCTAAGTCTTTGTACCGGATGGGCCAGTCCACTGCAAATCCATCCCGTGCCGGCCCTTCGAAATCAAAATCGCTCCACCGTTGCGTCTGGCGTGCCCACATGATCGATTTACCGCCCACCTGGTATCCTCGTATCCAGTCGAAAGGTTTTTCCTGTACATAAGGGTGATCAGTATCCTTTACAAAAAAATGCATCGCGTCTTCGCGGAAAGCATAGCAGCGGCTGATCACGGGATTTGCTTCACGAATGTCTGCAGGCACTTCTCCCCGGTGTTTGAATTCCCATGGATATAAATTCGTGGTGGGATAATCTTTCAGGTGTTTTACATCACGTCCTCGTTCGAGTACCAGGGTCCGCAATCCTTTTTCACATAATTCTTTCGCCGCCCAACCGCCGCTGATGCCGGATCCTATCACGATCGCGTCATAGGTACGTGTCTGTCTGCTGTCACCCATATTTTCCGGTATTGTATTAAAAATTAAATTAAGAAGCTTTTGCCGCCACTGGTACACAGCCGTGATAACGACCTGGAGCCATTTCATAAACCTGCACCGTTGTGAGATAAGATTTCGAAGTAGTATAACATTGTACAGTAAATCTTTTAACGGTCCTGTAAAATACCGAACTGTCATCTTCACTGTTTTTCCGGCCTTCCAATTCTATGAGAAGGCTGTTTCGCTGTCCTGAAGTCAAATCTGTAAAAGATTTGCCTTGTTGTTTCCTGCTGAATTCATCGAAAGCACGCATTCCTTTCACAAATTGCTGCTGGTCTTCTTTTTTGAAACATTCATCTACCATCATCAGTGCAAAGAGGTGGGCGCCGAGATCTTTCGCCCCCGGAGATGTTGTTTTTGGAAGAATCGTTTCGGTGAGCTCTTCCAATAATTGCTCGTGACCATCATCAATTTTGAAATTTTTGAGCAGGATGGCTGACTTGGATTTATCGTGCATACACGAAGGCAGCAGCGTAACCCCGGCGGTGATTGCAAGAAAAGTTTTGATTGTCGTTCGCCTGTTCATCATGTCCGCAATGTATAAATTAAAATGGTTTGATCAATTCATAAGTTTCACGCAAAGCTACCCGCCACCTTCGGTGGCTAAAGAAAATACAAAAGGCGCAAAGAAATAACTCTCTTTGCAGCTTTGCTTCCTTTGCTACTTTGCGTGAAACAACACTTCTACATTTTTAATTCATTCTTAATTCTCTCCCATGCCTCTCACCCGCATCGTTAAGATGGTTTTCAAAACGGAATCTATCCCGCAATTCAAATTACTGTTCGAATCAAAAAAGCAATCGATACGAACCTTCCCCGGATGCGAACATCTTGAATTATGGCAAGACACCCACGATACACGTATTTTTTTTACATACAGCCGATGGGCTGATGACACTTCGCTGGAAGCTTACCGCAAGTCATCGTTCTTTCTGGAGACCTGGCAAACAACAAAGCAGTTATTTGAAGGCAAACCGGAGGCCTGGACCCTTAAGGCAGTTTCCTGATTATCATGAGCTGATTTTCTCAAAGATTTGCCGTGTTTTTCACCTTCAACTTTAACCCTTCCGTTATTTGCAAGTATTTAAAATTCATGTAGGTTTGCCAAGTTTTAAAAATTACAACTTGCAACAAACCACAACGCAACCGCCTGTTGTTCCCAAGGTTACAGCAAACCGGATTCAGCTTTCCAGAAAATTCACCAGGATCAATACCATTGCCGGATGGGTGATCTGCCTTATTGCCTGTACCGTTTATGTGCTTACGATGGAAGCAACCGGAAGTTTCTGGGATACAGGAGAATTCATTTCAAGTGCCTATAAACTCCAAATCCCTCACCCGCCGGGAGCGCCCATGTTTATTTTACTGGGAAGATTTTTTATTGTCTTGTTTGGCGATGACCCGCTTAGTGCATCACGGGGTGTAAATTTTATGAGCGCAATTGCCAGCGGATTTACAATTTTGTTTTTGTTCTGGACAATCACGCACTTTGCGCGCAAGTTGTTGCACAGAGGTCAGGATGCGCTCACCGATCAACAGATATTCTCAATTATAGCTGCCGGAGTAGTTGGGTCGCTTGCCTATACTTTCTCCGACTCTTTTTGGTACAGTGCTGTAGAAGGTGAAGTTTATGCTTTGTCTTCATTATTCACAGCAATAGTTTTCTGGGCGATTCTGAAATGGGAACATGAGGTTGACCTTGAAAGTAAAACGGATGGTCACCTGTTTTCACGCGCAGATCGATGGCTTGTTTTTATTTTCTTCATGATGGGTTTGTCGATCGGTGTTCACCTGTTAAACCTGTTGACCATACCGGCGATTGTAATGGTTTATTATTTCAAAAGATATAAAGTAACCAAATGGGGAACCTTCTTTGCTTTTCTGATTGGTTGCATGATTGAAGGAATCGTACAGGTCGTCATCATACAATGGTCAATTAAAGCCGCCGGCTCCTTTGATATATTTTTTGTGAATGATCTCAACATGCCTTTTTTCGTGGGCTTTGCAATGTATTTTATTTTAGTAGCAGCTTTACTGATCATCGGATTACGTTTTACCGAAAAATCGATTCAAAAGTTCAGAGCCTTTCCCATCTGGTTAACCGCCATTTTAATTTTGTTTTGTCTTCCTTTCCTTGAATCTACCGGCAAGTTTGTGCTTTTCCTTTTGGGTGTTGGAGCTTTGATCGCGCTTTGTTATAATTACCGCCAGGGCATCTCGTCCTTTCTGAAAATCGGTATCTGGTCCACCATCTTTATCATTTTAGGCTATTCTACTTATTTCACAACACTCGTCAGGTCCAATGCGAATCCATCGGTGGATATGTATAATGTCGACAATCCGGTTTCACTGGTAGGCTACCTGAGCCGTGAACAATATGGCGACTGGCCCATCTTGTATGGTCCTTACTTTACCGATCGTCCATCGCAGGAAAATTTCGTGGAGACAGGAGACTTGTATGTCAAAGGAAAAACCAAATACGATGTAGCCGGGAAAAAAGGCAAGATCGATTACGGAAGCATGTCTACTGCTCACCTGTTCCCACGCACGTGGGATCCAAACAATGACCGCAATCAGGAATTTGTCTATCGCACTTTTGGCGGACTTGAACAGGGCGAAGACCCGACCATGGCAACCGACATCCGTTTCTTTGCAGACTACCAGTTCCGGTGGATGTACTGGCGCTATTTTATGTGGAACTTCGCCGGTAAACAGAACGATCTCCAGGGATTTGGCAATATCCGTGATGGAAACTGGAACAGTGGTATTTCATTCGTCGACCGCATCTTTCATAGCCCTGTAAATGAATTACCCGATACTGCCGGAAAAAATAATAAGGCGAATAACAAATTGTTTTTTCTTCCGCTGATACTGGGGATCCTTGGATTAATATTCCAATACCGGAATGACAGGCGTGATTTCATTATTTCCATGCTCCTCTTTTTCTTTACCGGATTCGCCGTCGTGATTTTCCTGAATCAGGCCGGATATCAGCCCAGGGAACGTGATTATGCATATGTTGGATCGTTCTATGCCTTTGCAATCTGGATAGGGCTGGGTGTATTGTGGGTAAAAAAACTAATCGGTAATTATCTGTCGGGGAACATTCCTAATTATTTAGCATTTGCTGTCTGCCTGTTGGCTGTACCTGTTTTGATGGCCTCACAGGAATGGGATGATCACGACAGAAGTAAAAAATTACTTGCACGCGATATGGGGAAAGATTACCTGGAAAGTTGTGAGAAAAACAGCATCCTTATCACTTTTGGTGACAATGATACTTATCCACTTTGGTATGCTCAGGAAGTGGAAGGGATTCGAAAGGATCTTCGTACCATCAATTTCAGTCTCCTGGGAACCGATTGGTACATCAACCAACTTCGGTACAAATTGAATGAAAGCCCTCCTGCTGATGTATTATTTACACCGGAACAGCTACAAGGCAGCAAAAGAGATCGCGTATATTATTATCCGCTTCCCGGCTATAATCAGAGCGATTATTATGACTTGAAAACAATTCTTAAGGATGTGGTCGGCAGTGATGCTGAAGCGCTGACAGCACCGGGAGATGGTCCTGACAGGCCGAATGTATTCCCTGTTAAAAAATTCAAGGTTCCGGTAAATGTGGAGGCAGTGAAACAATCCATGAAATTTAACCCGGGTGATAATATTGTTTCCGAACTTAAACTTGAATTTCCGGAGAATACCAATTCGCTCGACAAAAACCACCTGGCCAGTCTTGCTTTGATTGCTGCTAATGACTGGAAACGTCCTTTATATTTTACTTCAACACAGGAATTGAAACCATTCGGTTTGGAGAAATATTTACGGATGGAAGGGTTAGCGTACAGATTGGTACCCGTTGAGAATCCGAATGTCGAAAACGATGTTGCTTTTAGTAACATCATGCAGAAATATGCCTATGGAAATGCAAACAAAG
>DATLDA010000033.1:0-10664 GCA_035526135.1 Flavitalea sp.
ACCTCCTTTGACCATCATCCTGTCGTGTAATGCACCTGCAGATTCTTCTTCACCGATATCAATTGAAATTTGTTTTAAAATGTCACCCGTATCAATTTCATGTTTTAGCCGGAACGTTGTAAGTCCGGTCACTTTTTCTCCATTGATCACTGCCCAGTTTATGGGGGCTGCACCGCGGTACTGAGGCAACAGTGATGCGTGGAGGTTGATAGTTCCCATGCGAGGCATATTCCAGACAACCTCCGGCAACATTCTGAAGGCAACGACTACATGGATATCAGCCCCGATCTTTCTAATTACCTCGACGAATGAGGGGTCCTTTAATTTCAGTGGTTGCAGAACGGGAAGTTGCTTCTCTTCAGCGAATTTTTTTACTGCAGAAAATTGAGCTTTCATTCCTCGTCCGGCAGGTTTATCAGGTGCTGTTACCACCGCGGCAATATTCAAGCCGGCCTGTACCATCGCATCCAGAGACGCAACTGCAAAAGGCGGCGTTCCCATAAAAATAATTTTAGGGGAAACACGGGTTGCGGAGGAATAATAGATGTCAGACATCAGAAGTTATTATGGAAGAGATATTTTTTCTGATCCATTTTTTATTATCAAGGTTAGATTGCATCCCTATAGGACGAGTACTGCAATAAATTACGTGTGATTGGAAGAAAGCCATGCATTCTTGTGTGGAAAAAGAATAAGCTCATCCTTTATGCCTTTATAATTATCCTTCCCGCAGTTTGTACAGACTGAATATTGTCACCTGATAAAGTGTGTAGCGGTAGAAATGAAGTTATGAAACGGTTATTGAAATGATACACGAGTGTCTTGAATTTAGCATGATAATTGTCCGGTTTTTCAGGAAATATTACTTGGCAAATGGCGATATATCCTTTTACTTTGTTTGAATTCGAACGAAAATAATCAAAGAATCATTGTCGGGTAAAATTTTAAAACCATTCATTCTCATTGGTCAACAAATTCTAAGATTTTATTATCAACAAAAAAATGGCAAATGCAACAGGTTAAAAAAGGTGATACAGTGAAGGTCCACTACCATGGTCGTTTATCTGATGGAACAACATTCGATTCTTCAACAGGAAGGGACCCACTGCAATTTGAAGTGGGGAGCGGACAGGTCATCAAAGGTTTTGAAGATGGTGTAACAGGTATGAATGTCGGTGATAAAAAAACAATTCAGATTGGAGTCGAAGATGCATATGGTCCAAAAGATGAAAACATGCTTGTCGAATTTCCAAAAACAAATTTTCCGGAAGACCTCAAACCGGAAGTAGGGATGCAATTGAATATGACAAACGGAGGTGGTCAGGTAATTCCTGTTACGATAGTTGAAGTGGGTGAAGAATCTGTCATACTTGATGCAAATCATCCTCTAGCCGGTCAGGACCTTATTTTTGATATCGAAATCATGGAAATTGCCGGCGTCAAATCGAGAATCATCATGCCTGATTAGTTTCATATCATCGTGCATGAATGAATAAAATTCAACAGGATTGCTTATCGAACAGCAGTCCTGTTTTTATTTACTTTGGTAAGCCAGTAACCAAGCCAAAGACCAACCACACCCCATCCTACAATTGCATCGATGAAGTGGGCCATCAGGTCAAAGCTTTGGTACCAGATATGATGCGTATACGGCGCATTCAAAAATACGATGAGTCCTGTGAAAAGGCTGGCTACGAAAATGGTTTGATAAGTAGGAACATTGATCTTCACAAGGATCCAGCATAATAATCCGACAGTAAGGAAATCCACAAGTAACCCCCTGATCATATTCATGACCATATTTATTTCCATGGATTTATGGTAACTAATGATAGCCCAGGGTTTTCCTACCGCAGCTTCCATAAGTTTCATGCTTTCATCCATTGAAACGCTTTCGGGATGGTTTGGAAGATAAAATTGACCCGCTTCCGGTAGCTGGGTGCCGAGATACTGTAAAATTTCTGTTTGTTTTGGTGTGTATTGGTTCGCTTTCTGATGGAGGTTGAGAACTGTCCAGGAAAGGGTCTGACAGACAAATAACAGGATACCTCCTACGAGTGCTCCAATGAGGATTCTTCTCATAACAATGGGTTTTTGGTTAGTAAAAGATACCGGAAATAAATCATCGAGGAGCTACTGCATTTTCTTTCTGAAAAATGGTTCGCTTTCCATGGTACCCTAATATTGCAGATGCGCTTAGAAACAGCAATGCAGTTAGGATGGAGCCTTCGAGCCCAAAACCTCCACCTGTTAATAAAGCGTTTCCACTCAAATCCTGCCCAAGCAAAGACGGCAGAACAATACCACTGACTTTGTATCCGAGAACGGGGCCCTGAATAAAATTCCATCCGAAATGAAATAAAATAGGAAAGCACAAATTGCCGCCGTAGTACTGGCAACCTATCCCAAAAAAAATGCCTCCAAGAAAAATATTCACTAAGGGCATCCAATCAATATCAGGATTGGTCGCATGCATCACTGTAAATCCCGCTGCACTGATAAAAATGGCCCACACGGAATTGACAGATTCTTTCAGCCTCGATAGAATATAACCGCGAAATACGATTTCTTCTGCCGCCGCTGCAATGAACAATACAAGCATGATCGGATACAATTCATAGAAAGGTGATTCGGGTCCTGTCCATACAAGTTTTCCTGCCAGATAGAGAATTGTTGTTCCTATTCCCAACAGGGCAATGGAAAATAACATACCGGTAATTGCTGCATTACCATTCCAAAAAAGGCCGGCGGAACGAAGCGAATCCCGATCCAACATTTTTAAGAAAATAATAAATGCAATAATGTATAACAAGTCTGAAAAAAGGAAGTATCCTTCCAGGAGCGAAAAAAAAGGAAGGGAGAGTATCGGTTTAGAAGTCCCTGTATCCAATGGGTTTTCTCCGAATAATAAATACGAAACGAGATACCCGATCAATACAATGGTGAGAAAAAAAAGCAACGCCCTGACCCATCCCTTTTTTATAACAGATACTTTAGGATTTTGCAAAATCGGGATGATTTATATTGCCTCAAATTTAAGGATTCAATGTTTGGTAATTATAAATTCACGGTAGAGGAAAAATTTCTGGAATACGTTCAGATTGATACGCAAAGTGATCCTGATTCATTGTCACAGCCATCTACTGAAAAACAAAAGGATTTGAGCCGATTATTGGTGAGTCAGTTGCATGCAATGGGTGTTACCAATGCGCATCTTGATGAATACGGTTATGTATATGCAACGCTTGCTGCCAATACTATAAAGAAAGTTCCTGTAATTTGTTTTTGCGCACATGTCGATACGGCACCCGATTGTTCGGGTACGGGGGTGCGGCCGATGGTTCACAGGAATTACAATGCAAAAGATATCATTTTGCCGGATGATCCAAGCCAGGTGATCACGACGAATGAATATCCGTATCTGTTTGAAAAAGTGGGTGAAGATATTATAACAGCCAGCGGAAAAACACTTTTAGGGGCGGATGATAAAGCGGGCGTGGCGGTGATAATGGACATGGTAAATTTTCTTGTTACGAATCCGTCCGTTAAACATGGAACCGTAAGAATTCTTTTCACACCTGATGAAGAGATCGGGCGTGGGGTAGATAAAGTCAGTATACAAAAACTGGGTGCTGATTTCGGGTACACACTCGATGGCGGAGAGCGGGGAACTGTCGAGGATGAAACTTTTTCGGCCGACGGTGTTACTGTGGTTATCGAAGGGGTGAGTGCCCATCCGGGATATGCAAAAGACAAATTGGTTAATGCAATAAAAATTGCTGCGGCATTGCTTGAATCATTGCCACGCGACTTTCTTTCTCCTGAAACTACGAGCGGAAGGGATGGATTTATTCACCCGGTACAGATCGATGGTATTGCAGAGAAGGTGACCATTAAATTTATTGTCCGCGATTTCATCACGGGACGTCTTGCAGAATATGAAGACCTGATCAGGCATTGCCTGCAAAAAGTTATTTCCGGATATCCCGGTGCAAAGGCTGATGTAGTGATCCGGGAACAATACCGGAATATGAAAGAGGTCCTTGACAATTATCCGCATGTATCTCAATATGCGAAAGAGGCGATTCAAAGGGCTGGAGAGAAACCCATATCAATGAGCGCACGTGGCGGTACGGATGGCTCGCGGCTTTCCTTTATGGGATTACCTTGTCCCAATTTGTTTACAGGAGAAATGGCATTTCATGGTAAGCATGAATTTATAAGTGTGCAGGATATGCAGAAAAGTGTTGAAACGATTGTGCATTTGTTATGCATATGGGAAGAAAACAGTTGAGCGAACAAGAAAGAAACAATGTGACGAGTGACTTTTAACTTCAGCATGCGTGGAGATTTCTGATAAACGACAGGTATTTTATTGCAGCTTTATGGTGTTTGCCGGAAAACCGGGAAGGAAAATACTGTGCAGTGTAACAAAAAGGAAAATTTCAAACTACGGTACTCTTAAGACTACGGTAGTCTGGAAAATGCTTTTTTGGCATTAAAAAGGTAAAACCACCACCTGCTGATGAGAAGAAAACATTAGTGGTTGAATCGCAGAATTCCTTAAAGACCTGTTAAACAGAAAATATACTGCTCCCCTGGTTGCATAATTCAATGTGATAAAGGAGTAGGCACGACACAAAGAAGTAAATTGCACAATGCGGGTTGCAGGAATTTTTATTGCAGTTTTATCGATTTTACCCTTCACTCTTCCGGCGCAGAATATGCTCGCCAATGGCAGCTTCGAAGATGAAAACATTTGTACTGAATATATTAAGAATTGTGCCCCTGAGGCTTGGATTGCCACTTCTTTGATTTCAAATTATTATTTCGATCATGCACAATGGGCACAAAGCGGAACACATTTCCTCGGTATCATTACCGGACACTTACGAACGCCTTTGATGCGCAATTTTGTGTGCAGCCGTCTGCTCTGCGGTATGCGAAAAGGAAATAAATACCGGGTAGAATTTTTTCTGCGCTCCCGGCACGACGTACTCGATAGCATCGGCATTTATTTTTCAGACAATAATTTCCTTTATGAAAAGAGAAATTTCCGTCAACTGACACCCCAATTAATTTTACGCGACACGCAGACAAAAATGTCATCTGAATGGCAAAAATTTTCTTTGATCTATACCGCCACAGGAGAAGAAAATTTTATTGCCATAGGTAGTTTTAAAAAAACGGATTACAAATTCCGTGACAAGGCGGATGACGGTTGGCATTATTTCTTTTATCTCGACGATATCAGAATTATTCCGGAAAACCCTAACGAAATGATTTGCCCGGATGCAGCAACTATTAAGTCTCTGTTGTACAGTGAAGATGAACGTCATTCGCTCCTTGATAAAAAAAGATACCTCTACACACGAACACCTCCTGTTGTAAAAAGACCGCAGGTAACAGTTATTAAAAAAATTGATACACTAATTATCCCGGACATTTTATTCTCGTCTGCCAGCTATACACTTCGGCCGCAAAGCCATCAGTTACTCGACGATTTTTATAATCAGATCCATTCGCGGGCCATTGATTCGCTTATTGCAGAAGGCCATACTGATAGTATCGGAAGTGTTACTTATAATGAAAAGCTGTCGCTCAATCGCGCAAAGACAGTCGCTGACTATATCATCCAAAAGTTTCCTGCTTTTTCAAAACCGGTACAAACCCGGGGTTTTGCGAGCCAACGACCCGTTGCGACTAACAGTACCAGCCAGGGAAGACAAAAAAACCGAAGGGTAGAATTATACCTGTACAGCACGGAATGAACGATTTCTACAATTACAGTCATTTTCGTGCGATGATTGCAGCAATAATCCTTTCGGCATGGTCGCGGGAATTTTCAATAAACCATACATGCGTATTCATACCGCCACACACGACCCCGGCAAGGAAAATTCCCGGCTGGTTTGTTTCCATCGTATCCTCGTTATATTCCGGCTGGAGATTTTCATCATCCGATAAGCGAATACCCGCATTCCGCATAAATGAAAAATTTGGCTGGTATCCTGTCATCGCAATGATATAGTCATTCTCTATCGTGATCATTCCATCCGGCGTATCTATATCAATTTCTTTTTCACGGATTGCTCTGACTTTTGAATGAAAGAATACACGAATACTCCCTTCTTTGATCCGATTTTCGATATCCGGCTTTACCCAATATTTCACCCGTGGACCTATCTCACTTCCCCTGATTATCATCGTAACTGATGCACCTTTCCGGTATGTCTCCAGAGCTGCATCCACTCCCGAATTGTTAGCTCCGATGACGGCAACCCGCTGCATCGCATAAAAATGAGGGTCTTTATAATAATGGGTTACTTTCTTAAGATCTTCCCCAGGAATTCCTAACAGGTTTGGAATATCATAAAACCCGGTTGCAATGATGATATTTTTTGCGATATAAGTACGTACAGAAGTCACCAATTCGTAATTGTACTCACATTTTCGTATATCCGTGACTTTTTCCTGTAGTTGGATATTCAAATGATTAGAAACTGAAACCCGTCTGTAATATTCAAGTGCTTCAGGTCTTGTTGGTTTAATATTGTTCGAAACAAAAGGTATACCGGCTATTTCCAGTTTTTCAGAAGTTGAAAAAAAAGTCATGTTCACGGGGTAATTATATAGCGAATTGACAAGACATCCTTTTTCAAGAATGACGTAAAGCAAACGTGCATTTTTTGCCTGGATTGCGCAAGCAATTCCGATCGGACCACCGCCGACGATGACAACGTCGTAAACATCAGGTTGATTTTTCATTGTTGCATCAAAGGTACTATGCGACGAAGTGGCACGATAAAAAATTGTACATTCATCCAAATGCATTCAAATGGATTACATCTATTCTTACTGGTGGATTTTTCTCATAATCATCATTCTTTTTGCCGGACTTAAAACGATCAATCAGGGAATGATCGGAGTAGTAACCGTTTTTGGAAAATACCAGCGGGTATTACGGCCGGGATTACGATTAATTATTCCATTTATTGAACAGATCTATAGAAAAGTGAGTATCCAGAACAGATCGGTGGAAATGGAATTTCAGGCAGTAACAGCGGACCAGGCGAATGTATATTTCAAAAGTATGTTACTGTATGCTGTACAAAATGCTGACGAAGAGACCATCAAAAAAGTGGCTTTTAAATTCATCAGCGAACGTGATTTTATGCAGGCGCTGACAAGAACGATTGAAGGAACTATACGCTCATTTGTTGCTACAAAAAGGCAAGCGGAAATTCTTGCCCTGAGGAGGGAAATCGTAGAATATGTAAAAGACCAGATCGATGTATTACTGGAAGAGTGGGGGTATCATTTGCTGGATCTTCAGATCAATGATATCACATTTGATCAGGCGATCATTGAATCAATGAGCCGGGTTGTTGCAAGCAACAATCTTAAAGCCGCAGCAGAAAATGAAGGTCAGGCTTTACTGATCACAAAAACAAAAGCCGCAGAAGCGGAAGGAAATGCAATTAAAATCGCTGCGGAAGCGGAAAGAGAAGCTGCAAGATTACGCGGACAGGGTGTGGCATTGTTCAGGCAGGAAGTTGCGAAGGGTATGACAGAGGCTGCGGAACAAATGAAGCAGGCAAACCTCGATACCAACGTTATTTTATTCAGCATGTGGACGGAGGCTATAAAGAACTTTGCCGAATATGGAAAAGGTAATGTGATCTTCCTGGATGGAAGTCCTGACGGTATGGAACATACGATGAAACAAATTCAGGCCATGATGGTGAAGCCGACGGGGCAGTCGAAATAAATAAAGGATAATGCAGGTCGGGTATAGGGTATCGGGTATCAGGTATCCTATCCTGAGTATGAGGCTGGTAAGATTTCTAATAAATCAGTTCGGGGTTGCTGTTTGGTTCCGGTGATAATTTGTTTTTATATCTGATATAAAAAACCGTTGCTACAGGAAGCATTATAATAAAAAGACTGAAAAGCATTACTCTTAATTCCATCTGTGCATAATTGAAAGGAGAACTGTACCAGGTCCATTCACCCTGGCCCGCTATAGATTGTAAAGAATAATTTTGTTCAGCCCAATTTTGTTTTGAATTTTCCAAAAGCGTAGCCAGGTGATTCGGATCAATAAAACGCGCATAAGCATAAGTGGCAAAACTGAAGAATGCGGCTGTTATAACAATTGCCACTAGCAGGAACCATAGCATCCTGTTCATCCCCAGTGGAATTCTCTTTACAAGTTGTTTTAACGATATCCACGTCGTAACGGCAACAATCCCGGAATAAAGCACCTGGTTTGTGTACGAGTTTACGGATGTGTCTTTGGGAAGCTGGATCATCAGATAAAAACCAATTATGAGAAGGATTGAAAGGATGATGCCGGAAATCAGTCCCTGGATGGTGGCGTTTCTCATAAAATTTGTTTTAGGCTCGAAATAAGTTAAGATTAATTCCGGAT
Source organism: Flavitalea sp. (assembly GCA_035526135.1). Lineage (GTDB taxonomy): Bacteria > Bacteroidota > Bacteroidia > Chitinophagales > Chitinophagaceae > Flavitalea. Next base: position 8,435 of record DATLDA010000033.1, read on the forward strand.
ATAACAAGCAATATGGTGGAATGCAGAAGGGGCGAAGGTTTTACAATTAATTTTATTTATGATATATCTTTTTTACTATAGTTTTCTACAAGGCTTCAAATGTAAATTTCATATTAAATAGTTTGCACAATTTCATCACAACATTGGCAAAGCTTTAAGAAATATTAGGTGCATCAAAACGTTTTAGGCACACTATTGACTACTTTTACAACACCTTAAAATTGAATTGGATGAATTGGTTTTTTCTACAGATCGATAGCGCCGCACAGGCAGTAAACAATCTGGCAACTGCTGCAGACCCCGACATCAGTATAATGGACCTTCTTTCGAAGGGTGGCGTGTTGATGATCCCTCTCGCGCTTTTATTTGTTATTGCAGTTTTTGTTTTTATTGAACGTTTACTCTATATCCGCAAGGCTTCGAAAATTGAAGGGAATTTCATGAATATTATTCGTGACAATATCATTACAGGAAATGTTTCGGCTGCACGTTCTCTGGCAAAAAATACGGACAACCCGGTTGCCCACATCATAGACAAAGGGCTTCAACGTATTGGTAAGCCAATTGATTCGATCGAAAAGAGTATGGAAAACGTTGGCAAATTGGAGATGTATAAGATGGAGCGCAATCTTAATATCTTATCACTCATTGCCGGAATTGCGCCGATGTTTGGATTTCTGGGTACCATATTTGGAATGTTCCAACTATTTTTCCGGTTGGCATCCACCGGTGAATTCACGATTCAATCAATGGCAAATGGTATATATACAAAGTTGATCACGTCAGCTGTTGGTCTCATTATCGGATTGATGTCGTACATCGCTCATAATTATCTGACCACCCAGATAGATAAAACCGCCAATAAAATGGAAGCGTCAAGCGCTGAATTCATCGATATCCTGCAGGAACCCACCCGTTAAAAAACAGTTACTGTTGTATGAACATACGCCGACGATTAAGATCCCATGCTGAAGTACATACAGGTCCACTGAACGATATCCTCTTCATCCTGTTGATGTTCTTTCTGATTGCCGCAACATTGGCAAATCCTAATGTTGTAAAGCTTTCGCAACCTAAAGCGAAAGGCGATACGAAAACAAAACAAAACGTTGTCGTGAATATTGATATGAAAAATCATTTCATCGTCAATGGAAAAAGTGTAACACTTGAAAATCTCAAAGCAACATTACAACCAATGATTGCAAAGGATTCTGCATCTGCCACAATTGCCATAAATGCCGACAAAACCATTCCCATTGAAGAAGTAGTTGCCGTTATGCGTGTTGCACGCGAACTGGGTGCCCGGACTGTATTGATGGTGGATAAAACAGGGGTGCAGTAGGCAGTAGGCAGTATGCAGTATGCAGTCGGCAGTATACACGAAAGCAATCAGTTATCACCGGCCCATAAATAATCAAAACAATTATAGAAGATTTATAACAATTATAGAATTTATAAATGAATCAGCTTCCTTAAAAAATGCATTTCACAACACTGACACCTTTCTGTTAATTGCTTTTCTAAAGCATACTGCCTACTGCATACTGCCTACTGCCTTTCACCATCCTCTCTTTCCCCTGCATATCTTTTTTCAAAACACAATCAACAAAGCCGGCGGATTCCATGAGATGTAACACTTCTCTGCCATGTGCTTCGTGTACTTCAAAATACAATGCACCTGACTGAGAAAGATGGTCGAGGCAAAAAGTTATGATCGTTCTGTAGAACAGGAGCGGATTTTTTTCAACAAACAATGCTACGGCGGGTTCGAAGTTGATTACATTTTCAGGTAAGGACGAACGCTCTTCAAATGAAATATAGGGTGGATTACTGATTACCACATCAAAAATCCCCAAATGGTTTTGGGCATTAACATCAAGTATGTCCAGAACTGAAAAATTGATATCGGCTGCAAGAGTGGCTGCGTTTTTTTGCGCAATTATGATAGCGTCCTTACTTATATCACAAGCGTACACTTCAGCGAGGAGGAACTTTTTCTTAAGCGCTATGGCAATACAACCGCTACCTGTACCGATGTCTAAAATACGACGTTGTTCATTTCTGGTCGGTTGATCATAATCGTTAATTACCCATTGCACGAGTTCTTCTGTTTCAGGTCTTGGGATCAACACGGAATGATTAACAAAGAATTTCATTCCAAGGAACCAGCCTTCGCCTAATACGTATTGTACCGGCTTGCCTGTCATCAATTCGCTACTAAATTTCTCAT
>DATLDA010000054.1:0-10342 GCA_035526135.1 Flavitalea sp.
CCATCACCAGTGGCTTCCGGATGAAATTGATGTGGAAAGAGATTTTCCGAAAGATGTAATCGCGGGGTTGCAAAAATTAGGATACAAGGTGGTGATACGGGGGCAAATCGGAAGAACAGAAGTGATACGTATTTTGCCGGACGGAAAAATAGAAGCTATCGCGGACAAACGCGGTGAAGATCATGCGGCAGGATATTGAGATTTACGATGTACGTTGTACGATTTAGATTTTAGATTTGCGATTTTAGATTTCCTTGGGGTGTTTGCTTCCATTTGCGTGAAACAAATCTGCAATCGAAAAACTAAAATCTGAAATCAGAATACTACTCCAATCGTAAGTTGAAATCCTTTGTTTTTTATTGAATTGCCCGGTCCGGCATCTTTTAAAATGTTATTGAAGGGGATATGATATCGGGCACTTAGCATCCACCTTTTGCTGAAAGTATAATCGGTACCAATGATGCCTGCAAGATCTATTGATTTATATGCGTCTTTCACATTTTGTTCCGGAAAAAAATCAGAAGTAATTTTACCGCTTAATAATAAGCCTGCCTGCGGGCCTGCATAAATACCAATGGATTTGGAAGAATATTTCAGAAGCAGAGGGATGGTGAGGTATGTATTACGTGTTGAGAAAGAATCATCCTTCGAACCCATATTTTCCAATAAGAATTCCGGCTGGAATTGCCAATTAGTGCCCAGATCGATCAGATTAAAAAAACCAAAAACCACCTGAGGCTTATAATCTGTTTTTACTTTTTGCCGGCCAGATTCGACGTGCTGATTGAAATAATTTACTCCCACTTTAAGACCCAGTTTACTCGCGGTGAATTTTTCCTGGGCCCATGAAATAGATAGGGACAGACAGGCAATAACCAAGAATGGCAATTTTCTCATAACTCTGGTTTTGGTTGAAGGGTTGCTATCAAATGTAAGTTATCGCATGGAAAAGCCAACCCGGACCCTGTAAGTTTCCTGAATTGGGAATCTTTTGTGTGAACACGCTGTTAAAAAGCACGTTTATCCATAACCGTTTTAATGGCACATGGATACTTCAAACCATCTTGCAGTATATCATACAAAAATCATCTGTAAAAAGTGTGTTTCAGTTAGTTGTATTGGTATTGAATTTGCACAAGAACATCGATTACGTAATTTTAAGGATAATACAGTTCCCCTGAAAAAATTCTGGAAAATATCCCGCACAATACTGCTGGTGCTGCTTGCATTGGTAGTACTGACGTGGCTATTGATCCAAACTTCATTTGTCCAGAACTATATCGTAAAAAGGATCACTAAGCGTCTGTCAAAAGATCTGCACACGGAAGTAAGCATTAGACATGTTGATTTTGCATTGTTCAATAAAATGCTTCTGGAGGGTACCCTCATTAAGGATCAGCAGAAAGATACACTCCTTTATGCCGGAGCTGCCAAGGTTCGAATTACAGACTGGTTCTTTTTTAAGGAAAAAATTGAATTGGAATATATTGGTTTGCAGGACGCAGTGTTTCATCTGCAGCGTACTGGTGAAAAGTGGAATTACCAGTTTCTTATTGATTATTTTTCGACACCTGCACAAAAAGATACTTCATCCAAAAGCATTGAACTCAATTTAAAGCAGGTAGAACTGGACAATGTGGCCATCGTTCAGAGAGATGGCTGGCGTGGTGAAAATCTCGCTCTTACATTAAAAGCGCTCGATCTGGACGCAGAACGAATTAATTTTAAAGAGAAAGTAATACGCATCAATACACTTTCGATCCAGTCTCCCTCCTTCGCGGTATATAATTATACGGGGCATCGTCCTGCGCGAAATAAACCGGCAGAAGACTTAGTAGAAATTATAAATGATCCAAAAAAATTGAGATGGAATGCTGCCGGATGGCAATTTCAGGTAGATGAACTGTCAATTGTAAACGGAACGATCAAATCAGAAAGAGAAAAGCAACGGCCCACCTATGAATCTTTTGATGGTGAAATGGTCTTGTTTTCAAAAATCGATGCAACGTTCAGGAACCTTCAACTCGAAGGCGATTCCCTCAACGCTTCACTTACGCTCCGTGCAAAAGAAAGAAGTGGCTTTGAAGTAAAAAGCATGACTGCAGATTTTAAAATGCATCCGGAAGCCTTTGAATTTTCGAAACTTGATCTGCGTACTAACCGGAGTCATCTTACAAAGTTTTTTGCGATGCGTTTCCAGACCATTGATGACCTGAATCGATTTGTCTCCAAAGTTCAGCTGGAAGCGGATTTTGACGAGGCTGTGATCGACAGTGACGACATTGCCTATTTTGCACCAAACGTCAGTAACTGGAATAAAAAAATAAAAGTTTCCGGTCATGTAAAAGGAACGATAGACAATCTGAATGGTAAGAACCTGGAAGTAGAAGCAGGTCGTGATACTTACCTCAATGGGAATATAAGCCTTGCCGGTCTACCTGATATCACAAAAACATTCATTGACTTTGAAGCAAACGCTTTTCGTACAACCTATAAGGATGCAGTTTCTTTTGTACCACAACTAAGAGATATCTCACAACCGAGACTTGATCTCCTTCAATACCTTCATTTCAAAGGAAACTTCACGGGCTTCCTTCAGGATTTTGTAACGTATGGAACGCTGGAAACCGCACTGGGAACAATTATTACAGACCTTAACATGAAATTTCCGACGGGTGTTCCTGCAAGTTATTCAGGTACGGTAAAAACTTCCGGATTTCAACTCGGATCGTTCATTGATAATAGTCAGTTGGGAAAAGCCTCTTTCGAAGGCAAAGTGAATGGTTCGGGAATGAGGATACAAACATTAAATGCAAAACTCGATGGCACGATCCGCTATCTTGAATTCAACAATTATCCCTACCAGAATATTACTGTAAGAGGAACCATTGCTAAAAAATTATTCAATGGAGAATTGATTTCATACGATCCGAATCTTGATGCAAGATTAAACGGTCTGATCGATTTCACACAAAAAGTACCCAACTTCAATTTCGATGCATTCATTATCCATGCAGACCTTAGAAAACTAAATCTCATAAAAGACAATCTTGAATTCGACGGAAAATTTCATTTTAATTTTTCGGGAGATAATATTGATAACTTCCTGGGCAATGCCAGAATTTATGAAGCTTCCCTCTTCAAAAGTGGCAAAAGAATAACTTTTGATTCTCTATCACTTGAATCCAAGATCATTGATAATAACAAAGTGATCACTTTACTCAGTAATGAATTTGATGCAGCACTTGTCGGTGAATTTTCGATTAAAGACCTGCCGGGTGCATTCCAGTCATTCCTTAATAAATATTACCCGACTTATATAAGACCCGCAAAATCTATAGCCGGAAATCAGAATTTCAGCTTTGTTATCTCAACAAAACAGGTTGATGAGTATGTCGATCTATTTGTAAAAAATTTATCCGGTTTTAATAACAGTACGATCACCGGCCGCATTAACACCAGAGAAAACCTTCTTGACCTGAATGCAGAAATACCTCAATTTTCCTATAAGAACATTTCAATTTCTGATCTGAATCTCAAAAGTACAGGGACAATGGACAGTTTGTCTATTACGAGCAATATCGGTAACGTATCCATAAATGACAGTCTGAATTTTCCCGGTACGGTAATCCGTATAAATTCTGCTAATGATCTTTCGGAAGTTAATATCAAGACCAGTGCAAACCAGACATTAAATGCAGCAGATATTTCAGCACAGGTTCAAACACTTCCCAAGGGTGTAAAGATCCGTTTCAAAGAATCGAACTTTGATTTGAACGGCAAAAACTGGACGATCGAAAAGAATGGAGAACTCGTTTTTACAGATGTAATTACTGCCGACGGCGTAAAAATGTACAATGGAGAACAGGAAATACTGGTGTCTTCGGTACCGTCGGATATTGGAAACACGAATGATATCCAGGTCAATCTACGCAAAGTAAATATCGGCGACTTCTCTTCATACTTCATAAAAGCCAACCGGCTTGAAGGATTAGTTACGGGAACAGTAACTGTAGGCGATCCATTTGGTAAAATGAATGTGGATATCATTGGTGAGACGGAACAATTCAGACTGGATGACGATTCGATCGGGCGAATACAATTGAACGCCAATTACAATTCGAGGAACCGTCAGATCAACCTCAGTGCATTATCAGACAATGAGAATTACCGCTTTGACATTAAAGGTTTGTATGCATTGGCAGATAGTGCACGAAAAGACCGGCTTGATTTCGATCTTCAATTAAATGAAACGAAGATCGATCTGCTGCAGCAATATATTTCAGGTGTGTTCAGTGACCTGAAAGGTCTGGCAACCGGCAACATCAAAGTAACCGGCCCGAGTAATAAGATAGGACTTTTGGGAACCGTTCAATTGCGCGATGCAGGTTTAAAAGTAATCTATACGGATGTTTATTATACGATCCCTTCGGCAACAATTTCTTTACAGGAAAATATGATTGATTTCGGATCATTCCGGATTGAAGATAAATTTCAGAACAAAGGTCAAGTGACAAATGGGAAACTCTATCATACGGGTTTTAATGACCTCGCTTTTGATTTTTCACTCAATACGAATAAGCTCCTCGTTCTGGCGACCAGTAATGCGGGTAATAATCCATTTTACGGAAACGTGATCGCACGTGCCAACATGCGGTTCCATGGTCCTCTGGAAGCAATGCAGATGGATATTGAAGGAGAACCGGCAGACAGTTCTTCACTTTATATTGATTCCAAATCCGGAAGAGAAAGCGGCTCAGCTGATTTTCTAGTTTGGAAAGTTTACGGAAGAGAGATGCAGGATGTTTCTGAAAAAAAGGAAAGCAATCTTACCATCAATCTGGATGTAACTGCTAACGAATATGTGAACATGTATGTAATTCTTGATGAGCTGACCGGTGATATTATCAAAGCAAATGGCCGTGGGAACCTGAAAATGCGTGTAACAACAGATGGCGAATTCACGATCAATGGCCGTTATGATATCGACAGGGGAAATTACAATTTCAATTTCCAGTCTTTGCTGAAAAAACCTTTCAAGCTCCGGGAAAATGCAGGTAATTATATTTTATGGACTGGCGATCCGAGCAATGCATCCATAAAAATCGATGCGGAATATGAAGCAGAAAACGTCCGGTTCAGTGACCTTGGTCTGGATGAAGTGAACAACAATGTTAAAAAATATCGTGGTAAGGTACTGGTAGTGGCAAGTCTTACCGGTGATCTGATGTCGCCTATCATCCGCTTCCAGTTACAATTGCCTCCGGGTAGTGCACTGATCAATGATCCGGATGCCATTGCATTATTACAGAGAATCCAGAATGATGAAAATGAATTGAACAAGCAGGTTGCTTTTCTTATTGTATTTAATAGTTTTGGTCCGCTTGCAACTTCTTCTAATCAGGGAAATCTTGGCGGCATTGCATTTGAAGGCATTGTTGTGAACAGTATTTCAGGCGTACTTTCGAGTACGCTTAGCCGTCAGTTCTCCAATATCTTCCAGAAGATCTTCAATGATAAAAGTATTCGTGTGAACTTCAACGCTCAATTGTATAGCGGAACAAACTTCGTTGATAACACGAACAGAAGCATCTTTAATGTTGACCGAACGAACCTCAATCTTTCAATCGGAAAAAGTCTTTTCAACGAACGGCTCACATTTACATTTGGCAGCGCAGTCGATTTTGGATTAAGTTCTGCTCAGGTGAATGCGACACGTAATCTGCCTTTCCTTCCTGATATCTCTGCTGAATGGAAATTAAGCCCTGATGGCAAACTCCTGTTAACGTTCTTCTACAGGGATTCCTACAATTATCTGACAGGGGCGGGCGTAAGACAAAACCGTTCCGGAGCCAGTATCAGCTACCGCAAGGAATTTGATAGTATCGGCGAGTTGCTCGGCAATGACAAAAAGAAAAAGAAAAAACCTTTGGTGCCGGTTACAAAAGCTGAGGGAAATTGATGAAAAGTAGGAACTATTTCAGATTTTAGATTTGCGATTTTAGATCTTATAGTTGTTGTAAGTATGATTTGTGATTTGCAGAATTTATATTTCACGCAAAGAGGCATAAGGGAGCAAAGAAGCAAAGTCTATATCTGAAATATCAAATCTAAAATCGCAAATCTGAAATCTGAAATCGTACATCGTACATTTCAAAGTCCCAGTCCCTTCAGAATATCATGTCCTAACTTATCGCGTTTGGTGATGAGGTATTTTTCATTATGCGGATTGGGTGCAACTTCTATCGGAACCGTTTCCACTACTTTTAAACCATATCCAAGCAAACCGGCGCGCTTTTTTGGGTTGTTGCTCATCAGGCGCAGTTTTGTGATTCCGATATGTCGAAGGATCTGTGCGCCGATGCCGTAGTCTCTTTTATCCATCGGAAATCCAAGATGCAGGTTCGCTTCAACTGTATCCATGCCTCCCTCCTGCAGTTTGTATGCTCTTAATTTGTTTACCAGTCCGATCCCTCTGCCTTCCTGGTTCATATATAATATGGCGCCCTTACCGGTTCGCTCAACCATCTGCATAGCAGCATGTAATTGTTCTCCACAATCACATCGCAGCGACCCCAGAATATCGCCGGTAAAGCAGGAGGAGTGAACTCTTACGAGCACAGGCTCATCTTTTTCCCAGGTTCCTTTGATCAGCGCCAGATGTTCATTCGTTGTGTTTTTTTCACTGAAAGCAACAAGTTGGAAGTGGCCGTATTTGGTTGGAAGTTCTACTTTTACAATTTCTTCAATCAGTGAATCAGACTTCAGCCGGTATTCGATGAGGTCTTTGATCGAAATTAATTTCAGTTTGAATTTTTTTGCGATCTCCCGCAATTGAGGTAACCGTGCCATTGACCCATCCTCATTCATGATTTCAACCAACACACCGGCGGGTTCAAAACCAGCGAGCCGCGCTAGATCAATCGTAGCTTCTGTATGTCCGGCTCTTCTCAGTACGCCTCCCTTCTTCGCTTTTAAAGGAAATATATGTCCTGGCCTTCCCAAATCTTCCGGAGTTGTTCCCGGATCAATTAATGCCTGGATTGTTTTGGCTCGATCCTGTGCAGAAATTCCAGTTGTGCATCCATGACCGAGCAAATCGACGGAAACGGTGAACGCAGTTTCATGGAGTGCAGTATTGTTGTTGACCATAAGATCCAGACTAAGTTCCGAACAACGATCTTCAATCAATGGTGCACAAATCAATCCTCTTCCATATTTACTCATGAAATTGATCACTTCGGGTGTAACATTCCGCGCTGCTGTGATAAAGTCTCCCTCATTTTCACGATCTTCATCATCAACCACGATAATTAATTTTCCCTCGCGGATCTCTTCTATCGCACTTTCAATGGAATCCAGCATCAGATAATTTTGTGCGAAGTTACTACATAATATGGCCGCTTAAGGCTACATGATGTTCCTCACGTATACCTCGATGCAGCAGGTATCCTGTGATGTTTGCCTTAGTAATTTGTTCACAGCGGAATCTTATATTTAGGCAATATTTCCTTTTATTTGCACTCGTAAAACCAAACTATATGCTTATTCAGCGATTTGTACGGATATGTCTGTTTCTCTTGTTTCCGGTGTTCATGTATGCACAGGAAACAAACAGCAGCATAAACGGCGTGGTGAAGACGGATAAAGGCGAGGCGCTCATTGGTGCAACGGTTACTGCAACTCATAATCCCACCGGTACGGTTTACCGTGTAGCAACACGGGCGGGTGGTCGGTACAACCTGTATAATCTCCGCCCGGGAGGTCCTTATACAATTGCTGTCAGCTATGTTGGTTATTCAGATGAAAAAAAAGAAGATGTCTTCCTCACATTAGGAGAAAACCCCGGTCAGGAGTTCGTGGTCACCGACAAAGTTTCCAATCTTTCTGAAGTTGTAATTGCGGCCCGAAGAACAGTCACAAGCGGCAAAGGTGGAGCAGAAACAAACATTGGCCGTGATAAATTGGCGAACATGCCTACTATTGGTCGCAACCTGAATGATTATTTAAGACTTACCCCTCAGGCCAAGATTACAGGTGATGGCGGGGTGGCGCTCGCTGGGCAGAACAATCGATACAACGCATTCTTTATTGATGGCGCAAACAACAGCGACATCTTCGGAATTGCTGCCTCTGGTACCAATGGTGGACAGGCAGGAATATCGCCCATCTCTATTGATGCGATCGATCAATTCCAGGTGATCCTTTCGCCCTTTGATGCGCAGTTCGGAAATTTTACCGGAGGTGGAATCAATGCAACCACTAAGTCAGGTACCAATACGATAACCGGATCTGTTTATTACCTGTATAGAAATCAGAACCTGGCAGGTCGCAGTCCGGTGGCCACACAGAAATCCGGATTTCCGGACGTATTGGAAAGAAATAAACTCGCAAAATTTACGAACAAACTTTACGGTTTCCGGGTCGGCGGTCCACTGATCAAAAATAAATTATTCTATTTTATTTTAGCAGAATGGCAGAGAGATGAAAGGCCCCAGCCTTTCAATTTTGCCGAATACCGTGGGAGCAGCAACCAAACCACATTAGATCAACTTGCAGATTACCTGAGGAGCACTTACAAATATGAACCCGGAGGTTATATCGATAATCCGGAAAAAGTAACCGCAGATCGTATCACCGCAAAAGTTGACTGGAATATAAATGACGCCAATAAACTTACCGTCAGTTACCGGTTGAACGATGGTCTTCGATACAACACAAGTACCAGTAGTTCCAGCACAATCAACTTCTATAATGACGGTTATCTTTTTCCAAGCACCACAAAATCCGGTTCACTCGAATTGAAAAGCGGTTTCGAAAAAGGATCGAATAATAGACTGCTGGTAACTGCTACCGATGTGTTGGATGACAGAAATCCGCTTGGCGCTCCTTTCCCACGTGTTTCTATCTTCGATGGCACTGCCGGTACCATTGTCTTCGGAACAGAAAATTTTTCCGCAGCTAACAAACTTATCGCAACTAACATTTCCGTGTTTGACGCATTTAAATTTTACAAAGGGAATAATATTATAACAATCGGGACAGATAATGAATTCAACCGTGCGATCAATACATTCATTCGCGACAACTACGGTACATATACTTACAGCACACTGAATGATTTCCTAACAGGTGCACGCCCACGCAGATATCAGCGTTCGTTTTCGCTGGTTGACAAATCAAGCGGAGATAATACAGGTGCCGCTGCAAAATTCCGTACCATGCGTATTGGATTTTTTGCAACAGATGAAGTACGCGTGAACGATAATTTCACATTAACACTCGGCATTCGTGGAGACCGTACAGAGCTGCTGACGAAGCCATTAGAAGATCACTTTTTCAATGACAGCGCATTGCCAAAAATCGCCCAGTATTACGATTTGAAAGGCGCAAGATCAGGACAGGTAATGGATGCAAAATGGTTGGTTTCACCACGGGTGGGATTTACCTACCGGCTTCGTGATGAAAATATCGTAGTACGTGGCGGCATGGGTATTTTCGCCGGACGTGTTCCACTTGTATGGCCTGGGGGTGTGTATAATAACAATGGACTCTCTGTGGGTGGTATTGATCTGAACCCTCCTACTACGAATCTTGCATTTCGTCCTGATCCGAACGGACAATATACGGCACAGGAACTGGGTATCAACATTTCAAATGCAAGAGGTCAGATCGATCTCGTCGCAAAGGATTTCAAATTACCCACTGTATTCAGAACGTCCCTGGGTATGGACAAAACGATTGGAAACGGATGGACTTTTACAACTGAAGGAATTTTTACAAAGAATATTCATGAAATCAATTATACCAACGTAAACATATTACCTCCGACGGGGAAATCCAATGGACCTGATGCAAGAACAATCTATAATGGTGCGGCCAAAATTCCCCTGCGCGGAACGATCAATCCTTATCCCGGAAATATTTTCCTTCTTAGCAATGGTATTGGCAGGAAAGGATACTCTTACAATTTCACGGTCGGTGTAAATAAAGCAGAAAGGAACGGACTTGGCTTCAGTGCGAATTATACATATGGAAATTCCATCGTGCTGAATGAAGGAACAAGTTCCCAGAACAATTCGCAATGGCGTTTTATGGAAACTGTGAATGGCAGGAACAATATTGTTTTGAGCACATCGGATTTTGATTTAGGCCACCGGATCACTGCTTATATTTCAAAAGAATTTGAATACTTTAATAAATTAGGTGCTACCCGCATCACTTTATTTTACAATGGTCAATCTGGAAATCCTTTCAGTTACGTTTACCGGAATAGTCCGGTGAACGATAATGGTTCCGGAGAAACAAACGATCTGATTTACATCCCAACCAAGTCGGAATT
>DATLDA010000063.1:0-4531 GCA_035526135.1 Flavitalea sp.
AAGCTCTGGGCATTGGAAAACATACTTATATCACAATCCGCCAGAATCTGATGTGGGCATTCCTGTATAATATTATTGCTATTCCCGTTGCAGCATTTGGATTACTGACGCCCGCATTCGGGGCACTGGTCATGGGACTCAGCGATGTTGTATTGGCAATAAATTCTGTGAGATTATTTGTGAAAAAAGTAAGGTGAGCAATAAAAATAATCCATACTCAAATGGTTTACTCCCTTCCACATTGTGGACATTCTCCCTGCACGATGTAACGTAAAGACCTTATCTTAATCACCTCAAAAGTAGTATGACATCAATCCGAGACATTTTGCAATCGGTCTGGGGGCATAAAGAATTCCGTCCGCTGCAGGAGGATATCATACAATCTGTGCTTGCAGGAAAAAACACCCTTGCTCTGCTACCGACCGGTGGTGGTAAATCTGTTTGTTTCCAGGTTCCTACGTTAATGAGAGAAGGACTCTGTGTGGTTGTGAGTCCGCTCATTGCATTAATGAAAGACCAGGTAGAAAATCTAAGAAGAAAAAATATTACAGCCCTTGCCATTTACTCGGGAATGACAAGAAAGGAAGTTATCAATACCCTGAAAGTAGCTGCTGACAGCAATTGTAAATTTTTATATGTTTCGCCTGAACGTCTTGAAACGACATTATTCCGCGAATACCTGCCTCTATTACCTGTTACGCTGATTGCCGTAGATGAAGCGCATTGTATTTCTCAATGGGGTTATGATTTCAGGCCCGCTTACCTGCGCATACAAACCCTGCGGGCATCCTTACCAGGAATTCCGGTGCTGGCATTAACAGCTTCCGCAACAACTGTAGTGCAAGAGGATATCTGCAGGCAACTTGAGATGACAGACGCTTCTATTTTCCGGCAATCATTCGAACGTCCGAATCTTTCCTACAGCGTGTTCCGCATAGAATCGAAAATCAAGAAGATTCTGGAGATTCTCACTGCAGTAAAAGGAAGCGCTATCATTTACTGTAAATCACGAAAGAGAACAACTGAATTTTCCAATCTTTTAAATCTTCATCAGCATAGAGCAGGATATTATCATGCAGGACTTGAAAGAAGCGATAGGGATAAGATCCAGCAACAATGGTTACAAAATGAAATCACCACCATTGTTTGCACCAATGCATTCGGAATGGGTATTGATAAACCCGATGTGCGGATAGTCATTCATGCTGATATTCCGGATTGCCTTGAAAACTACTACCAGGAAGCCGGACGAGCAGGGAGAGACAGCAAAAAAGCTTATGCAGTATTACTCATACAGGAAAAGAACCTGAAAGAACTGAATGCTTCTTCTCAAATACGATTTCCTGATAGACAAATGGTGCTGCAGGTTTATGAAGCCTTGATGAATTATTTTCAATTGCCGCGTGGCAATGGGGAAGGATTGTCCTTTGATTTTGAAATGGCTGATTTTTGCAAAAAATTCAAAATCGAAAGCAGGGTCGGAATGAATTGCCTGAAAGCATTGGAAGAACAAGGCTTTATAAGTGTGAGTGATCAATTTTATACTCCATCCAGCGTACAGGTTCTTGCATTAAGAGAAACAATTGCAGAAATTGAAAAGCTTTATCCTGATACAGACCTGCTTCTTAAAACCTTATTGCGTACTTACGAAGGGATTTTTGACCAGCCGGTGCCGGTATATGAAAAAATGCTGGCATCACTGCTCAGATGGAAAGATGAAGAAGTTGTAAAGCAATTGTATAAAATGGATGGATTTGGGTTCATCCGGTATATTGCCCAGAAAGAAAAGCCACAAGTTTTTTTGCTTCAAAACCGTGAAAAAGTAACTGCATTACTTTTTGATGAATCAGCCCGGTCCGCCAGAAAAAAACTGTACGAATCACGTGTCGGCGCAATTCTTGATTACGTAGCTGAAAAAAATAAATGCCGCAGCCGCATGATTGGTAATTATTTTGGAGACAACTCTATAAAAAATTGTGGCGTATGCGATAATTGCCTTCAGCGGAAATCAAAGTCTGTCACAGGAGAGGAATTTCAGATGATTCACTCAAATATTGTTAAGGAAATCAGGCCTCAACCGCTTTCGTCACAGGAATTGTTTAACAGGTTAGGTAATGTTGCAAAAGAAAAGGCATGGGAGGTAATCCAATACCTTGAGGCAGAAAACAAAATCATGGTAGATGATAAAGGAATGATCTGTTTGCGTTAAAAAAAAATCGGAAATAGGTGTTCATAATCATTACCATTAATAATTAATAGTGAGTAGCAGAGAACATAATCTGCTCATGGCTCATGGCTGAATGCTGTTCGCCGATAGCGTTAAAAAAATCAAAATGTCTGATAAAATGAAATTCAGAGAAGTAGTTGCAAGCGGATATACATTCAAAGGAGAACATTTTGCAATCGGCTGCGCCATGTTGGATGGAGAAGTCGAAGGCACCTTGATTCAACTTCCCTTGAAAACGATGAACAGGCATGGGCTGATTGCAGGAGCTACCGGAACAGGAAAAACCAAAACACTTCAACTTCTCGCTGAAGGATTGAGTGATGCAAGCATTCCTGTGCTATTAATGGATATCAAGGGAGACCTAAGTGGAATTGGGGCCCGCGGGGAAAACAATGAAAAGATAGCCGACCGTATCCGTAAACTGAACATGAATTATGCGCCCGCCGCATATCCCGTAGAACTTATGACATTGAGTTCGGAAGAAGGGGTAAGATTACGTGCAACGGTAAGTGAATTCGGACCTTTATTATTGTCAAAGATTCTTGGACTTAACGATACACAGGAAGGAGTGGTAGCGATGCTTTTCAAATATTGCGACGACCAGAAGCTACCATTACTTGACCTGAAAGATTTTATCAAGGTATTACAATATGCAGCCGGAGAGGGAAAAAGTGAATTAGAAAAAAATTATGGAAAAATTTCTACCACAAGCACTGGCACTATTCTAAGGAAAGTGATAGAATTGCAACAACAAGGGGCAGATATCTTTTTTGGCGAACCTTCGTTCGATGTTGCTGACCTGTTGCGGATCGGAGATGATGGCAGAGGTATGGTAAATATTCTGCGGGTTACTGACATGCAGGCCCGGCCAAAAATGTTTTCCACTTTTATGTTAAGTCTGCTGGCAGAATTATATGGATCACTTCCGGAAGAAGGTGATTTGGAAAAACCAAAACTTGTATTGTTTATAGATGAAGCACACCTGGTATTTCAGGAAGCAACGAAAGCACTGCTGGAACAAATAGAAACAGTTGTAAAATTGATCCGTTCCAAAGGAGTAGGAATTTTTTTCTGCACGCAAAATCCCCAGGATATTCCTGCGGCTGTATTGGCGCAACTTGGCTTAAAAGTGCAACATGCTTTGCGTGCGTTTACCGCCGCCGATCGGAAAGTAATCAGGGAAGCTTCCCAGAATTATCCCGAAACAGCTTTTTATAAAATTGACGAACTGCTGACACAGCTCGGGATTGGTGAGGCTTTTGTTACGGTGTTGAATGAAAAAGGAATTCCTACACCCCTCGTTCATGTCATGTTACAGCCACCAAAATCACGGATGGATATTTTAACTGCAGAAGAGATCAAAGGCATCAACGCACGTTCGAAACTCGTCAGGAAATATTCCGCCGTGGAGGACAGTAAAAGCGCTTATGAGATCCTTTCGGAAAAACTGGAGGACGCTGCTACGCGCTCGGAACAAGTATCAAAAGAATCAAAGCAGTCCGGTCACCGGGAAAAATCAACCATGGAAAAAGTTTTAGAAAGTTCTGTTACCCGCCAGATAGGTCGAACAGCCGCAAGTGTAATTACCAGAACCTTACTAGGCGCGCTTGGTTTGGGCGGGACAACAAGAAGGAGAAGAAAAAGTCCATGGCTATGAGCGTGGGGCTGTCAGCTATCAGCTATCAACTGTCAGTTATCCCAGTTTGATAGTATCCAATGAAACATCAATAGAAATCACCACACACCCAAACTCCCAAACTCCCAAACTTTCAAATCAACTAAAACTATGAACTCAGAACTATGAACTAAATATCTTCTTCCCTTTCTAACATAAGTATCGCACTTTGCGGAACTATAAAAAACCGGTCACCTTCATACATAACCTCCGTTGCACCGCTAAGAAGAAAAATAGCCAGATCACCTTCCTTTGCCTGTAATGGTACATATTTTACCTGCTCTTCTTCGTTTTTCCATACTTCATTTTCCACCGGTACAGGTATCGCATAGCCCGGTCCGGTTTTGATCACATATCCCTGTTGCACTTTTTCCTTTTCCTGAACGCCAGGTGGCAGGTATAGTCCACTTTCTGTCCTTTCATGCGGACGTGCCGGCCGTATCAGTAACCGGTCCCCGATAACAATCAGTTTTTTAAATTTCTTTTCGCTTGTTATTCGCATATAATTATTGAACCTGCAAATGTAGAATAAACATTCAGCCTGAATGATAGTCTAATTTTTGAACAAATGGCAGCGGCTTATTAACAAAATATTAGGCAACTCTACCGAATGAGTACCAAATGAGTTA
>DATLDA010000076.1:0-3741 GCA_035526135.1 Flavitalea sp.
CATTCCAGTTTCCATTGTAATTAAGAAAAAGTTCTTCTCCTGCTTTTATTGCGCGGATTGTGTTAATGGAAATGGTTTGTTCATCGAAGTGCATTTCGTACTCGCAATTTGATTTATACGAGTGATTGTACACTGAAATAAATCCCAATCCGATACAACACTGTAAGCTTTTCGGTCCCCACTCGAAAATATAGTAGTATAAAAGCGTTTTCTCAACTTCCTCTCTTTCTTTTTTGCTCAACACGATCACAGGCGACCGCTCGATCTCTGTATTCGCCATGATCGGCTTTGACGTATATATTCCTCTTCCCATTTCCTTCGTATTGGCTACATAGATCGAAGGAAGCATCAAAAATTTCACCATAGACGACAATTTACCGATTTTTAAAACTTATTAAGTTCTTCGGAAGGGAACGTAAATTTGGAATCATGGCGGATGAAAAAGAACAAAAAATACTGACTGATGAATTCCTTTCAGTCATCCACAATGAAGATGTGTTATCCATACGGGAGTTTCTGAATGAACAAAATATCAGTGAAGTAGCGGAACTGATCGATGAATTCCCGGAATATGAGGACAGGATCATCAGTAATATGAATATCCACCGTGCCGCCATGGTATTCAAGATCCTCGATGTCTCTGCGCAGAAAAATATCATAAAGCAGCTCAATCCCCATAAGACAGCAGAATTGCTGAATGAACTTCCGGCGGATGACAGAACCGCATTTCTTGAAGAATTGCCGAGCGAAGTTGTAAAAGAATTGATCCGGTTACTGGACCCTAATGAAAGGAAGATCACATTGTCATTGCTCGGATATCCTGAAGGCAGTGTGGGTCGTCTGATGACACCGGATTATATCGCCGTACAAGCGAACTGGACAGTTCAAAAAGTACTTGAACATATCCGTAAAGTCGGCAAAGACAGTGAAACAATTGAAGTGGTTTACGTGGTGAATGATAAGGGCGGTTTTCTTGATGACGTACGCATTCGTGAAATCATCCTCGCAAGCCCCGACAAACTAATTGGTGATATAATCGACAATCGTTTCATCACTCTAAAAGTAACAGATGATCAGGAAGCGGCAAATCAGATTTTTAAAATGAATAACCGCGTAGCGTTGCCGGTAGTCGATGATAAAAATATTTTGTTGGGAATTGTAACGATCGATGACGTCTTGTGGGTAGCCAACGAAGAGTTCAGTGAAGACATTCAGAAGATCGGAGGTACAGAAGCATTGAATGAGCCTTACCTGGAAATTCCTTTGTTTAAATTATTCAGGAAACGGATCGTCTGGCTGATCGTGTTATTTTTCGGAGAACTCATGACCATTACCGCAATGCAGCAATTTGAAGAGGAGATCGCTAAAGTTGTGATCCTTGCGACTTTTATTCCGTTAATTATTTCAAGTGGTGGGAACAGCGGTTCGCAGGCGTCGACGCTGATCATTCAGGCAATGGCATTGGGCGAATTGACAATTGCGGATTGGTGGAGGGTGATGCGCCGAGAAATTCTTTCCGGATTATTATTGGGTTCTGTATTATGTCTGACGGGCTTCACGGTAATCACTATCTGGCATACCTTTTCCGATATATTCGGCGCCCATTATTTAAGGATTGCCATGACCGTTGGGTTTTCTCTGAGCGGTATTGTCTTATGGGGAACGCTGATGGGATCCATGCTGCCTCTTGTTTTAAAAAAATTAGGCGCAGACCCTGCCGCATCGTCCACACCTTTCGTCGCTACCCTGGTCGACGTAACGGGGCTCATGATCTACTTTGGAATGGCATATCTTTTTCTCAGCGGCATTTTATTATAATTGAATATGAAGAAAATCTTTTTATTGCTGGCAGTTTTCACTGTCACCCTCGTAATTGCAAATGCGCAACAACTGACTGTTGAAAAAATCATGCGTGATCCAAAATGGATTGGTACTTCTCCTTCAAATATCAGTTGGAGTTATGACAGCAAATCCATTTTTTTCTATTGGAACCCTGATAATGTTGCTGCCGATTCGCTATACACAATTACTTTGAATGATTTCAATCCGAAAAAAACCGACAGACGTCAGCTTCAGGATGAAATTCCTGCAAACAGTGTTGTCAGTGGAAACGGTTCCTCGGTTGTCTTCATCCGTTATGGAGATATCTGGATGTACAACAAAAAAACAAATACCACGCGACGGATTACGCGTACCATTTCCAATGAATTGAATCCGGTATTTGGATTCAATGACGAGAAAATCGTATACACCACTGATCTTAATCTTTTTGCCTGGGATATTAAAACAGGAACGATCACGCAATTAACAAATTTTCAGAGGGGAACTGCGCCCCGGGGAGAAACGAGGGAAATACTCTCACCGCAGGAAGCATGGTTAAAGAAAGATCAGCTTCAATTGATGGAAGTTTTGCAAGAACGAAAAAAGAAAAGGGAAGAAACGGACAGTGCCAATAAAAAGCTGGTACGGACCCCTGAATTGAAAACCATTTACATTGATGACAAATTTCTTTCTACTACTATAAGTAACGACGGACGATATATAACCTACAGATTGTATAAATCTCCCGTCTCGTCTAAAAATACAATTGTACCAAATTACATAACTGAAAGCGGCTTCACTACTGATATCATAGGAAGATCAAAAGTCGGCACCACCCCGGGCACTTATGAGCTTTTTGTATATGATGCCCGGAAGGATTCTTCCTATCCTGTTAAAACCGACGAACTGCCTGGCATAAATGATCTCCCTGATTATGCAGCGTCGCGACTACCGGACTCTTCAAAAAAAACGGGTTCACGGAGGAATATTATTTTTTATACACCTGAATGGAATGCTGCGGGAAGCCGTGCGTTAATTGAAATAAGGTCAAGCGATAATAAAGATCGCTGGCTGGCTTTACTTGATCCTTCTTCAGGAAAATTGAAAGTAGTAGAACGTCAAAGAGATGAAGCATGGGTAGGTGGGCCATCAACACAGGATGCAGGATGGGTTTCTGACCATGTATGTTGGTTCTTATCTGAATCAACAGGTTATTCTCATCTCTATACAATGAATGTTGAAAGCGCGGTGCGTACATCCATTACATCCGGTAAATATGAAGTGCAGCAAGCGCAGCTTTCCCATGATAAAAAATATTTTTTTTTAACCACCAACGAAGTGCATCCGGGTGAACAACATTTTTACAGGATCACGCTTAAAAATAATATTAAAGAGAAAATCACAAATCTAAAAGGCGCGAGTGAAGTAATCATCTCTCCCGATGAAAAAAATATTGCAATCCGGAATTCTTATTCCAACAAACCGTGGGAATTGTTTATTCAAGAGAACAAACCCGGTACCGTCGCGAAGCAGGTTACTTTCAAAGCAGCAAGCGCAGAATTTTTGCAATATCCATGGAGGGACCCCGAGGTTATTACATTCGCAGCGAGAGATGGCGCACAAGTTTATGCACGCATCTATCAGCCTTCCACCCCTCATCCCTCGAGGCCGGCCGTAATATTTGTACACGGAGCGGGTTACCTGCAAAATGCGCACAAATGGTGGAGCAGTTATTTCCGCGAATACATGTTTCATAACCTACTTGCTGATAATGGTTATATAGTGCTGGATATCGACTACCGAGGAAGTGCAGGTTATGGCCGGGACTGGCGAACGGGTATATACCGGCATATGGGAGGAAAAGATCTGCTCGATCATATCGATGGCGCAAAATTACTCGTAGAGAAATACAATGTCGAT
>DATLDA010000122.1:0-5225 GCA_035526135.1 Flavitalea sp.
TCAGCGGTCAGCTTTCAGCTGTCTCATTCTGATTAATTGCCTGTTACTTTTATTTTATGTTCTTTGATCCAAAAAATAACTTATCCAAATTAATTTAATGAACGTCCACTCAACTTCTGCCGATTGCTGACTGCTGACCGCTGACCGCCATCAGCTACTCCGTCCTCAAACTCTTTACCGGATTTCTGACGGCTGCTTTCACAGCCTGAAAACTTACTGTTATCAATGCAATCAACAAGGCAATTCCTCCGGCGGCGATAAATACCCACCAACCTATATCAATTCGGAATGCAAAATCTTCAAGCCACCGGTGCATCATCCACCAGGAAAGCGGGAACGCGAATACCGCGGCGATGATAACCAGTTTTAAAAAATCTTTCGACAGCATGGAAGCGACATTGGTAACGGTTGCACCCAGGACCTTCCTGATCCCGATCTCTTTTGTTCGTTGTTCTGCTGCGTAGGTTGCCAATCCAAACAATCCAAGACAAGCAATAAAAATCGCGAAGAGTGCAAAGGAGATAAATATCCTTCCCACACGTTGTTCCGCACGGTACATGTTGCTAAAATCTTCATTCAAAAATGAATACGTAAAGGATTCACCCGGTGCCATCTTTTTCCATAGCTGCTCAATAGACTTTATGGTAGACTCCACATGGTCGGTACTGATCCTGAACGACGTTGCACCGGTAGACGGATCAAGCGTTAAACACAATGCGCCCACATTTTGTCGCAGTGATTCATAATGAAAATTCTTCACAAGACCCACTACAGTATAAGTTTTCATTTCCTTTGTCTGGATATCTTTATAAGTGGATATTTTCTTTCCTATCGGGTCGGTATAGCCGAAAAGCCGGGCAGCAGTTTCATTAATAATCAAGGCGCCGGAATCTGTGGGAAAATCTTTTGAAAAATTTCGTCCGTGAATTATTTCCATCCCTAATGTATTAATGTAATCATGGTCGATACTCCACAATTGCATGCTTACTGCTTTCTCATTCGTAATCTCACCTTCAGGAAAAAAAGAGTTGTCATTTCTGCTGGATGGTACAGGCAGGAAATTGGAAATTGTGGCGGATACAACCCCGCGCTGTTTTAATCCTTCATTTTTGAATGCATTTATATTATTTCCCAATACATAGGTATCATGAATGGTAAGGACCTGTTCTTTATTGAATCCAAGTTTTTTGTTCTGGATATAATTCAATTGCCGGTATATAATGATCGTGGCAATGATTAATCCGATTGATATAAAAAATTGCAAGACAACGAGGCCGCTTCTGAAATAACTGCTTTTGAATCCTTTGCTTAATTTTCCTTTCAAAACTTCGATCGGCCGGAAGGCAGAAAGATAAAATGCGGGATAGCTGCCTGCAATAATTCCGATCATCACTGCAAATCCGATCAGCAATGGAATCAGCAGTGGATGGGAAGCCGGTGATAAATTCAAATCTTTAACGGCGAGCTGGTTGAAATACGGAAGCAGCAACATTGCAATTCCAACTGCCAGGATAATCGCGATCAGGCTCATTACAATTGATTCTGTCAGGAATTGTTTCACAAGATTGATCCGCTGCGTACCCAGTACTTTCCGCACTCCGACTTCTTTTGCACGGTTAGCAGACCTTGCGGTAGAAAGATTCATAAAGTTGACACAGGCGATTAACAGGATCAGTATAGCTATGATCGTAAAAATGTAAACCATCTGAATGTCGCTGTTCACACCCAATTCTGCGATCCTGTCGGAGTGAAGGTGAATGTCTGTCAGCGGAGTCAGGTTAAGACGCAGATAATTGCCGGATTTTTTAAAGTCCTCTTCCGTGATCTTCATCATTTCCTGCGCCTGTGGCCACATATAGGTTTTGAATATATCGTTGAACCTTGCTTCTATGATTTTTGGATCAGTTCCTTCTTTTAATAAGAGGTACGTGTTGAAATTAAAACTCAGCCAGACACCTCTGCGGCTTTCTTCTGAGCCGCTTAATGAAACAAAAAAATCGTAATTGAAATGTGAATTCACAGGCATATCCCTGATCACTCCAGTAATTTTATAGTCCGTAGAATTGTCGAAGCGAAGTGTTTGTCCGACAACCTCCGTTTTATTAAAATATTTCTTTGCTATGGTTTCCGTGATCACAACACTGTTCGGGGCTGTCAGGGCAGTTTTTGGATTCCCCGTTATCATGGGAATTGTGAATACATCAAACAAGGTGGAGTCAACCGCTATGATGCGCTCTTCTTTTATATTCTGGTCTCCTTTTTTAATGACCGAGGAGCCATAACCGCGAAACCGTACGGCATTTTCTACCTGCGGGTAATTCTTCACCATGGTGAAAGCGAGTGGATCCGGTGCAACAGCAAATTTTTGTTCCCCGCCGCCAAATTTCAAATCTATATTCACCCGGTAGATCCTGTTTGCTTTTTCATTATATCTGTCATAACTCAGTTCATCCATCACATATAATGTAATCAGCAGGCAGGTTGCTATTGCAATGGCAAGTCCGGCAATATTAATAGCTGAGAATCCTTTGTTTTTCCAAAGATTTCGTAATGCGACTTTGAGATAGTTGGTGAACATAGTATTTATGAATTAGGTGATCCACTGCCGGCTGTCGGCAGTCAGCAATCAGCAATCGCACTCTGATAAATGTTTTCTATCTATTGTTTATACTTTGAGTTTATTTTTGTTTTCCTTTATTTATTTATAAAAGATTTTCCAGTTACCACCCGATTGCTGACTGCTGACCGCTGACAGCCTATTCATTCCTCAAACTTTTCACTGGGTTACTTACGGCTGTTCTGAATGCCTGCAGGCTGATTGTAAGAACAGCAATGACAAGGGCAACAACAGCGGCTGTAATAAATATCCACCAGCTAAGGTCAGTACGGTATGCGAAATCACGCAGCCATCTGCTCATGGCGTACCAGGCAATCGGGAAGGCAAGTAATGCTGCCAGTGCAACGAGCTTCAGGAAATCTTTCGAGAGAAGCGCAAGGATACCTGTTACCGATGCACCCAGCACTTTTCGAATACCGATCTCCTTTCTCCTTTGTTCTGTCATGAACGACACAAGTCCAAACAAACCGAGACAAGCGATAATGATGACAAGGATGGTGATATAGAAAAATACTGACTGAAAATTTCGCTCTGACTGGTAAAGTTTGCTGAATGTTTCATCAAGAAAATAATATTGAAAAGGACGTTCGGTTCCGAGTTTTTTCCACGCTGATTCAATGCCTGCAATTGTATTTCTGACATTTTTCGGATCGATCTTCACATTGAAAAAGCCCTGACGTGTATTGTCAGTAACCAGGGCGAAAGGTTTGATGTCTGAACGAAGGCTGGTGAAATGAAAATCTTTCACGAGTCCGATCACTTTTCCATAAGAAGGACTATCCAGATTACTTCCCAATGCCACCTGTTGGCCAATAACCGGTTTCGGTATTCCCAGTTGTTTTACTGCAGTTTCATTCAGGATTAAAGCATCCAGGGTATCACCTGGCAGATCGAATGTCCGACCTTCCAGCAGCGTCATATTCATTGTTTGCAGATAATCTTTGTCAACATTTATGAAATTGACAAGCTGTGAATTGCGTGTGCCCTTGGCAGTGAGTGTGAATGCCCAGTTTTGTCCACCCACAATGCCGTCACTGGCCGCAACATTTTTCACCCCGGGCATTTGCAACAATTCGTTTTTGAAGCCGGTTCGTTGTGAGCGTTCTAAAACCTGGATATCATTTATCACCAGGACCTGTTCTTTGCTGAAGCCAAGTTTTGCGGTTTGGATATAATCTACCTGCCGCGAAATCAAAATGGCTCCGATGATGAGCGCAATAGAGATCGTAAACTGCGAAACTACCAACACCTTCCGCAAGCTGAAACCCTGATTGGAATTGAGTTTTAATCCTTTCAATACTTTAACTGGTTCGAACGAGGAGAGGTACATTGCCGGATAAATGCCGGCGATCATTCCAATGAGAAATGCTGAAATGAACAGCACCACAACGAGCCAGGTATTTTGCTGACTGAACAGCAATAGCTCTTTTCCTGTTATCCGATTTACAAAGGGAAGAAGTAGTTGGGTGAGTATAATAGCAACACCTGTTGCCAAAACGGTTACTACAATCGATTCCAGCAAAAATTGTTTTACCAGTGAACCTTTTTCTGCGCCTGAAACTTTTCGGACACCGATCTCCTTTGCACGCAGGGAGGAACGCGCGGTTGCCAGGTTCACATAGTTGATACATGCAATGATGATAATGAAGATGCCGATCGTAATTACAATATAGAGGTACGATTTATCACTGTTTGGCTGAAGTTCCCATTTCAGGTTTGAATTGAGATGTATTGATGTCAGGGGTTGGGTGTAGAAATAATTTGTGCTTTGCGGCTGATGTTTTTTGAACAGCGCTTTTATTTTCGTATCAACAGTTGCTATGGAAGTATTTGGTTTTAATTTGAAATAAGTATAAAAATTATAAAAGTCCCAGTCGTTATCTATATCACCATTTATGGTGCGTGTTGATACAAGCATGTCAAATTTGAAATGAGATGTGCGTGGAAAGTCTTTGATAACTGCCGTTACCAGGTGAGGTCCCATCTGGTCAACCTCCAGTGTTTTTCCTATCGGATTTTCAGTACCAAAATATTTTTTTGCGGTGGACTCGGTAAGGACTATCGCTTTTAACTGGCTGAAGGCAGTCTTAGAAGTTCCTGCAATGAACGGCAAAGTGAATACATTGAAAATGCTGCTATCAGCCCGGTAAAGGTTTTCTTCTATATTTCTTTTACTTCCGTACTTCACAAAAAATTTACGCCCCCATGAAGGAAACAACCGTACAACGTGTTCTATCTCGGGGATTTCTTTCATCATGTAGGTTGCAATAGCTGGTGGAGTAGTGGCATCCGGCAACCTGCTGCCGTCTTCGTTAACAAAATCTTTCACAACGCGGTGAATCCTTTCTGAATCGTGGTGGTGCTTGTCAAAGCTCAATTCATCTGCAACAAATAAAAGGATCACGGTGCAGCAGGCAATTCCTGTTGCAAGTCCAAAAATATTAATGAAAGAAAAAAATTTATACCGCATCAGATTGCGGATGGCGATTTTTAGATAATTTCTAAACATGGTTTGTATTTGGTTTTGGCAGATGTAATAAGGTATCGGGTATCAGGTATCAGCAATCCCATTTTCATTGAATGCGTTGATATATTTTATGTCATAATT
>DATLDA010000124.1:0-3849 GCA_035526135.1 Flavitalea sp.
GATTATGAATGAAAGAAATGTAAGTAGTATTGCTTCTCCCCAGTATTGACGTATCAACTGATTTTTTTCAGCCCCCAGCACCTTACGAACACCCACTTCCAACGCACGTGTCGTCGAAGTGCCGATCGTAAGGGTCACAAAATTTATAGATGCGATCAACAGTACCAGGATACCGATGGTGGCAAGGATATAAGAATATTTAGGATCACTCACGGCTGCAATGCCGGTGGGTAATTGATTATTGAGATGGATATCTGTTATCGGTTGCAGGTACAGGTTATATTGACCCGGCTTGAACCGGTCACCTGTCGCCTGCTTCACCATAGCAGGTATTTTCGCTGCTACTCGTGAGGTGTCAATCCCTGTTTTCAGCAATGCATAAGATTCCAGTGATACATTTTGCCATCCTCGGGTTCTGGCTGCTTCGCTAAAAAGGAAATGCTGGTTGCTGAATGGAATTAGGAGGTCAAACTGAATACTCGATTCCTGCCTTACATTTTCTGCTACAGCAATTACCGTGAACAATATTTTTTCTTTTCCCAGTTGTATTTCGAGGTTCTTACCGGGTGCAGCCGATTCGCCGAAATATTTTTTTGCTAGTTTCCGGGAGATTATCACAGAAGTCTGATTCTTCAAGGGTTGTAATTTCTCACCCTCAATGATCCTGAAATCAAAGAGGTTGAAAAAATTTGAATCAACCATATTTACACCTTCGTTGAAAGTATTGTTATCATATTTCACGAGTGTATTGAAGGCATAATTCCTGCAAACTGCTTCCACTTCAGGAAGATTAGCCTGGAATGCCGGCGCCAGGGGGATCGGTGTCATGGTATTGGTAAAACGGCTGCCTTCATATACTTCATCGAGCCATATGCGATAGAGCCTGTCCGATTTTGTATGAAACTTGTCATAACTCCACTCACTGCGAACGAACAACATCATAAGTATGCAGCAGGCTACCCCTACCGATAATCCGGCAATATTGATAAACGTATATCCTTTATGCCGGAAAAGATATCTCACAGCGGATTTGATGTTGATGGTGTGCATGGTTTTTAAACTTTTGGTGCTCCGGATTGCAGTTGGCGGTCAGCAGTCAGCCGTCAGCTGTCAGGTCTTGTTTTAATTTTTAAGAAATAATTCAAAATTCATTTTATCCTGATTTATTTTTTATCTGAAATTCACTTTTTACCATTCGGAATTCGCAAAGCTGACAGCTGACCGCTGACTGCCGACGGCTCACTACTCACTCCTCAAACTCTTCACCGGGTTACTCATGGCTGTTTTGATTGCCTGGAAACTGACGGTAATAAATGCAATACTGAATGCCGCGGCAGCAGCCACTACGAACAACCACCAGTTCAGCGGTGCGCGATAAGCGAATTCCTGCAGCCATGTCTTCATTACAAACCAGGCAATCGGCAATGCGACCAGGTTACCGAGCAATACCAGTTTCATGAAATCTTTTGATAACAGGGTTACAATGCCTGAAACAGATGACCCGAGAACTTTTCTGATCCCGATCTCTTTGGTTCGTTGCTCCGCACTGAAACTGGCAAGTCCAAACAATCCCAGGCAACAAATAACAATTCCGATGATGGTAAAATATCCAACCAGGCCGGATAATCTTTGTTGCGCTTCGTAATTTTTTTGAAAATCCTGATCAATGAAACTGTACTCGAAAGGTTCATTGGGGTTAAGCAATGACCATTGTTTTTCGATGCCGGCTATCAGCGGTTTTACCTGCGCAGTATTGGAATGAACAATGAGATAAGCATAATCTGTACTGCTTTGCAATTGAAAAGCGAATGGTGTAATTTTTTGCTCTAGGGATTCGAAATGAAAGTTCTTCACTACACCCACCACTTCAAATCTCATCGTCTCTCCCCGCCAGTCAAACAATAAAGGTTTGCCAATAATTTCACCCGGCTTCATTCCGAGTTTACTTGCGGTTTCTTCATTCACGATCATCCTTCTGTTTGTATCTGCCGGGAATTTTTCTGAGAATAAGCGACCTGCTACCGGCTGAATTTTCAACGTTGAAAGAAAATCCACATCCACATAATTCATTTTTACATTGATCGCATCGTCTGCTGTTTTTCCTTCCCTGTAAAAATTCATGTCACTCGGATTGAAAATTCCCGGGTAATATTGCGACCCTGCAGCAGAAGATACCATGCGGTTCCTTTTCAATTCATTTTTCAATGCCGGAAAAATGGCGCGTGCATTTGAACTGCGCAACGGAATTACCAATTGCTGGTTTTGTTCAAATCCGAGATCCTTTGTTTGCAGGTAATTCATTTGCCTGCTGATCACCACAGAAGCAATGATCAGGGTGATTGAAATGGTAAATTGGAATACTACCAGCACTTTTCTGAGTGATACAGCTGCCAGTGAATTTGAAAACCTGCCTTTCAAAACTTTAATCGGCTGAAAAGAAGAAAGATAAAATGCAGGGTAACTTCCCGAAAGAAGTCCGGCCAGAATAGCTAATAACGTAAATGCACATATCAGAGGAAAGTGCACTTCAAAATCGAGTCGTAAAGATTTGCCGGAGATGCGACTAAAGAAAGGAAGTAATAATTCTACCAGAATCAAAGAAAAAATAAGTGCAATAACTGCATGTATCACTGCCTCTCCGAGAAATTGCTTCATCAAAGATTTTTTTCCTGCACCCAAAACTTTTCGAACGCCCACTTCTGCTGCCCGTTTCGCCGATCGTGATGTGGCCAGGTTCATAAAATTGATACAGGCAATCAAAAGCGTGAACAGCGCGATAGACGACAATATGTACAGATACACCTTGCTTCCGTTCGGAGTCACGTTAGCGCGCGCTTTCGTTTCTAGATGCAAGTCTCTGACAGGTTGAATAAATTGTTTTTTTGAGAAACCTGCTGCCTTCAGGTCTTTGCGCATATATTTTTCCACGAACCGCGGTAATTTTTTGCTGAGACCTTGTGCATCCGCACCGGGCTTAAGGAGCAGATAGGAAAAGAACATATTGTTGCTTGCCATATCTGTTGTCCTCCGAACATATTCACCCCATCCGCCGGAATTCAGCGACAGAAAGAATCGTGCATCAATATGTGAAGGCAGACCCGATTCACGGAATACACCGGTAACTCTGAAATCAATATCACCAGCCGTATTGCTGCCGATATGTACCATTTTATTCAACGCATGTTCGTTACCGAAAAGCTTGCGGGCAATTTCTTCATTCAATACAATTGAATTCGGCTCCATCAATGAAGAGGATGGATTGCCTTCAACGAATGGATAAGAGAACAATTGGAAAAAGGTAGAATCTGCCAGGTAACCATGTGTTTCATAAAAGGCTTTTGGATGACTGTCTGAATTGGTGCGCATTAACGTTTTATCATCCAGGAAAAGGTTCATCAGCCGGCTGAATTCTTTTACCTCCGGGAATTCCTGTTTCAGCGCGGGAGCCAGCGGTGAGGGAGTGCCGGTAGAATGCTCATCCCCGTTTTCATTAACAAAAACCGTATTTACCTGGTAAAGCCTGTCGATATTCACATGATGCTTATCATAACTTAATTCATGCTGAATGTACAAGGCGATCAGGAGGCAACAAGCAAAGCCCGTAGCCAGTCCAAATATGTTGATGAAGGAAAATAGTTTGTTATTCCTAATGTTCCGCAAGGCGATGGTGAGATAGTTTCTAAACATTGAATACTTTTTAAGGTGGCTGTCAGCAATCAGCGGTCAGCAGTCCCGACCGGATCAATGGATAGCCGTTGAAAATTCATTTATGTTTCCTTTATCTTTTTCAAATTTCATGCGACACTTATTTCATTTGTAACGAGCCGATAGCTGACTGCCGACAGCCGA
>DATLDA010000132.1:0-4407 GCA_035526135.1 Flavitalea sp.
CATTATAAGATTGACTCAATAATTGTATCGAATCCGTACAGTCCGTTCATATTTTAAAATTTTTAGAACCTTCAAAAAAGCTAACACCTTGTAATTCATCTCTATGGTTTTTGGCATCAATCATGTCCTTAATATCAGTCATTGTCAACGTTATCATTTTAAGTATATCAATTTGAAATTATGAAAAAGTGGATCTTATTTCTTAGTAGCTGTTTGTTCGCGTTTCAAGCAATATGTCAATCAGCAAAAGAGAAGGCGGCAACCCTGGCTGAAAATGAATTTAGTAAAAGCAAACACGAAAAAAAAGAAAAACAGGGAGTGGTAAAGGAGAAAATTCATATTATTAGTTCGATACCGGTAGTTGCGGATTTGTCGTTTTATGCGGGCAATTATGTATACGACGATCTGAATTACAGAATTGAAATCCGCATTGATCGCGACAATCAGGCAATGGCGACACTCCACATACCCGGTAAGCCTGAAATACTATTGAAGGAAGTGACTGTTGAAGCCGCATGGTTTCATGGACTTCAAGTTAATCCAGACGGAACGGTAGAAAAATGGGAAGGTGCATTCATAAATAAAAATGATAATGGAAAAATTCAATTTGGATTGGGTATCAAACCTGAAAAACCCATTGAGATTACACCGACTTTACATATGACAAGAATCTTTTTCAAAAAAGTTTCACCCTGACAACGGACAGTCAATTGTTGAAGACCACGATTTGAAAAATAATTCGAAAACGGGTTTTGCGGATATATCCGGCCAAATCGTTTTTTTCTGGTTCAATGTTTCAACTTTTCCAACTCCTGTTTTGCCCGTTGATTTCCAGGACGAATTCTCAACGCCTCTTCGTAACACTTCACTGCCTCTTCTTTCTTATTCAGCTTCTGGTATATGTCACCCAAATCATTCCAGGCAACAACTATCTTTGGAAATGCTTTCGTATAAAAACTGTAGAGCACTAAAGCTTTTTGGGTCTTATTTTCCTGCATAAGTTTTTGTCCTACTTCCAGTAAAACCATATCATCTTCCACGTTTAAATTTTCATTGGCGAGGACCCTACCCAAATCTGTCACGGTCTGTTTATCAAGAAGGTCATATATCTGTTTGGATAGTGGATTTTGTATTTGAGATTCATTCGCATAAGCGTCAGGCGCGATTTTACCCTGAAAATAAAGTTGTGTGACATTGGGTAAGACCATATTTGTATTTATAGAACTTTCATTTGTTACCATATAAAAAACAAGTCCCTCTTCGGGTAAACGAATGAGACGCGCAAAATAAATGCCGTTGCTTCCTCCGTTGTCTATCATTTTTGTGTTTCGTCTGCTTTTATAAATATTACAACCGTAACCAAAAAAGAAGTTTCCATTATTTCCTTCTTCCTGTATGTATGGCGTAAATATTTTTTGTATGGTTGTCGCATTTAAAATGGTATGTTTTGTAAAACTGTTTGCCCATAAA
Organism: Flavitalea sp.; assembly: GCA_035526135.1. Taxonomy (GTDB): domain Bacteria; phylum Bacteroidota; class Bacteroidia; order Chitinophagales; family Chitinophagaceae; genus Flavitalea. The sequence continues at coordinate 1,471 of DATLDA010000132.1, forward strand.
AACATATCATTTAACGATGCTGATAAACCACCATTACCTTTTAAATTCCAGTAGGGCCCGCCACCAGCCTCTTCAAAATGTTGCTGATGCGTTCCCCAGCTATTACCGTTTTGATATCCTATAGCAATTTTGTCTTTTTCTGCAACAGGGTAGTGGTAGCCTATATTTTTAATTCCAATTGGTATAAAAAGATTTCGCCTTAAATAGGTTTCGTAGTCAAGACCTGATACCTGTTCGATAATAATAGCCAGCAGGCTCATTCCCACATTCGTATAAACAGCTTTTTCTCCGGGCCGGAATGCCAATGGTTCTTCAAATGCTCTTTTCAGGAAAAGTTCTTTATCAATTTTTTCATAGTCCCCGCCATCTTTTTCGAGGAACTCATGGAAGCCGGAAGAATGCGTAAGCAGTTGATGAATGGTGACAAGAGCTTTGTCAGCAGGAACTGCCGGAAAGAACTTTTTCAATGGATCATTGACACTTACTTTTTTCTGTTCTACCAGTTTCATAATTGCCGCGGCCGTGAAGGCCTTGGTTATACTCCCGATTGATGCCAGGGTTTCAGGGGTAAAAACTATTTTTTTTGCTTTATCAGCCCAGCCATACCCTTTACAAAATATTTTCTTACCATCTTTAATTATTAGTAATCCACCAGAAAAATTCTTTTCAATCGAAAGTTTTGACAAGTACTCGTCAATTTGTCTACAAGTGTCGTTGACTGATAACATGGCCTTTGCTGATTTATCAGTGTTGCTTGTATTTTGACAATACGCGTATACCTGCAGAAACCAAAAACCCACGAATAAGATTGGTATTTTCAATTTCATTTTTTTATAGTAAAATACCGGACAATATTTATATGTCATTGTCAAAAAGTGTCGGACGGTAAAAAAATGTACTATAATATAGAATAAGAATACGCAACCAGGTATCTTTCCTTCCAATCTTTACATATTAAAATGATTAACCTTCCAAGAATGTTACGTCGGATATTGATCCCCCTTTTATTTGTCACAGTGACAGGTTGCAAGGGCAAGAAAAGTGATTCCGGTAAAGTAGATTTCACCACGCTACCGCAATCAGGTTATGCACAGGTAAACGGGCTTCGCATGTATTATGAAATCCATGGGGGAGGGAAGCCGCTCGTTTTGATACATGGTGGCGGATCAACTATTCAAACCACATTTGGAAATATTCTTCCCCGCCTTGCCGAAAAGTACAAAGTAATTGCAGTAGAACTGCAGGCACATGGACATACGAGCGACAGAAATGCACCGGAATCATTTGAACAGGACGCCGATGATGTAGCTGGGTTGCTTAACTACCTTAAAATAGACAAAGCAGATATTTTCGGTTTCAGCAATGGAGGGAATACAACGATGCAAATTGCAATTCGCCACCCGGAAAAGGTGAAAAAATTAATAATCGTTTCGGCTTTTTATAAAAGGGAGGGGATGGTAAAAGGATTTTTTGAAAGCATGGAATCTGCCAGTCTATCAAATATGCCTGGTCATTTAAAGGACGCGTTTTTGAAAATTAATAAAGATTCCTCTGCGTTGTTGGCCATGTTTCAAAAAGACAGGTCACGCATGCTTCATTTCAAAGATTGGAATGCGGAAGATTTAGCATTGATAAAATCCCCTACACTCATAATCATTGGTGATCACGATGTCGTAACGTCCGAACATGCCCTTGATATGTCCCGCAAAATTTTGAACAGCGCATTATTGATCTTACCAGGAAATCATGGGTCTTTTATCGGAGAGGGTACGTCTGACAAGCCGGAAAATAAAATGCCCGCACTGACAGTGGAAATTGTAAAAGATTTTTTAGATAATTGAAAGGCCGATGTCTTTATATTCTTTGATTTTCAGAGATAATAAATCGCCATGGATGCAGCAAGAGGATGCTGCCGGAACTTCCTACCCTTCTTTATAATGGCCAGACCGACTTTTTCGATGCTTTTTACTGTGGCAATGTGGCCCGTGGACCACTGGCGTCTACTACTGCAAGCATCCTTGATTTTTGTCCGTTGCTGAACATGAACATGCACGCATCATCCGTATAATCCATATAGTTCATTGTCATTTCCACCGCATTATTTCCACAACTATTGTAATGTGGAAATGCGGGACATCCAAAATTGGCGGTAGTATGTTGCGGGGTATCATCGACAAGGTCGGTGCCACAAGTTGCATCACCCCAAATGTGCCGAAGGTTAAGGTAATGTCCTATTTCATGGGTTGCTGTTCTCCCCAGATTGTATGGAACTGCGAGAGTACCTGTACGACCAAAAGCTTTATACAAGACCACCACGCCGTCCAGTTCCGGCCTTATTCCGGGATAGTAGGAGTATCCCAGATATTTTTGGAGGTTACAAACCCAGATATTCAGGTTGTTTGCCGGATCAACTCCGTCGCTGCCCCCTTTCTGCGTGTATTTCATCGCATCATTCGCCGGCCAGCTTTTCTTATTGGAAAATGTTCGAATAGTTTGCTTCAAAATAAAATGTACACCTATATCACCTGCTACATTTGAAAACAGACGAGGGATTAACGAACGGTCAGAATTCCGGAGCGTAAAATCTTCATTCAAAACATCAATCTGTGATTGAATCTGTGCGTCAGAAATATTTTCTTCCGCCGTATTATATAACACATGAACAACGACAGGAATTGTTATGGTCACACCAGGAGCATTCAATTGCCCTTGTCGAACCCTGATATATTTGTTTGTGAATTGTTCAAGCTGCTGCATTCTTTGTTCAAGAAACGGATCTGATTTGATGGCCAGTTGAACCATTTCATCTGTTGCACACAACCGTTGATTTGGCGAAGATGCATCCTCACTGGACGTAGATTGAGTAGCAGGAGTATCATTTTTTTTGCATCCGAAAAAAAATATTGACGCAAGCAGCAGGCAGGTAATTATTCTCAT
>DATLDA010000140.1:0-3563 GCA_035526135.1 Flavitalea sp.
GACGTCTGTTAGCTACCTGATGATAACAGTCTCTTCATTAACTCTTCTTTCTTGTTTCTTGAAACGTCAACAGAAGAACCGTCGCTCATTACCAGGTAGCCGCCTTCGCCTTTCACATATCTTTCTACTTCATTTAGGTTGACAAGATAACTGCGATGAACGCGAACGAAAGGGTGTTCTTCCAGCAACTCCTCGATTTCTTTCAACGTTCGCGATACAATTATATTCTTGCTGTTCTTTAATTGCAGAATCGTGTAGTTGTTGTCCGACTCGCAGCTTATAATTGAATCCACTGGTATCATTTGCAAACCTTCCATCGTTGGCAAGGCGATTTTATTTATTGGGGTAGAAGGCAGATGTATTTTTTGCATCAATATCTCCAGCTGCTGTGTGATAGATTTTTTGGTGCGATGAATATATTTTTCAACCGCGCTTTCCAATTCTGTACTATCAACCGGTTTCAGCAGATAATCAATTGCACTGAACCGGATAGCCTTCAGCGCATACTGATCATAACTTGTGGTGAAGATTATTTCGAAATCTACATGTTTTAATTGTTCCAGCATTTCAAAGCCATTCATCTTCGGCATTTCAACATCAAGAAACACAAGGTCGGGGCAATGTGTTTTAATAGCAGCAAGAGCGTCAATTCCATTGTTACAAACAGCAACTATCGACACCTCGCTATTGCCTTCCAACATCATAATCAGCGATTCACAGCAGTATGGTTCATCGTCAACGATAATTGCTTTGAGCATATGAGCCTTATGTGGTAATTGGTTCTGTAGTGGTGCCTGCGAAAGTTATTTTCACATTAACTCTTGTGCCTGCTGGTGCACCTTGCTCATCTACCAGGTCTTCAATCGTGTAATGTGTACTCATCCCTTTTCCCGCATTAAGCAAGCTCAGCCGCTCCGCAGTAATCTTCAATCCCATCGACTTCTCTTTCTCCGCAGATTTGCTTTTCATTTCTTCTGCCTTTTTGCGTCCAATGCCATTGTCTGTAATAATACAGTTCAAGGTATTATTTTCCATGCTAAGTTCGATATCTAATCGTCCTTCGCCATCTTTGTTCATTAACCCATGCCATACTGCATTTTCGCAAAATGGCTGTAACAATAACGGGGGTATTCGGATATTGTCGCTGTCGATCGTATTGATAAAAGTAATTCCATAATTGAATGCATTTTTAAAACGAAGTCTTTCCATTTCGAGGTAGATGCTTAACATTTCTAATTCGTCCTGCAAACTGATCAAAGGTTTTTGCGAGTTGATCAGTACCATTCTGATCAGCCTCGAAAAACGGGTTAGGTAACTGGAAGCGGTCTTGCTTTCGTTTTTTAATATAAAATGGTTTATTGAACTAAGTGAGTTAAATATGAAATGCGGATTCATTTGCGCCCGCAAGGCCTGCATCTCAAGCTGTACTGATTGCCGTTCGAGTTCAACATGTTTCTTTTCGCTTTCCAGGGTCTTCAGTTTCCACGCGTGTTCCTGTTGCTCCTGCTTAAGGCGGTCGTTCTTCCTTCTTAAATTAACGTTTCTAAAAATATAAAGACCGGCGAACAGTAATGCAATAAATCCGGCGATGATAAAATTTCGGAATGTTGCTTCCTGTTTTAATTGTTGATGTTTGATCTGGTTGTCTCGGTGTAAAACGCCTATTCGGGCTTCCTTTTTTAAGTCTTCTGCTTCGCGTTTATAATTATTTAGCCGGATCAGAAATTGTTTATTCTCAAGTGAGTCTTTTATTGCTACATATTTGACGAGATTACTGTATGCGGCCCGATCGTTTTTCAGGTTGTGATAGGCAGTGGACAAAACCTGGTAACCGTTCATCATCTCGGGGCGGTAATTATTTTGTTCTGCCAGTTCAACTGCTTCTTTTGCACTTACCAGCGCTTTTGTATAGTTCTTTTTCTGGATGAAAGCTTCAGCTTTTATCAACAATGTTCTTATGGATGGAATACCACCAGATTCTTTTCCCATTTCGCGGTAAATGGCCAGACTGGTGGTTAAAAGAGCCAGCGCACTATCCGCTTGCTGCTTTTTTATATATATAAGTGCGCGAATATTATTGCCATATGCCTGATGACCTTTAGCGTATTGATTCCAGTCTTTTTTCCAAAGATCCCAGTAGATGAGAGCGGAATCGGGCTTGTTCATTATACAGTACAGCTCGCTAATGTCTGCATACATTTTCCAGTCCATCTTATTTGTTTCAGCATATTTAAATGCTTTGTAAGTATAGTCCAATGCAGTTTCATAATCACCGGCCGCTTTATATAAAATGTACATGTCGTAATAAGACCACAATATGAGTTCATGCCCCCACTCCGACGCTTCTTTCTTAAGATTAACTCTCGCCAGTTGAATACACTTTTCGCAAAATGGAAATCCTTCTTCATATAATCCCTTATTCGTGTATTCCATGCATAACCATGTAGTTGATTCAGTCTCCTCGAGAATGTTTTTCGTCTTTTGAAAATGGACAATCGCTTTCTTGTAGTTTTCGATGCTATTCTCAATTCCTGCGAGAAGATTATAAGAGCGACCGATCAGGTTGTCGTCTTTAAGTTCGATAGAAAGCTTCAGAGCCGGCCGGATAAACTTTTCAGTTCCTTTTCTATCTGACACATACTGTTTGGAAGTAGCAAGATGAATTAGCGCCTCTGCCTGCGCATGCTTATCTCCCGATTCCAGTGCCTCATTATATGCCATGCTGCCGTAAATGAAAGCGGAATCGCTACGGCGCTTACCGCTCACACCTGACTGGCCAAGAGAAGCTTCCGCGATATTGTTCAGGTTGTTTACTCTTCTGTCGCCTTGTTGCTGATGCAATGCACTTTTCATGCTGTCCAGCCGAAGACTGTCGCGTTTTATATCCTCAGGCTTCTGGGCTACCGATTGCTGGAGCCACAGTTGCATAATGAGAATTACCAGTAGCCTTATTTTCATAAAAATAATATATTGATCATTTTCAACTTTGCAATTCCGAACACCGAATACGTGAGGAATTAAACCAATCACCCATTTTTCACATGGCCGTTGCGCCGTTAAGTGAATTTATCATGTTTAATAAGCTCTGTTTTTCTCATCCTCTGCACCAGTGTTTCTTTCGCGCTTTTGTTTAACACTGTCTTTCCCAAACCTGTGATTGTACGTTATGCTAAAATTTGTGTATCCAAAAGTGCTACTGGTGTTAATAATAAGATTTTGCTCAGGCATATTAATATACATCCGCGATTTAAGCGTATTCAGTAAATTTCTTGTGTTAAAGGATAGTGTGGATTTTATTTTCTCAAATTTTTTCTGTGCACCGATATCCAATGAACCGAAGCCACCTGATCTATACAACCCCCAGCCATAACCCGAATTATACCAGCCACTCAGTTCTAAAGAAAGCATTTTTGACAGTACAAAAGTTTGCGTGGAATTTCCATAAAAATTGCCATAATCCTGTTTGACTGTCACCTTGTAAAAGCTGGTATTTTCATACCAGCCTGCTGATAGATTATTCTGCATGTTCCACCAATTTGTGACTCTAAAAGGTAATGTGAGGT
>DATLDA010000154.1:0-5247 GCA_035526135.1 Flavitalea sp.
GTCAATCGCTGGACGCAGGCCGATCAACTGTTTCGTGAAAAACGTTTCGGAGAAAGCCTGGATGCATTTTTCGATTACCTCAAAGATGATCTGTTGCAAAATGTAAGTTATGAACGCAATGATATGTCAGGATCATTCGAGCTGTACCAGGGTTCTAAAATTGTAAAAGGCAGATTTACTCAGGATCGCCTCGAAGCGGAAGTAACCCTCGCAAAAATGTCGGCTGCAAGTATTCCGGTCATGCGACGGCTTCTGGAAATGAATTTCAATCTTTATTACAGCCGCTATGCCTTGCATAAGGATCGATTATGCATGCGATTCGATACAGACCTGATGACTGCAAACCCAAATAAGTTGTATTACGGATTGAAAGAATTGGCAACCAAAGCAGATAAACAGGACGACTTGCTCGTACATGAATTCGGGTCACTCGAATCCATGGAAACAGATCATGTATTGCAACTATCGGAAAATGAAAAAAAGGTAAAATTTGATTTTTTTCAAAAATGGATAAAAGAAACATTGGACTATATCGAGCCGCTGGAACCTGAGAAATTTTCAGGAGGCATTGCTTACCTGATGCTGACGCTGGCCTTTCGAATTGATTATTTGATCGTGCCCGAAGGAAAGTTGCTAAGCGATTTGGAAAAGATCGTTGATGTTTATTATAAGAAAGGAGAAAGACAAACGGCTGAAAGGAACGAAACCATGATCGAAGGATTCAAAAAACTTCTTCAAAAAAAAGAGGAAGACATTTTCCCGTATCTGTTTCGTTCTCGTCAGACCTTTGCTATTGTACCCCCACAGAATCAAAAAACGATAACAGATACGATTTCCGGTGCGACACAGAATATGTATTGGTACCGGGACAATAAGCACCCGTTCATTGCCAATAAAGTACTTGAGTACGGGATCTCTTATTGTCAGTATTCATATAGTTTGCCCAAGCCATTGTCGGATTTGTATCGGTTATTCATGCACGTGAATTATTCTGATTTTTTCCAGGCCCTCGGATTTACGCGTCAGTTCTATAATGAAAAAGAAAGCAGCTTTGACAGGTACGAAATTGAGTCCTGGATTGAGGACACCATTATTCTGTGGAAATCAAAATATCCAAGGCTCGAATTCAATACCGATAAACTAAATTTTCAAAACCTGGTTGATTTCAATCACAGTTTCACCACAGAGTTGGCTGCGTTAAATCTTGACGCATAAAATCAAACTATTGGAATTTCAGCAGATCATAGAGCAGTTTCATCCGGCAATTATCCAGATCGCAACCCCTGGCGGATCGGGTACGGGGTTCTATCTGAAAGAACATGATGTGATCGTTACGAACGAGCACGTGATCGGCGCATTTGCAGAGATCTCCATCACCGGCAAAACTTTTCACAAAACACTGGCGCGTGTTTGGTATACCGACCGAAAACATGATCTTGCTTTTATTCAACCACCTTCCGGAATTACTTTTCCCGATCTCCCGCTTGGCGCGTATGAACAAATGAAGGATGGTGATGAAGTTGTAGCTATCGGCCATCCGTACGGTTTAAATTATACAGCTACACAGGGAGTGATCTCGAAAGTCGATAGGGTTCGCCACGGGCTTCTTTTCATACAGATTGATGCAGCTATCAACCCGGGAAACAGTGGCGGCCCGCTCGTAAATGAGAAGGGCGAGATCATCGGAGTGAATACATTTATTATCCGTGGTGGTGACAATCTGGGTTTTGCGTTGCCCGTCAATTACCTCAGGCGTGCGCTTGAATTATATGGACCGTATAAAGGAACACCTGCAACCCGTTGTCATAGTTGTGAATTCATGGTACTCCCATCCAATATAGATTCCAATAAATACTGCCCGGCATGTGGAACAGAAGTAAAAATTCCCGAGCTGCCTGAGAAAGAATCTATGCCCGTAGGAGTGGCAAGAGTGATAGAATCTATTTTGCGCGATCTCGGCAAGGATATCAAGTTAGCAAGGGAAGGAACCAACCGTTGGGAAGTGAAAGAAGGAAGTGCGCGGATCAAAATTAATTACAATGCTGATAATTTTTTTATAGCGGGTGATGCCTACCTGTGCCAGTTACCTGTTGACGCCGCCATGATAAAACCATTATATAAGTTTTTATTGGAAGAAAATTACAGAACACAGGGGCTTGTCCTCAGTTGCGTAAATCAGAATATTATCTTATCGTGCATTTTATATGATCTGGATATAACACAGGAAAGCGGTACAGGTATCTTACGTCAGTTATTCGTGAAGGCAGATGAATATGACCAGCTGTTAAAAAAGGAATATGGATGTGTGGACAGGCTTGAAGAGTAAAATTTATTTGGACTCTGGTGACCTGCCTGACGAATTCGTGCCGCGACTTGCACGAAATAATTAAGAAGGTGTGATGTTAGAAAAGAAAAGACTTACGAAAGAGCAGGCGTTACAGAAGATCCGGCATTTTGCAGGCTACCAGGAACGGTGCCACCAGGAAGTTAAAGACAAATTGTATTCCTTTGGCTTATATGGCGCAGATGTGGAAGAACTGGTCGCACGCATGATCGAGGAGAATTATTTGAATGAAGAAAGGTTTGCCACGATGTATGCCGGCGGCAAATTCCGATTGAAAAATTGGGGCAGAGTGAAGATCAGATACGAGTTGAAACAAAAACGCATCAGCGACTATTGCATCTCAATTGGGCTTAAAGCAATTGACGAAAAATCCTACAGGGCTACAATTGAAAAAATAGCACAGAAAAAATGGAACAGTCTTTCCAGCGAAAAAAATCAATTCACAAAAACGGCTAAAACACTCGAATCCCTTATTGCGAAAGGATTTGAAGCCAAACTCGTGAGAGAAATTTTGAGCAAACTCGCATCAGGACCAGATCTGTTCGAATAATTTTATTTTTCATCGCCATGTCCATGCTTTCTATTACGACGATACAAACGAATCTCCACTGGGAGAACAAGACTGAAAACCTTCGCATGCTGGAAAAGAAGATTTTGAGTATCGACGTACCAACAGAGGTAATCGTTTTGCCGGAAATGTTCTCCACTGGCTTCAGCATGAGACCGGAAAGCCTTGCCGAAAAAATTGATGGTCCATCCGTTAACTGGATGCGGAAGATCTCTTCGGAAAAACGCGCCATCATTACCGGCAGTCTGATCATTGAAGAGGAAGGAAAATATTTTAACAGGTTGATATGGATGCGTCCTGATGGCGAGTTCGGTCAATATAATAAACGGCATTTATTTGCATATGCCGGCGAGCATGAGCATTACGCCAGTGGTAAAAATCGCTTTTTAGCTTCTGTGAATGGATGGAAAATTTTATTGATCGTATGTTATGATCTGCGCTTTCCGGTTTGGACGCGTCAACAGATAAAAGAAAATAAAGAGATGGAATATGATGTGATGATATGTGTTGCCAACTGGCCCGAAAGACGCATACAAGCCTGGAAAATATTATTACAGGCGCGCGCGATCGAGAATCAGTCGTATGTGATCGGTGTTAATCGGTCTGGAAATGACGGCAACGATATTTATTATAGCGGAGATAGCATGATCATAGATCCGTCGGGGGAAGTGATTCATACAAAAACAGGTGAAGAAGAAGTTTACACCTGTATTCTCGATAAAAAAACACTTTCCTCGACGCGCATGAAACTTCCTTTTTTGCAGGATGCAGATGACTTCAAAATTTTACTTTGATGAGGAAAGCTTATATCAACGGAATCATTTACACTGGCAGGGGCATAGAACGTAATAAAACTATTCTGGTTAATGATGGCAGTATAGAAAAGTTGCACGAAGGTGAAATCTCAGCTGAATATCAAATCGTGGACCTGGAAGGGAAAAACATCGCACCTGCTTTCATTGACCTTCAAATCTATGGAGGTGATGGAAAAATGTTTTCATCAGAACTTTCCGTTGAATCGCTGGAGTCCACTTATAATTATTGTAAACGCGGAGGGGCCGCCCATTTTATGATCACAATGGCCACCAATACCATTGAAAAATTTCTGAGAGGCATTGAAGTAGTAAAAGCTTATTGGAAAAAAGGCGGGCCGGGCTTATTGGGCCTGCACCTCGAGGGCCCCTATCTCAATCCCGTAAAAAAAGGTGCTCATATCGCATCATGTATCAAAAAACCTGTGGCCGCAGAAGTTTCCCTATTGCTGGAAAAAGGGAAGGATGTAATAAAGATGATCACAATCGCTCCGGAGATGTGTGATGAAAATATTCTTCAGCAATTAATACAAAGTGGAATTATTGTTTCTGCAGGGCATACGAATGCTACTTACGGTGAAGCGAAATCCGCTTTTGACAAAGGTATTCCGGCAGCCACACACCTGTTCAATGCCATGTCACCTTTTCTGCATCGTGAACCGGGAGTAGTTGGAGCCATCTACGATCATGAACGGGTAATGACCAGCGTGGTGACCGATGGTGTTCATGTGGATTTTGCAGCGGTAAGGATCAGTAAACAGCTATTGAAAGAGCGGCTATTTTTTATTACCGATGCTGTTGCGGAAGTACTTACCGGCGAATATCAACACGTCTTCAAAGGCGACAGATATACATTACCCGATGGCACGCTTTCCGGATCATCGCTTACTATGATGAAATCAGTCATTAATGCTGTTGAAAAAGTAGGAATCAGCCTCGAAGAAGCATTGCGGATGGCAGCGACGTATCCTGCAAAATTGTTGGGGGAAAAATACAGGCTGGGAAAAATTGAAGCCGGTTACAAAGCCTTTTTTGTGGTGTTTGATGACCAATTAAACATAGTGGCAAAAGAATGAATGATGGGACAAGGGAAATTAGGGAGTAATTCAATTGGTTTTTCTCCAACCTTCGTTTGCTTCCAAAATGAGGTGACGTACCACTTCCACTTTCATATCAATACCATAGCGGATCGACTCGATGGAAGGCAGTACTTCCAGATCGGGTTTTACACCTCTTCCTTCTTTTACAAGGTCGCTATTCATTACAAGCCGGAATTTAGGAAGCCGGAATTTTATTCTTGTATGGGGCAATTTTACATCCGGAATCATCCACGCCGTATTACCGTAAGCACCACCACCGGTTTCTTCTCCAACAATCAATACATTGTCTTGTCCTTTGAGAGCTTGTACAAAAAGAGTGGTTGCTGAAAAAGAATTGCCTCCCGTAATCAGATAAACATTTCCATTGAAATGATTTCTTTTTCGTGGCTTGAAGTAATGCCGTTCAAAATATCCGAAATGGAA
>DATLDA010000156.1:0-4052 GCA_035526135.1 Flavitalea sp.
CACCACATCGAGTTTTTGATTAGAACGGAAGGTCCTAATATCATGTACTTGAAACGTCGCTTTATTCTGACGGATTTCATTAACCAGTAACCGGTTTGCTTCGGCAATCATATTCGGCGCCATATCTACCCCTGTAATACGAAATCCATTTGCAATGAAGTGCAAATCGTGTTTGCCGGTTCCGCATCCGAGATCTAAAATAGTGTTGGCATCAGGGAAATGCTTCCTTATGAGCTGGGTTACATAAGCAGCTTCTCCTTTATAGTTTTTCCCGTGATACAGCAGATCATAGTAAGCTGCGTACGCATTGAAAGTACTCATGAGTTCAATTAAAAATCATTCGGATATTCTTCGCTACCTCTTTGATCTGTTCCTCTGTCAATCCCAACCCACTGGGAATATAGAAGCCTTGTCGTGCAATTCTTTCTGCAATTGGATATTTTTCATTTTTGAATAATCCCATCTTTGTAAATACAGGTTGTTCATGCATACACCAGAAGAAAGGCCTTGTTCCGATTTGACTTTTTTGTAATTTTTCAACTGCGGCATTTGTTATGGCTTCACTTTCCGTAATGAGCCCATAAACCCAGTATATATTCTCTGCATATGATGTGGAAGGAAGTGGTAACTGAAGTCCCGGAATGCCCAACAGTAATTCTGTATATAGCTTCCCCATAGCTTTCTTACGGGCAACGAATTTGTCCAGTTGTTCAAGTTGTGCAACACCCAACGCTGCCTGAAGATTAGTCATCCGGAAGTTGAAGCCCAATTCGTAATGGAAAAATCTTTTTTCGGGAACAAAGCACAGGTTACGCAAAGAGCGGGCTTTTTCAGCGAGTTGCTCATCATCCGTAAGTATCATTCCACCTTCTCCTGTTGTAATATGTTTATTCGGATAGAAGCTGAATGTGCTGATATCACCCATACTACCGCAATGCTTTCCCCGGTAGGTCTGTCCGTGCATCTCAGCAGCATCTTCGATAATTTTTAGTTTGTATCTGTTCGCCAGTTGGAATACCGGATCCATATCAACCGGAAGACCATAAATATGCACGACCATTATTGCTTTTGTACGTTTGGTAATTTTGGCTTCAACCTGATTGACATCCATATTCCATGTCAGCGGATCACAATCCACTAATACAGGAGTGGCGCGCGCGCGTACGACGGCCGCCGCACACGAGATAATGGTAAATGTGGGCATGATGACTTCATCTCCTTCTCCTAAATTGAGGGCGAGCACGGCCGCATCCAGAGCAACACTTCCATTTGATACGGCTACTGCATATTTTCTTCCTACCCGCTTTGCGAGTTCTTCTTCGAATTGTTTGATGAAGGGGCCTTCACTGGAAATCCAACCGGTATCAATGCATTCGTTCAGGTATTTTTTTTCATTTCCACCCAGAAGCGGGATATTGACAGGAATCATTGATGATTGGATAAGGTGATATTTTCATTTTCGATTGGATCAAATCTTACTTTGTCTTCATCACCGCAATAGGGACCCTGTTTCACTTCGATCATTTCAGCCTTTTCAAGAATTTCAAATCCATGTCCTCCGGCTGCCAGCAGGATAACATCACCTTTGGAAAGTATTCGGCTTTCCAGATAAAGTTTATCGTCATTATAAAAGTCCACTCTTACTTTACCGCTCTTTACATACAATACTTCTTGTGTCAATGTAACTTTTCTTTCTACAAGATTATGTACATGCGGTGCGATTACATAACCAGCCGGCCTGTTCATATAGCCAAGCTGCTGAGAAAAATCACCTGAAGTAAAAAATTCAATTCCTTCTTTTTGAAAATTTGCCCGAATCAGTACAGCCAATAGCAATCCTTCGTGCGATATTCTTTCAACCATGGCAATGTTGGATTAACAGCAAAGGTAGTAACCGCAACGTTATGAGCAATAAAGCCAGGTATTGCGAGCAGAGGAAATCATTCGTAAAATGAGATTAACCGATTAATAGTTTTCGCGCTGTTCTATACATTGCTATCAGAAATCCTGCTAAGGCACCACCGAGTCCGAATAAAATCAAAAATTTTACCAGCGAACCGGATTCAGGATGTTCGGTGTTCTTGAAACCGGCAACAATAAATACTGGAGAAGAATTTAATTCGAGCCACCGGAGTATGAATTCCCGCTGGTTTAACAGATTGTTTGAATGAATGTAAATTTCTGCGGGATTGAATGCATTATTGTAGATAGTTGATGAAATCTTCGACGAAGCGAGGAACCTGTTATACTCCGCTTTCAGTGAATCCAGTCTGGCAAGTTCGCTATTGATGTAAGCAAGTTTTTCCTCGTATATTTTCTTATTGCTTTCCTTGACGTGTAACAAGTAAGGATTATTATTCAGGTATCGGACAATGGCTGCTTGTAAAGTGTCGCCGTTTGAATTGCTGTTTACATGGACGATCAGTTTGAATGTTCCTGTTCTTGTAGAAGTATCTTTTGCAAGCGGTTCATCATTCATATTACGGCTGTCGATGAAACCTATGGATTTCGCAGTTTGTAAATCTACCTGTAATACCGACGCCAGTTTTTGTTGTGAATTTGTTAAAACGAGCGTATTCAATTGATCAATGATTTCACCAAACGTGCGTCGGTTCAATTCAGTAAACTCAACGATCATGGAAACTTTATAGGAATTCTGTTTGACCGTATAGTAGAGGTAGCCGGTAACAAGCCCAACGAGAGCTCCGCCGAGTATCCATAAAAAATTCCGCCGAAAGATTGAAAAAAGAAAGTCAGCAATAGAAATAAAAAACCGCAGTATCTGCGCAATTACGCCCTTCACACCAGACAAACTAATATAGTCATCAGAACTTATATTTTTATCCTGCATAAGCGGGGGTTGGTTTTCAGGATGCCTGTGGATGTGTTTACATTTTGGTGCCGCGAAAATAGGAAATTCCGTGCAATCAGTCAGGTGTCAACCATACTTCAGATCCGCTGAGTTGTAAAAGGGGGGCTAGTGTGCAGCTTAAAACTACTTTCTTATCCATATCGTATGATTGGTAGAAATTTTTGCAATCCTGAAAAATAAAACATCAAATGCAACGTTATGGGGGCCGAAAATGTCAGACGATTAACTGTTTGTTCATTCAAGAAATTTAGAAGATAAATAAGAGTATTTCTGCTTCATTTCGAATGAAATTGGCTTTCTTTGCGCTGTTCTATTTTTAAACCTTATTCTGATTATTAATGTCCGTGATGAAGAATCTGCCTGAAGTTATTCCCTTCACAAAAAAAACATTTTTCCTTCCCCGCAATGTGCAGTTGCGAACTTTCGTTGATAAGCGACAGCACTTTTTTGGAATCAAAAGAACTGTAGATATTATTCTTTCTTCCATTATAGTTTTATTTATTTTAAGCTGGCTTTTTCCACTCATTGCTCTTTTGATAAAAATGGATTCCGCGGGCCCTGTATTTTTTATTCAGCGTCGTGTTGGGAGAGGGGGACGAACTTTTCGTTGTTTGAAATTCCGAACCATGATTGTTAACGGTGAGGCAAACGACAGCCAGGCGGAAGAAAATGACGCACGAATTACCCGCATCGGTTCTTTTCTTAGAAAGTCTAACCTTGATGAATTTCCACAATTTCTGAATGTTCTGACTGGTAATATGAGCATAGTAGGGCCACGGCCGCATATGCATTCAGACTGTGACAAATTTTCTCAGGTTATACCCGGCTATAAATTCCGGAATATGGTGAAGCCGGGTATCACGGGTCTCGCACAGATTAAAGGTTATCGCGGACCTACAAAGGATTTTGAAAGCATGTTCCGTCGTTATCAATACGATTCTTATTATATACGCAATGCGAATATCTGGCTTGATATGCGGATCGTTCGGCAGACTGCCTATCAGACTATCTACCTTCTCTGGTTACGCCTTATCACCAAAGAAAATGAAGTGAGAGCGAGATTCAAAAAACTGGCCAGTACGTTCAGAGGATGATTCGATGTACGGTGTACGGTGTACGATGTTTTTCCCTCAGACGCCCCGTTTCCTTTTCATATTCTTTTCTAAGTAATAGATTACCG
>DATLDA010000163.1:0-2749 GCA_035526135.1 Flavitalea sp.
AATTACAGGCTCGGGAATAAACATATTCTCGAGTACGATCGGATGATCTTCATCACAAAGGGTGTCTCCGGTTTTGATTTCCTTGAAACCTACGGCCGCACCGATATCTCCGGCTTCGATGGCATCGATCGGATTTTGCTTATTGGCATGCATCTGCATGATCCGGCTGATACGTTCTTTTTTTCCGGAACGGACATTCAATACATAGGAACCTGCTTCCAGTCTTCCGGAATATGCCCTGAAGAACGCGAGACGGCCCACGAAGGGGTCTGTCATGATCTTGAAGGCAAGCGCGGCAAAGGGTTCTTTGGCATCCGGCTGGCGACTGATCTCTTCACCTGTGTCAGGATTGATTCCTTTGATGGCTTCAATATCCATTGGACTCGGGAGGTATCTTACAACGGCATCCAGGGCACTTTGCACGCCTTTATTTTTGAAAGAACTACCACAAAGCATGGGAACGATCGTCATGTCGATAGTTGCTTTGCGGATCGCTTCATGCACTTCCTGCTCACTGATTGAATTGGGATCGTCGAAAAATTTTTCGAGGAGTTTGTCATCGTATTCTGCAACTGCCTCGATCAATTGTGTTCTCCAATGGTTAACATCCTCCATCATTTCTTCCGGAATAGGTTGCTCCGTATATGTCATTCCCATGGTTTCCTGATCCCATTTAATCCCTTTCATGGTAATAAGATCAACAACACCGGAAAAATTGTCTTCTGCACCGATAGGCAATTGAAGGGGGACGGCTTTCGCTCCCAACATTTCGCGCACCTGCTTCACCACATTTAAAAAATCGGCACCGGCGCGATCCATCTTGTTTACAAAACCCATACGGGGTACTTTATAGCGATTAGCCTGGCGCCAGACTGTTTCCGATTGCGGTTCAACTCCATCCACCGCTGAGAATAATGCAATTAATCCATCCAGTACACGCATGGACCGCTCAACTTCTACTGTAAAATCCACGTGACCCGGCGTATCAATAATGTTGAATTTGTATTTTTTTGTATCTGCAATGTCCTTACCCTGAGAGGTTGGAAAATTCCAATAACATGTCACTGCCGCTGAGGTAATGGTAATACCTCTTTCTTTTTCCTGTTCCATCCAGTCTGTCGTAGCTGCACCATCATGGACTTCCCCGATTTTGTGCGACATGCCGGTATAATAAAGAATACGTTCGGTTGTTGTTGTTTTGCCGGCATCAATATGGGCTGCAATACCAAAATTTCTTTGTAATCGTAAGTCTGCCATGACTTGTTATTTCTTTTAATGGTGATGAGGGATATTGTCCCTGAATTTGGGTGCGCAAAGGTAATGAAATCCTTCAGAAAAAGGTGAAATGAATATGCCCTCTGCCAATTGTGGAAAACAAAAAAGCCTCCCTGTCGGAAGGCTTAGCATTGAAGCAAATTCTTTCTTTAATACAAATAATTCAATGCAGTACGATCATTGGAATTAAATGGACGATTCTGTCCACTTCCAATACAAGATAACATCCAGGAATTCGGATCAGGACCGGATGGAGTTCCTGGAATCAGGATTGCTCCAACTGTTGAGGCTCCTTCATTGGAAGTTGATCCACCACAACTAAAAGAACGATCCATATAATCTGTATGACGAAATCCGATACAATGCCCAATTTCATGTGCCATAATTGAGGCTACGGTTGCCTGCGGCTGGGAACCAATTGCATTCGCATTTACTTTAACCTGATCGTAAGGATCGCCGGTGGAAGTTGGAAACCCTGCACTTGCCAGGAAGTTTCCGTTTCCCTTGACAAGGCTGATATCTGCTCCAGAGGATACCCTCCTGAAAGTAAGCAATAGGTTCTGTGCATTATACCGCGAAAGAGCCTCATCCAAAGCGGCGACATAAGTCGAAGGAAGTCGGGAAGAAATAGAAACAGTAATTTCCCGGGGAACACCCTTCACTAAATTAGTGGTTCGGTACTGTTCTTCAGAACCAACACGTAAAATTTGTTTTTGCCTGCCGCGATCCATTTCAGCTGCTGTTAGAATTATATCTCCTTCCACCAGATACCCGTCTTCATGGATGGCTACCCCTGATGTACTAAAACCGAGATCGGCAATTTTATTCAACACTTCGGCAGTCACTTCTTTCGAACCTGCAGCGGAATCTTTTTTACAGGCTACGAATGCGAAACTGAATGCGGCTACAAAACAACTTGTCAACAGAATTTTTCTCATACTGATAGTTTTTGTGGATGGTTAAATTTGTTAAGGCTTTGTAAAATGAATTTAAATAAATAGCCAACACAGGAATCAAATATTTGCTGACTATATATTAACTTTTTTACTGTTCCGCTTATTTTTTCAAAAATTCTGTAATACTGCTAGCATTGATATTAATAAATCGCAAGGCTTTTGAATAAAATTCAACAATCAGGAAAAAAATTTATTTCCAGATTTTTTCTGCTACTTTAATAATTTACAAGCCGTGCCATGAGAATCGCGTTGCTCTTCATACTCTTCTGTTGTTATAAGACTCTTCCTGCCCAACAAAAAAGCGATGTCCAGTTTAAACTTGCACCTTCTCTGCAATCAACTGAACTCTTTAGCACAACATCTGCATTATTCATAATAAAAGTAAATGACGCAAGACAGTTCAGGGAAGCAATACAACAATTGCATATGAGGCCAGAAATAAAAAATTACTTTCCAGACTACAATATTTTTGTTGTGCTAACCAGCGGACGAATAATCGATACTCTGCGTCACAATCC
>DATLDA010000179.1:0-14926 GCA_035526135.1 Flavitalea sp.
GATTAAAATTTCCATTAACTGTAAATTGGAAAATTCATGATGTGCCTACTTTAGAAATTCCTTCTTTCAATCCTGTGACAATGATCACCGCGCCCGCTCACACGCTATCACTCACATTGGACATTTTAATTACAGAATGCACGCTTGACAAGTATAATTCGAGAGGTATGTATATTACACACTTTGATGTGAAAATGGAGAGAGGAGAGATTCCGGCGCAAAAGATTCCATTGCCTTTTCCACTGCAACCAGGTTCGCTTAATATTGTGGCTGTGGGTATATCCTATACAATTACAAAGAAAGGAAATACGCAGATATTATTAGCAGAACAATGGTTACCGGCAGGAATAGTGGACGCATGCTTCATGTCTGAACCTTGATTTGCCTGATTAAAGGATTGACGGGATGTGAACCTTACTTAGATTTACCTATAATTCAAAATAACAACAGTGCCGGTAATAGAAAACGAAAGAAAGACTTTCACCCTCTTCGAGGTAATGAACAGTATTAAAAAAACACTGAACGACCGCTATAGTAGCGCCTATTGGGTGAAGGCAGAAATGAATAAACTCAACCTGTACAAACATTCAGGACATTGTTATCCGGAACTTGTCGAAAAAAAAGACGGAAAAGTCATTGCGCAAATCCGATCGCATCTATGGAAGGATGATTATCTTTCTATCAATGAAAAATTCATCAGCACCCTGCACGAACCATTGAAAGATGGCATTAAAGTATTGATACTGGTTCGCATTGCGTTCGAGCCTGAACACGGACTTGCTCTCCATATCCTTGACATCGACCCGTATTATACAATGGGTGACCTTGAAAAAGAAAAACAGGAAACAATCTCCAGGCTACGCGCAGAAGGAATTTTCTACAATAACAAATCCCTTACACTTCCCCTCCTTCCACAAAGGATCGCAATTATTTCAGTGGAATCAAGTAAAGGGTATGCAGATTTTCTGAAAATACTGGAAAACAATCCGCGTAAGTATCAATTTTTCCAAATGTTGTTTCCTTCTGTTTTACAGGGAGATAATGCAGTTCCCGGAATTATTCAACAATTGAAACGTATCAAAAAAGTTATACATCATTTTGATGCGGTCGCCATCATCCGCGGTGGTGGTGGGGATATCGGCCTTTCCTGTTACAACAACTATCGGCTGGCAAAACAAATCGCACTCTTCCCCCTCCCTGTCATTACCGGAATCGGACATGTGACGAACGAAACGGTAACCGAACAAATCTCCTTTTCCAATGCCATCACACCGACCAAGCTTGCAGAATACCTTATCCAACTATTCAATGATTTTGCAATGCCTGTCCGAAAGGCGGAAGATGTTCTTTTTGAAAGAGCAAAAAGACTGCTTCATGATAATCGTATCCAATTTCAGTCTGAATTAAAACTATTCCGATCTGTTACCGTTACCATTGTAAATGATAATAAACATCAGCTCAGAAGTCTGACACAATCATTGGTTCGGCAAGCACGTTTTGTTTTCCAAAATAACAGGGTAAGCCTGCAAAGAATTCGAAACGATATCAGGAAAAATACGGAGGTTTTCTTTCCTGCAAGCCGGCAACGCGTAGTACATATTGAAAATGTGCTTCGAAAAGAAGTAAATGAACGCTTCGGGCAACTGAAAAATAATATCATTCAATATCTGCACCAGCTATTCAGAAGTTCTACTTATCAGCTGCTCACTAAAAAAGAAAAAGTCGTTCATATAGAAGAAAAAATGACCGACAGCGCTTACCGGAGAATTAAATTTTCGAATTCCGAGCTAAATGCCATCGAAAAGAACCTGAGAAATATTGATCCACAGAATGTTTTGAACCGTGGTTACAGCATTACCCTGCTGAATGGAAGGGCCATTAAAAACATCAGTCAGGTTGAAAAGGATGATCAATTGACTACCTTAATTGCAGATGGAAGTATTAACAGTACCATCACAACCACGAAAGAATTTACACATGAATGAACAAATCAATTATACTGATGCATTTGAAGAACTCCAGAAAATTGTGCTGGAAATAGAACAGGGTGAAATATCTGTTGACGAACTTTCGGAAAAAGTCAAGCGGGCAGCCTTGTTGATAAAAATATGCAAATCAAAATTAACGACCACAGAGGAAGATGTAAACAAGATCCTGAAAGAGCTGGATACTACCGCCCCGGATTGATTTCTTTCAAACAGTATAACTGAGGCACAAGTTATGCCCGCAGGCAGATAAGTTTGACATTTGTCCAATGGCCCTATTGAGAACACTTGCGCACGCGTGAGGCATCTGTTTTCCTTTGCGTCTTTGCTTCCTTTGCGCCTTTGCGTGAAAGGATACTTGTCGCATCCTTTGCAGTCAAATACCTTTACTTTTGGTCCCTAACCAAAACTCTTTTATATGACCAGAACACTTTTTGTATTCTTCATTGTCTTGTGCTTTTTTACTGCTTGTAACGATGATTCGACTGCATCCAAAGAAGATTCTCCTATGCAAAAAAACCTTGCAGCTTCGCATATTGTAAACAAAGCGTTTGAGACAGGAGATGCAAGTCAGATCGATAGCGCAGTTGCCAGTGATTTTGTTGATCATACCGATCGTGGAGATGTGGGCAGAGACAGCCTAAAGGCCTTTATTTCCTCCATGAAAAAGGACTTTCCTGACATGAAAATGGAGGTGATCAAAGAACTTGCAGATAGTGAGTATGTATTCTCGCTCATGCGCTTTACAGGTACAAGCAATGGTACGATGGGTATGCCCAAGGGGCCTTATGATATGAAAACTTTAGAAGTCGTAAGATACAAGGATGGAAAAGCTGCGGAACATTGGGCTTATATGGACGCTGCCGCAATGGCGAAAATGATGGGACAAGCACCTGATTCGACCAGGAAATAAAACTAGTACATCTGAATAAATAAGAGAGTCAGGCACAGGTCTGACTTTTTCTTTTGGATAAATACAGGAATATCAAGAACACAAAGGATCACAAAGAGCATTTGAAAACTTAGTTATCATTGTTTTATTTTATAGTACCTCATTTTTTCACTTCGTATGAATAAAATAAAGATTGCCTTCATCGCTTTGTACTTTCTTCCAGTAGCTGGTTGTTTCAAACCTTATCAGGAACGTGCATCAGTCAGTCTCATATTTGATACAGATATCGGACCTGATTATGATGATGTCGGTGCCATTACATTGCTCCATGCATTCGCAGATAGCAACAAAGTAAAAATCCTGGCGACTGTTGCAAGTTCGAAATACCAGCATGTAGCGGCTGTTATTAACGTATTCAATACTTATTTCCACCGGCCCGATATTCCGATTGGTGTGCCGAAAGGAAATGCAGTAACGGATAAAGATTTTCAGCATTGGACCGATACGATCATTGCCCGCTATCCACATTCAATAAAATCAAACGAGGAAACCCCGGATGCTGTAACGGTCTATCGGAAAGTTCTGGCTTCGCAGCCGGATCATACAGTGACCATTGTTACGGTTGGATTTTTAACGAATCTCGCCAATCTTCTGGCATCGCCGCCTGACGTAGTTTCCAAATTAACAGGTACCGATCTGGTGAAAAGAAAAGTCAAATTGCTTGTTTGTATGGCAGGACGATTTCCGCAAGGGAGGGAATACAATGTCCACAGGGATGCGCCTGCTTCGAAAAAAGTGTTTGCAGCATGGCCGACAGATATTCTATTGAGTGGTTTCGAAATCGGTCAAAAAATAAAAACAGGTCTGCCCCTGATCAGAAACGAATCGATCAGCAACAGCCCTGTCAAAGACGTTTTCCGGATCAGCATTCCGATGGCAGCTGAAGATAAAGAAGGAAGAATGAGTTGGGACCAGACAGCCATTTTTGTAGCGGTAAAGGGGGTGTCTCCTTATTTCGAAATTGTACCAGGAAGAATGGTCATGCATGAAGATGGTTCCAACTCGTGGGACAGTACAGGAAAAAATCATTTCTATCTGGTACAAAAAATGCCGGTGGGTGAAATGACGAATATCATAAACGAATTGATGATGCATCAACCAAAAAAGTAACACATAGGTACATAGAAACATAGGTACACATAGGCGTTTACTTTGCGTCCTAGCTTCCTTTGCATGAAACAATAAATCATAGATCCTTCGCTTCCCATACGACAACGTCTAAAATCGCAAATCTAAAATCTGAAATTGCCTTGGCGTCTTTGCCTGTCCGACTGCGTCAGCCGGGCGGGCGTGAAACAACATTACTCCCTTACATTATTTGTTCTATCACGCAGCATTTTAAATTCAGAACCTTGTTTCCAGCCGGGCCAGGTATGTCCGAATGCTAGTTTCTTCCCGACCAGAAAAAACATTTGCAGGTCTGTAATACTTCCTTTTAAATCCCAGCTGCTATCAAATTGATCGGAGGGTTGATGATAATATTTGGAAGTATATTCATCCTGTAACCGCTCTCCTTCTTTTATTCCTTTTCCTTCAATGTCTGATCCCGATTCAGTATATAATGCGGGAACACCGGCTTTAGCAAAATTGAAATGATCTGAGCGGAAATAATAGCCTGCTTCAGGGTGTGGTTCGAATGACAAATACCTTCCCTGCTGATCGAGCACACTTTTCAAAACATCCTCCAGCTCCGACTGCTGCTTGCCTACAACTACTATATCTTTGCTTCTTCCATTTTTATTTACTCCGTCAATATTAATGTTTGCGACTGTTTTTTCAAGAGGATAAACAGGATGTTGCACATAATAGGCAGATCCCCATAATCCTTGTTCTTCGGCTGTGACGGCAAGGAAAACTATGGTGCGTTCAGGTGGTGTAGACGTATTCTTAAATGCTCTTGCAAGTTCGAGTACAGCGGCGGTACCACTTGCATTGTCCAGTGCGCCGTTGTAAATCGAATCACCGGTATTATCCGGTTTGCCGATACCAAAATGATCCCAATGGGCGGTGTAGATGATGTACTCATCGGGATATTTGCTACCTGTAACTTTTGCAATTACATTTCGGGATTTGTTGTATACGGTATTTATCCGCATGGAAGTAGATGCTTTCAATCCTAATGGAACTGCCTTGAATCCGGATTTATCAGACTGTACGATCATAGCGGTGTCTTTTCCGGAAAATGTAATCAGGCGTTTAACTGCATCCTGGGTTATCCAGCCAATGATATTGCATAATTTTTCATTCGTACCTCTGCTATCCAATCTCAGCCTGCTCGTATTGAAATTTGATTGCTGCACGTTGAAAGGATAGCCGGCAGCCAGCGTATTGTGTATCACCAGGCATCCTTTCGCACCCTGTCTTGCAGCTTCTTCAAATTTATAGGTCCACCGGCCATAATACGTCATGCTTTTCCCCTTGAATAGGGAAGTGTCTCCTGCATTGAATCCGGGGTCATTCACAAGCACCATCACCACTTTTCCTCGTACATCAATCCCCGCATAGTCATTCCAGTTATACTCCGGCGCTACAACCCCGTAACCGGCAAAAACTAATTCATCGTCACTAAATGATTGGCCAGAATCTACCCTGTCAGTCCAGATCACATAATCATCAGGTGCTTTTAGTTGCATGTTACCCCTTGCAGATTGAATATCCATTTTCGGATCTGCCTGTGCTGTGATACTCACCATCGGCACTTCCTGGATATAACTGTTTCCGTTGCCCGGTGCAAGTCCCATTTGCCGAAACCTGTTTTCGAGGTAAGCAACCGTTTTTGTTTCCCCTTCCGTGAAAGGCTTTCTACCCATAAAATCATCGGACGCCAGTTGCTGAATGGTTGCAGATAAAGTGTCGACACTTAACAGGTCGAGGCCTTCATTATTATTTGTTTTCTGAGGTTGATTACAGGCAGCCAGCAAGAATGTAGTGGCGAATACCGGAAGTAATTTATGCATGAATCGATTTTTGGAAAAGGTACTGCTTTGAAAATTATTTAAGTTCACCACCGCAAAGTGTATTGCAGATTTTAGATTTGCGATTGCAGATTTAATTTATCTTATCGGAATAGACAGCCAACTAACTTACTCAAATCTGCAACCAGCAACACGCAACACGCAACCAGCAACCAGCAACAAGATTATCTCCCACTATATAATTGCGGCATCCAAACCTGGAAAGTTGTTTTTTCTTTGCCGTTACCTGCAGATGCATAATCCACCAATTCGATTGGAATTGGCTTTGCCGCAGCTTCAGTATAAGCCTCGGGAATAAACAATGCCGAGTATACCATTTGATATTCATCAATTTTATTCCGTTCAACTTTTTTCATTTGTAGAAAACCTTCGTTATCTATTACCGGTTTATTGACCGTATTCAGCGGCGGACCTCCTACACCCGATTCTCTTGCGAATACAACGGGTCCTCTTGAAATGGCAATGTATTTTCCCTCATCATCTCCCAATTTTGCAATCCGGCCGCGCATATCGAATTCCACTTCGATCCTATCATTGGAAGACCACAGTTTTTTTATTTTCAGATAAGTACCGGGTATAATTCCACTTGCTTCTTTTCCATTTATTGTTACTTTGTTTCTTACGCTCCAGGAAGGTATCCGCACACGCACAAGCATCTCCTCCCCTTTTTCCAATTGCAATTCAATGATAATATTTCCTGAAACCGGATAATCAGTTTTTTGAATAAGAGTGATCTTCCTGCCTTTGGGAGATTTCAATCCGTAAGTTCCATCAACAAAAAAATTAACTGATACACCCTGTTGCATCGTCATCACTGCAGTAAGCGGTAAAGTGAATTGTCCACGCGGACCACTAGCTACACAACAATTCAGGTCCATCCCGCATTGTCCGCTTCCAGGTAATCTTTGACCATTCAGTGGCGTGTATTTAGCCCAGTCACTTGCATCCGGACTCATTGCTCCCAGTAATGCATTATAATACGAGCGTTCGATTTCATCTGCATATTTTGAATCGCCGGATAAACGAAATAACTGCTGATTCAATTTTATCCACGTAACAGTAACACAGGTTTCCTGAAAATGCGTCACAGGTTGTGCCTGCCGCTTCTTTCCTTCAAACCACATTTCTTCCGATGCACCCGAACCCGCAATATTGATTTCCGTATCTCGAATGTTTTGCCAGGTTTTTTCTACTGCGTCTTTATATCTGTTATTGCCAGTTACGCGATACAATTCTAACAACCCTTCATAACAGGACATCATTTCATAAGCTTTCTGTCCCTGTTCCCAACTATACCAGCTTTTCGGTTTCGGAAACCGTTTACTTACATCCAGGGAAGACTTACTTATGAGAGCAGGACCATCACCGGCTTCCCATTGCCGGACAATTTCTTCTGCAAATGATAAATATTTTTCATTTTTTGTCCTTGCATACAGACGAACAATTGGTTCCAGCACAGAAGATGCTGCCATCCCGCGATAATTGCCTTTGGTTACAATGATCCCGCCTTTATCGTTGATTTCTTTGATTAGATAATTTGCAAGCCGTACAGCTACATCCAGGCTGGCTTTATCGTTCGTCAGATCATAATAGTCCAATAACCCAAGAAGACAATATTTCATGCCCCAGATATCCCATTGCGCTAAACTACTTTCCTTTTTATAATTACCGATGTATCCATCCGGTGTTTGAGTGGCAATCAATTTCTTTGTGGCTATCTCCAGGATATTTCTCAGTTCCGGATTCGGCCGATATTTGTATGCAAGCACTGCCGATGTAAACCATTTCCCCCAAAATTCTGATTGCCATAAATGTGTTTCTGTTCTATTACGGAACGGTTCAACGAGCGCGTCGACCTCCTGCGCCAGGATACGATTTCGGTAGGAAAGATCAAGTTTTTTGCCGATGTAATCGTTCATCGTGGCAGTATCGCTCACTTTGAGATAGTCCTGCACTGCATCTTTTCGATATGGATTTTCCCCAGTTGTGTAAATGTCAGATGGAATAAACAAAAATCCGGCTCCGGCGATTCCTGTATTTCGTATAAATTTTCTTCGAGCAAGCATTTATTTCTTTTTGTTTCACGCCAGGCTGCAAAGGAAGCAAAGACGCAAAGTGTATTGCAGATTATAGATTTGCGATTGCCTACGTTGTCCTAAGCGAAGCGAAGGATCTAATATTGTTTCACGCCCGCCCGGCTGACGCAGTCGGACAGGCAAAGACGCAAAGTAAATTCCTATGTGTACCTCTATTTTCTATGTGTTGCTTTTAAACGCGATCCCTGCAAGAATAAATTTTTTCACATCAATTTCTCCCAGAACCACTTTCAATAATGGTTTTCCGGCTTTCTGACTAATAGTTCCGAAACCCGTTGCAGTTGAAATGAAAGATGTAAAATCTCCGACCTTCGAATCAATAAATAATATTTTATCCACTGCATCATATCTAACACCTGTCAATCCCTGCAACAATCCATAACTTGACATTGCACGTGCATACCAGTGCCCACATTCATATTCGTTGAATGGATTACGTATTCTTCCGTCATACCGGTCGCGGCACACGCGGACTATTTCCAAGCCTTCCTTCACCTTTCCTCGCAACATCAGATGCGAAGCAACCTGGTATTCTATACCTGTCCAGACCTCATCGCTGTATACAAAAGGCAATGACAACTTGCCTCCCTTCGGCCAGCTGCACAATAGTAAGCCGCCCTCTTTCCCCAATGCATAAGCAGGACGCTGCGGATTTGCATGATCACTAAGATCATTTTTCAAATTGTATTTGTGTACGGCTATAAGATGACTTTTTATTTTTTCCGGATCGATCAGATCATGCAGTCCGCACATATGCCCAATCCACGATCCCAATACGCCGTCGCTCAGGCAACCGAGGCCATATTGGTATTTAGGGCCTTCCTTTTGCAGGATAGCTTTTGCTTCATCAGAATATTCTCCGCCAAATGATTTTGCGGTTGCAGGATCAGGAGCGTTCAGCTTTTTAAATTCAATCTCCTGGAAAAAATATTCTCCGTTGAATAGTTTTGTTTCCATGTATTCTTTTCCCTTGAGATACAATCTTTCATATTTATCTATTTCCAGGTGTTGGTGTTTTCCCATTTCGATCACTGCTCTCAATGCACCGAGGTAGAAACTGGTACACATTCCATCAGCTCCCCAGAATTCAATATCATATGTGTTATGGTGCGGCTCTTCAACCACGCCTTTTTCTTTCGGGTCCCATACACCAATACAGTAATCCATACTCTTTATTACCATCGGGTACAACTTCTTCATCCATACAGAATCGCCACTGATACGCCATTCACGATACACTTTCATGATGCCTCCGAGTTGTCCGTCTGCCGCCGCATGGAAATCGTGTTTAAGTGGACTGATAGGCATATTCGCGCGGAAACCCTGATGACCCGCGTAGTTTTGATTTTCACAAAACTCTGTATCACGTAATGATCTTTCGAGTCTTGGAAACAAATGTGGAAGCGCCTGTGCATAATTCCAAACATGCGTACAGGAACCATGACAACATCCGCCACTATCTCCACAACCTTCCCAATTCCAGAGTCGACCATCGTATTGTCGCAATA
This sequence comes from Flavitalea sp., assembly GCA_035526135.1. Classification (GTDB taxonomy): domain Bacteria; phylum Bacteroidota; class Bacteroidia; order Chitinophagales; family Chitinophagaceae; genus Flavitalea. Next base: position 9,517 of record DATLDA010000179.1, read on the forward strand.
CTGTAGGAGATTTTAGAATAGTAAGATTTGCGGCAACTGCTTCGATCACTTCCGCTGGTAGGGATGTTGAATAAAAAGCATCTTTGAAAAGTGTTGATTTTTTATGCAGTTCATCATAATGCTTTATCCAGTATGCCGAGACTTCTTCAATGCTGTTGAATTGACTGCTATACCAGGGTTTGTAATTTGGAGAGGACGACTTTTTCCGTATAGTCACCCCAATACTTTCCGGCCCGGCACAACATCCGGCAGCAGGGTCGCAATTTTTCTTTTCATCGGTTGCCACTTCACCAATATGAATGTCAGTCTCCGGTACATACCAGGTCAACATCAAACGGATCGTTTTGGTAGCACCCGGTGAGAGGGAAAATGAAACAAAGAGCGACGCTCCGGGAGCATCTTTTTCCACGGGCTCTACATTCTTTATAATGCCATCGCGAACACTATTCCATGCCATGGTCAATGGATCCCACCAACCTCCGCGAAACCAGCAATGATCAACGATTGTATTGTCCTGGTCTGTGATAATGGCGAAATCACCTTTCAATTCTGGTTTAACAGGAGTTGCCTGCTGTCGAAGTATAAATCCATTTTTTATTTTCCCAATTGAATTCATTGCCTCCCGGTCGTTCGTCATGAAATTTTTTGCGTTGTAAGAAAATATAGCATCAAGCGATGTCGTACCGGTATTGAAGAACCGGTATTCCAGTGCACCCGCAGGCAAACCGGAATTGTCTTCATCTCCTGGAATAAAAGGACTCCATCCTCTGATCTGCACTTTTAATGGAAGATCTGGATCTTGTAATGCAATTGTGCAAAAGGGAAAGGCAGTAGTAAAAACTGCTTCTTTAAAACGCGGAAGTCCGAACGTGGTTCCTGCTGCACCATTTCCTGTTCCTTTCTGTCCAAAAAATTTCCACGAAGGCACAGGTCCTTCAATAATTTTTGCGCCGTTATTCATCCCTTTAACATGAATCGCTGCGAACGTGCCTGGTTCATGATAGATGTCCGGCTTATTACGCACACTCATATGTGAAATTGCTCCTGAACCTTCGATGCAAAACATACCCGCACCAATGCCTCCGATTGGAAACGCTACCCGGTTCAAAAATTCGTCCTTGTATGGCGCATTGTATTTTCTTTTAGAATTACTTTTTGTTATGTCTTTCCCCGCAGACAATCCGATCGAATTTTGTTTCATTAACGGATTGGGAACTGCAGCGCCAATGCCACCGAGCGTAATATTTTTTAAAAAAGACCGGCGTTTATTTCTATCTGACATGTGAAAAGATTACTGTGAAGAATAACATATCGCCAAGGTATTATAAACTTTTTAAAGGCAAATGTGATGTCATTTTGGTGATGTCGATGACGATTGAACTCTCGTAAATCGAACGAAAAAGGTTCTGAAAAATAAATCACTATCTGCCTAATAATTTCTCATATTTTGACAATTTTATGCGGACATTTTCTCCCGGATAATAACAAGTTGTCAACACTCGCCTCCTCGGAAAAACAGGAATTTTAATATGTTGATGACTTTGTGATATATTAGCGCCGTCATTGCGCCTATGCAAATTGACTTCACTTAAAATCTAACCAGACATGGCCAAAAAAGCAGCTTCGAAAAAATCAGCTAAAAAAGCAGCCCCAAAAAAAGCAGGAAAAAAAGCAGCTCCTAAAAAAGCAGCCAAGAAAAAATCAGCCAGGAAACCAAATGCAGGATTCATGGCGCCTCTTACACCGAGCGACAAGCTTGCTGAAGTAATCGGTACTAAACCGATTCCAAGAACTGAGATCATCAAAAAGATCTGGGACTATATCAAGAAAAACAATCTCCAGGACAAAAAGAACCGGAGGATGATCAATGCCGACAGCAAGCTGAAGCCTGTTTTTGGAAAAGATCAGATCTCCATGTTTGAATTAGCCAAAGTGCTCACGAAGCATGTAAGTTAATTCGGGTATGCTGCCTGGTTAGTTTTACATTCTAACTGGTAACCTTATTTTTTCGCAAGTGCCTTCCTGCAGTAGTCAAGGCACTTTGCTACTTCCTTTACAGGATCAGAACCTTCAGGAACCGGGTATTCAAGTTCAATGGTAGCAGGAAATTTGTAATTGCTTTTTCTCATGAGTTGAAGTACCGGCACAATGGGTGTGTCTCCTTCGCCCCATGGCATATTGGCCTGACCGTTTTCTTTTGACTTCCTGTCCTTCAGGTGCATGCTGTAAATCCTATCATGTTTGCTTTGGAGCAAAGGGATCGGATTAAAACCTGCGGCTACATAGTGACCAATATCACAATTCAGGCCGTTGTATTTTGATTGTGCAAGTGCTTCATCCCATGCTGATATGGTTTGTTGAAGGTGACCATGATAACCAATGCCCACCTTATGTTTTGATGCAAGATCACCCAGTCTTTTTGACTGCACTGCATTGCCCGGCAATTCAACGGTAACATGTGTTGCTCCCAAAGCTTTTGCCGCACGCAATGCATATTCCACTTCAGCATCTGTATTCCTGTCACCTAATGCACTTGGCTTAAAAGCGTAGATCTTTACGCCCTTATCCTTATACATTTTTCTCAATTGTTCGAATTTATCCATCGATACCGATGCCCGCCAATCAGCTATTGCCTTCATCCGGTTTTGTTGTTCTGTACGTTGTTCGTCGGTGACAGTACCGCGCGGAGGACCGCCAGGACCCTGCCGAACTTCCGTACTGGTATGCGGCGCACCGGCAAATTCTTCAGCAGTCGGGCCCATTAATTCAATGGCACTAATTCCACTGTCAACACAATACTTCAGGATCTGTTCGGCATTGCCTGGGAGCGTACGAAATGAATACGTGATCACACCGATTTGTACACCGTTGATCTTCGAATCAGGCTTGCTAAAATTTTTTATGATAGCCGGGAACCCGAATGAATCGGAGGCTGCCGCTAACATAGCTAACGAGGTCGCACCCACGAATTTTCTTCTGGAATAGAGTGTTGTTTTTTTCATACCAAGTAAATTTGTTTTGTTTCATGCCAGGACGCAAAGTAAGCAAAGTTGCAAAGGAAAACACTATGTGCATTTAAGTGTCGTAGTAGGTCTTTGTATTCGCCGAGGACAAGGTTTAAAATTCCCTAAGGTTTCTCAGATACCGTATCGTCTCCGGGATCTGTTGGCCATGTAATGGACTTTCATCCTCAATAAAATAATGTTTGATCCCAGCTTTCTTCGCCGCTTTCATGATCTCCGGGATATTGAGCTGCCCAGTTCCCACCGCAACATCATTCTCGACAGCAGTTAAACCGGTATCATTTCTTTCAACTCCTTTCCGTAAATCTTTAACGTGCATCAGTTTCATCCGGTCGGCATACTTCAGGATGAGTTTTGCAGGATCAGCGCCACCGAAATAAGCCCACATGATATCGATCTCAATGGAAACAGTTGCAGGGTTCCAGTTTTTCATCATATAATCGAACAAGGTTCCGTTTTCATAGGGTTTGAATTCATACCCGTGAATATGATAACAAAATGTAAGTCCGCTATCACGAATGGTTTTCCCTGCTTTGTTGAACACCTGAATGGCTTTTTGCGCATCCGCCGTTTCAAATGTTTTTCCATGGGGTATCCACGCAGTCATGATATAAGAAGCACCTAACAATTTTGCTTCATTAATGAATGCTTTGAGTTTGCTGTCATCCTGGAGTGTTTCAAAACTGGTTCCTGTAGACCTGATATGGATACCTTGTTCTTCAAGCAGTCTTCTCGTTTCGACTGCGGTATACCCTTTTACAGTACCTCCTTCGTATTCGGTGATTCCAAGATTTTTAATTGTGTCAAAAACGGCAAGTGGATTTGCCCAGCTGTTCCTGTAAGTGTAGGCCTGTACGCCAATAGGAGCAGTGAATAAAGCAGCAGAAGATTGTCGGGCGACTTTGCATTGCGGACCAGAGAGCACCCATAATATAACAAAGGCAGCAATCGGTTTCATGTTCCGGTGATTAGAACCGGAATATAAATCATTTCAGTTAAAAGCAGTTTCACACAAAGACGCCAAGGAAGCAAAGCTGCTATGACAAATCTTTGCTTCTTTTGTATTTTCTTTAGCCACCGAAAGTGGCGTGTTTGTTTGCGTGAAATTTTTTCAAATCACTTTCTTCCAGTTATTTTTCATGATAAAAAGTTTTGCACGACGCTCGATTGCAGCAGCACCTTGTTGATTGGGAGAAGAATAGATCACAAGGGTTACATTCCGACGGGAAAGATTGGTCACAAAAGACTGGCGCAGATGAGTAACTACAGGCAGACAAACAATACGGGATGTGTTTCTCATAAGGAGTGGATATACGCTCAATATTGCAAATTCTCTTCGTGTTTGCAAGATTTTTCGATTAAAGGTTGCTTTGGCGGGTTGAATAAATTGTTTCACGCCCGCCCGTCTAACGCAGTCGGACAGGCAAAGTAGCCGGCCACCTTCGGTGGCTAAAGAAAAAATAAGAAGCAAAGACTTTTCTTTGCTCCTTTGCTTACTTTGCGCCTTTGCGTGAAACATAATTGCCAATGAAACTGCTGCTTTGTTTTTTATTATTATTCTCCCTGACGACCGTTGCGCAAAAAAAGAATGACGCTTACGAACTCATCATCCGGAAAGTCACTTCTCCCATCATCATCGATGGAGTATTAAATGAGGAAGCATGGAAAGGAGCTGCGATTGCCTCCAACTTTTATATGGTGCTTCCTATGGATACCAGCCGTGCAAAAGTGCGCACAGATGTGCGGATGGCTTTCGATGATAATAATCTGTACCTCGTGGCGGAATGCTTTCATGGCATGCCAGGTCCTTATTACGTTGAATCTTTACGAAGGGATTTCGCATTCGGCAAAAACGATAATTTTCTATTGTTCATGGATCCGTTTGATGATCAGACGAATGGTTTCTCTTTTGGTGCCAATGCTGCTGGTGCGCAATGGGACGGCACCATGTATGCAGGCGGAAGTGTTGACCTGAACTGGGATAATAAATGGATATCTCAGGTAACATATGATACAGAAAAATGGACCCTGGAGATAGCCATCCCCTTTACGACGATCCGATTCAGGAAAGGGATCAATAAATGGGGGATAAATTTCAGCCGGCTTGATTTGAAGACCACTGAAAAGTCAAGCTGGGCGCCGGTTCCACGACAATTTCCTACTGCCTCACTGGCCTATTCAGGAAACCTGGTATGGGAAACTCCACCACCTTCAGTCGGTACGAATATATCTGTCATCCCTTATGCACTTGGCGGGATCAGTAAAAATTATGAGTCAGGAAAAACTGAAACATGGCAAAAAAAAGTGGGCGCAGATGTTAAGATAGGTGTCACTTCTTCTCTGAACCTTGATATCACCATCAACCCGGATTTTTCTCAGGTAGAAGT
>DATLDA010000180.1:0-15990 GCA_035526135.1 Flavitalea sp.
ATTAATATCAATCAACTTCTGTAACAAATGTATATCCACAAGAGGGGGTTAACAAGAGCAGAACTGCCCTATTATTTTCGTTCGGTATTTACGTCGCTGTGCGTAGGCTTACAGTCGAGCTTGTCGTACAACTACGAAAAGCATCTAGTAGAACTACGAATAGGTATAGGGAGTTAACAGTATGGCAGGCGTAGAAGTGCTAGGTGCCTGTATGGAACGCGGTGTGTGGAGTTATGGTATCGGGTATCTGGTATCCGGTATCCCAACCTTAACTTTGAAAAAAGTTAGATTAGCAATCAGCAGTGTGGGATCGCTGATACCTGATACCCGCCGTTCATTTCCCCCCCAGCGCTTGTATTACGTCATACTTTGTGACAATATGATAATCACCTTTCTCATCCTTGGATAGTACGGCTCCGTTCTCTTTGTTGATCAGAGAGCTGATCCTCTCCACAACGGTATCAAAAGAAACTACGGGGTAGGGCTTTTCCAGTACTTCAACCACTTTCTTGCTTTTAACGTCATGACCATTACCCATCATGCGCGCAAACAATCCACTTTCACTGATGGCGCCGATGACTTCCCCGTTTTTGATTACCGGGATATTTTCGATATGATATTTCTGCATCAATTCGAATGCCTCACCCACTCCCTGTTCGGGTTCTACGGTGATCAGTCTTTTTATCCCACGCCCGCTAACGATATCCTTAAACGTTTTTACATCGAGGAATCCCCTTTCCATCATCCATTGATCATTATATACTTTCCCTACATATCTGCTCCCATGATCATGCAGGATTACCACAACCAGGTCATTTTTCTTCAATGTTGCTTTCAACTGTAATAGTCCCTGCAAGGCTGTACCCGCACTATAACCACAAAATAAACCTTCCTCCTTTGCCAGTCTGCGTGTCATGATGGCCGCATCCTTATCAGTAACCTGCTGAAAGTTGTCGACATATTTCATATCATAGTTCTCGGGAATAAAATCTTCACCAATCCCTTCCGTGAAATAAGGATGCACTTCATTGATGTCGATTGAACCAGTATGGAAATATTTCGTGAGCAACGAACCAACAGGGTCCATTGCCCACACCTGGATAGAAGGATTTTTTTCTTTTAAAAATTTTGCGGTTCCGGTTACAGTACCGCCGGTACCCGTGGCCACAACAAGGTGAGTGACTTTTCCTTCTGTTTGCTCCCAGATCTCGGGACCTGTCGTTTCATAATGTGCGAGTCTGTTCGCCAGGTTGTCGTATTGATTGCAGTGAAATGAATTCGGTATTTCCTTTGAAAGCCTTCGTGCAGTTGAATAATAAGATCGTGGATCTTCAGGTTCAACGTTTGTAGGACAAACAATGACTTCAGCTCCCAACGCTTTCAGTATATCAACTTTTTCCTTCGATTGTTTATCTGTTGTAGCAAATATGCATTTGTATCCTTTAACGATAGCTGCAAGTGCAAGTCCCATCCCTGTATTTCCGGAAGTACATTCAATGATAGTTCCCCCTGGTTTCAGTTTTCCTTCTTTTTCGGCAACTTCCACCATCTTGATAGCCATTCGGTCTTTGGCAGAATTTCCCGGATTGAAATATTCAACCTTTGCCACAACGGTACAAGGTAACTCCCGTGTTATTTTATTCAACCTGATCAAAGGTGTATTCCCGATCGTTTCAAGGATGTTATTTTTGATATTCATTTTTCTTGTAAAAGTGGACGATAAAGGTAGGAAGAAGCAGCGATCTCTACTAAGCAGCAGTAACCAAGAATATCCTAAATTTTTTTGAAATGCATGATTATGGATTGCAACATCAGACATCATGAACGATCACAGCCTAAAGTAATTTATCTTGCGACTCGTTTAAAACGATGGAAGACCATTACATCCGACATATTGCCTCCGAATCCTCCTTTTCGGTAAAACAGGTAACAAATGTTTCGCAATTAATTGCGGAGGGCGCAACAATTCCCTTCATAGCGCGGTATAGAAAAGAAGCAACAGGGAATCTTGATGAAGTTCAGATCGGAACCATTTCAGAAAAACTTCTTTATTATTCCGACCTCAGGAAGAGAAAAGAAACCGTATTGAAAACAATTGATGGTTTAGGAAAGTTGACTGCCGAACTGAGAGACAGGATTGAAAAGTTATATGATGCCACAACACTAGAGGATCTTTACCTGCCTTTCAAGCCGAAACGAAAAACAAAAGCTGTTGCTGCAATTGAGAAGGGACTGGAACCTCTGGCACATGCACTATTGAAACAGGATAATGAAGATCCTGTTATACAAGCCAAAAATTTTATTACTGATCAGGTGAAAGATGTTAAAGAAGCTTTACAGGGAGCACGGGATATTATCGCAGAGCAGGTTGCGGAAAATGAGAAGGCCCGGGAAGCCATCAGGAAATTATTCAGTGAAAAAGCAATCCTGTCCTCACGTGTGATGAGTTCTAAAAAAGAAGTGGCCGAGGCACAGAAATACAGGGATTATTTTACATTCAACGAGTCTCTTTCAAAATGCCCTTCACACAGGGTACTTGCCATTCGCCGTGGAGAGAAAGATGGTTATCTCTCCATGGATATTTCTATTGATGAAGAAACTGCGCTTCATGCTTTGAATATACTCTTCGTTCGAAACCGGACTGAAGCTGCCGCACATGTTGCTGATGCCATTCGCGATGGTTATGCCCGGTTGCTGAAACCATCTATAGAGAATGAATTTCGAATATCGAGCAAGAACAGTGCGGATGAAGACGCCATTCAGGTGTTTTCAGGTAATCTTCAGCAGTTATTGCTTGCCGCCCCGCTGGGTTCTAAAAGAATTCTTGCCATTGATCCCGGGTTCCGCACAGGATGTAAAGTTGTCTGTCTGGACGAACACGGAAATTTTATTCATTACAGTACGATATTCCCACATCCGCCGCAGCAGGAGCAAACGAAAGCGATTAGTGAATTGAAATCTCTGGTAATAAAGTTCAATATTGAAGCCATTGGTATAGGTAATGGTACCGCGGGCAGGGAAACTGAACACATGGTTCGTTCAATAGATTTCGGAATGAAGATGCCTGTGTTCATGGTAAATGAAAGTGGTGCTTCTATTTATTCCGCTTCAGAAGTGGCAAGAGAAGAATTTCCGCAGGAAGATATTACTGTACGCGGTGCTATAAGTATTGGCCGGCGATTATTGGATCCTCTCAGTGAACTCGTAAAAATAGATGCAAAGTCCATAGGCGTGGGTCAATACCAGCACGATGTGAACCAGGTCAAATTAAAAGAAGAACTTGACAAAGTGGTGGTGAGTTGCGTAAATCGTGTAGGGGTGGACGTGAATACGGCAAGCCGGCACTTACTCAGTTATGTTTCGGGACTGAATACAACACTGGCAAAAAATATCGTGAATCACCGTGCACAGCAGGGAAGTTTTAAAAGCCGGGAAGAGTTAAAAAAGGTCAGCCAGATGGGACCGAAAACGTTTGAACAGGCTGCTGGCTTTTTACGGATAAGGAGCGGTATCAATCCACTCGATAACAGTTCGGTACATCCCGAAAGTTATTATGTAGTGGAAAAAATCGCCGCAGACCTGAAAAGCAACATCTCCGAACTGTTACAAAATTCAGTATGGAAAGAGAAACTGGATATTAAAAAATATGTGTCGGAAAAGGTCGGCGAATATACGCTTGCGGATATACTGAAAGAACTGGAAAAACCGGGCCGCGATCCGCGTGAGCAATTGGAAGAAGTCAGGTTCGATGAAAATGTCCGCACCATAGAGGATTTGAAAGCGGGTATGATACTCACGGGAATCGTAACGAATATTACAAATTTCGGAGTCTTTGTCGATCTGGGTGTTAAGCAGGACGGCCTGATACACATTTCCCAGTTGAGTAATCAGTATGTATCGGATCCCAACAACGTGGTGAAACTGCAACAGCAGGTAAGGGTAACCGTTACAGAAGTGGATGTTTCCCGTAAAAGGATCGGACTCACCATGAAGGAAGGCAACAGCGGATCCGCTACAACAAAAAAACCTTTACAAGGCCCTTCCTCTAAAACTGTCCAGCCTGCAACCGATCCATTTCAACAGAAGCTGGCCGAATTAAAAAAGAAGTTTAAAGAGTAGTTTGGAAGTTTGGATATTCCTCATGGAATTAGAAAATACAAATGGTTACTCCCAAACTACCCAAACTACCCAAACATCCAAACTCCCAAACTTCTATATCTTCAAGCATGAAATTCGTCGTGGTTTCCGATACGCACTTACAACATCACCGCCTACAGCTTCCTGCGGGAGATGTTATCGTTCATGCCGGCGACCTCACAGATACAGGTCGCATGGAAGAGGTTGTTGATTTTCTTGATTGGTTTCGAACACTCGATTTCAAATACAAAATTTTCATTGCCGGAAATCATGATTTTTACCTTGAAAAGATCAGCCATACCAGTCAGGAAAAAGAATTGTTGCCACCAGGAATTCATTACCTGAACGACACGGGCATTACGATTGAAGGCATTAAAATCTGGGGTTCACCCGTTCAACCGCAATTTTTCAATTGGGCATTTAACAGGAAGCGGGGCATGGAAATACAAAAGCATTGGGATATGATCCCGGACGACACACACCTTTTGATCACACATGGTCCACCATATGATATTCTTGATATAAACAATGAAGGAGAAAATGTCGGATGCCGCAATCTGCTGGATACGGTAACAAGAATCAAACCGGCAGTGCATGTATTCGGTCATATCCATGAAGCATATGGAAGAAAGAAATTGAATGGAACGGATTTTATGAATGCAAGCATTTTAAACAGTGCGTACCATTTTCAAAACAAACCGCACTGCTTTGAGATCTGAGAGCATTAATTTAAAAATTGTAGATTTTAGATTTGCGATTTCAGATTTTAATTTTTTGATTCAGATATTAGCGCAAATCTAAAATCGCAAATCTAAAATCTACAATTCGCTATACCCCAAAGCCCTTCTTCTTCTTCTGGTTCAAATACATATCAAGTAGCATAAGTCCGAGCACAACATTCACCATAATGAAGATATTCGTATAGGTGTTGTTAAACACTTTGCTCATATCGAGTTTTGAAATATCTACCGGGAGCGAACCGGTTGAACCGGCATCCTGCCAGTTAACCTGGGAAAAGGTATAAACGATAAAGCCGGCAAGCATGACCACAAAAAATCCCCCGATGCCCCAAATGATTTTTTTATTGATATAAGATTTGGTAGCCGGTGCTATCTGGAATTTTGCGATTTCTTCCATTACATTCTGGCGGAAGCGCATGGAGGGTTCTTCCATTTCCATATGCGTATGAAGCAATTGGTGCACTTCCAGTAGTTCGGCATATTTCGTTTTCCATTCCTGGTTGGATTGAACCATTTGAGCGATAAATGTTTTTTCGCTTTCGGGAATTGTGCCGTCAATATATTCCCAGAGGCGGTCTTCCATATTTTGATGCGAATTGTTCATAATATATTTTTGGTACGTATATTAATCCATCAGATCTTTTACTTCGTGAGCAAAATTCGATTCCATTTTTTCTTTTAATCGTTGTCTTGCCCTGTGCAATCTTACCTTCACTGTATTCGTTTCAAGTTTCATTACCTGCGCGATTTCTTCCAGCGATTGTTCTCCTTTATAAAAAAGCGTGATGATCTGTGCATCATCGGGACTTAATAATCGAATGGCCTGGTTCACCATAGCGAATTTTGATTTCTGTTCTACCTGATTTGCCCGCATCCCTGAGTCCTGACTATCCGCCACTTCAAACACTCTTTCATTATCTAGAGAACTTGTCTCCAGTTTTTTCTTTCTCAAAAATGTAATACAACTCGTGGTGACGATCGTATATAGCCAGGTTGAAAACTTTGAATCACCCCGGAAATCTGCAAGCGAACGGTAAGCTTTTACGAATATATCCTGTGCTATTTCTTCCGCGTCTTCCCGCTGCTTTGCATACCGTAAGGTGATCGTAAATACAAAATTCTGATACTTATTGACCAGTTCTGCATACAATTGCTGTTCACCTTTAAGGACCCTGCTAATGATCTCACTGTCAGTCAGCGTGGTATTCATTTTCCGGTTATATGACTACAATAGGGGGGTTGAGGTTACAAAGTACGGGAAGTTTAGGGTATGTGGATGAGGTATGAGGTATGGGGTATGGGGTATGGGGTATGGGGTATGAGGTATGAGGTTGTCATAAGAGTTAAGAATATTTTAGCCATAAGTTGCAAGTAGTTCCTGGAAGGGAGCTCCGCGATAATTGAAATGGACTTGTCCCAACTTTTTTGCTCGAATAAGGAATTGAAAATTCCGGTTCAGTCTCAACCTTATATACCTCATACCCCATACCTCACACCCCATACCCGACATATGGATGGCTGATGTAAGCCATATGTTAACCATACAGAAGCCAGGTAGTTGGATCTCGTGAAAGTCTGGTAAAGGTCTGGTAAAGGTCTTGTGAAGGCCAGGTAAGAGATGGACGAAAGAGAAGCCTAAATTATTTGCACACAGGAATCAGGCTAAAGCTATTAAATCTACGAAAAAAGGCATAATCGACAATCCATAATAATCGCAAACGGGAAATTTGGTTCGTCTATCCTATAATAAAAGTTCAGGTACGGGGTAATAATTTATAATAAAGGTATAAATCAACCATTTAAGATTGATTCAAAAAAAACCCACACTATCCTGTAACCTGAAGCTTTCGTGTTGAGTCATAGGTTGCAGAATTACTGAAAAGTTTGGCTCTGTAACCTGGGAAAAACAATCGTAGTCATATCTATAACAATCAACATTAAAAACGAACAAAAACAATCATCATGAGCGGCGAAGAAGTATTAATTCCGATAACCTTATTTGGCGGTGCTTTCGCAATGACCTTTGGCATTGTGTATCTTAAAACACGTGAAAATCTGGCCATGCTTGAAAAAGGGTTCAACCCGAAGATCCAGGCTAACCGGCCTGCTCCCTACCGTAACCTAAAATGGGGGTTGCTACTGATCGGTGCCGGCATTGGACTGCTGGTAGCACACGTGCTCGATAATTATGTCTTTTTAAAGACCGAAAACGAAGCGATTTATTTTGCACTGGTGGGAATTGGCGGCGGCTTAGGTCTCATTTCATCTTATAAAGTAGAAAAACGGGAATTACTTGACCGCCCTCAAATATAAAGCAACATAAAAATTCAGGTACACTTCAGTTAAGGTAAACGCCATCCGGCCGGGATGGTATTTATCATTTAAAAATGACGGTTAATTTCTTTTAAGTTCGTCCAATGCGCGGCGAACGACTTCATCATAGGAATTATTCACCTGGTAGTAGCCATCCATTCTCCAGATCTGCCTCGCCAGCCAGGTTTTTATTCTTTTCTCAAGCTCTGTCTGGTCATGTTCCGAAAGATTCTCGATGCGAAGACTATCTGATCCAACCAATTGAAACAGATCGTTAAGGGCAGTTTTGGTATCGGTATATCTTATAGAAAAATCCGCCGGGTTTTTGTATTGATCGAAATCGTTCTTGTGTTGAATATAGTAGCGATAGATAAATTTGCCGAAGGCCTGGTCATAAAAAAGCGCTGACAGATCACCGGTAAAACCTGTTGTATCGAATGGGACAAAAATATCCGGAGTGATGCCGCCACCTCCGTATACAGTTTTACCCCTTGTAGTTTTGAAAGCCGGACCTTTTTCCACAAACACGGAATCAGGATGAAGGACTTCACCATTTTGAAAGCGAGTGGCAACTTCCTCATTATACGCATCTCGGCCTGCGACGTAAGGTTTTTGAATACTGCGTCCCGTGGGTGTATAATAGCGCGCTACAGTCAGCCGCAGGGCTGCTCCATTGCTTAAATTGAATTGTTCCTGAACGAGTCCTTTACCGAAAGTGCGGCGACCAATGATCGTTGCCCGGTCCCAATCCTGCAATGCCCCGGCCACTACTTCACTTGCTGACGCGGACCCTTCATCCACCAATACAATGAGCCGGCCTTTTTCAAACAATCCCGGACGCTTGCAACGGTATTCGATTTTCGGCTGTTTATCACCTTTAGTAAATACGATCAGTTTATCCGCATCGAGGAATTCATCAGATATATCAACAGCTTCGCTCAGAATTCCTCCGCCATTGTCACGCAGATCAAAAATTAATTTCTTCATCCCTTCTTTATTCAGTTTTTCCACTGCCTGCATAAATTCTTCATAACTGGTACCGGAAAATTTATTGAGATGAATGAAACCTGTTACGGCATCGATCATATAGGCAGCGTCAACAGAATAGAGCGGAATGGTTCCTCGTGTTATTGTTGCGGGAATAACCGTCTTATCACGCAAAAGAGTAACCGAAACTTTGCTTCCACCGGGACCGCGTAAAAGATTTTTTATACGATCGACAGTAATATGATTGCCTGCTACCACAGAATCTGACACTTTCAAAAAACGGTCGCCCACATGTAAACCCGCTTGATCACTGGGTCCGTTCATCAAAACACTGATCACATGTACGGTGTCCGAGATAATATGAAATTCCACCCCAATTCCCTGGAAATTTCCCTGCAAATCTTCATTCACTTCCCGGAGATGGACTGCCGGAATAAAAACTGAATGTGGATCCAGATGAGCAAGCATCGCCTGAACCGCATCCTCTGTTAGCGTATCAGTGCTAACCGGATCAACATAATTTTGATTGACGAGTTCCATCACTTCCTGCAATGATGACCCTTTATGGCTCTCGAGAAATTCGCGGGACAAGGGAACATTACTGCGAAGTGTATACCCGACCCACATTCCGGTCACCATTACAATTGCAAAAAGTAAAGGCAACCATACCTGTATTTTTTTCATTTGTTCCCTTTCATTTGTTTCATTCGGAATAATAAACGCGAAGTTCTTAATTAATTCTCAATTCCGAACTTTACCTTAGTACGATAGAAAAAATACAACAAATGTCATCGGGATTCTTCAATGCAACCCCCCGATAATTCAGAGCCCACTTTTCAAATACGTATTTCATGGCGATGCTCATTGCAGACAGCGGTGCAACTAAATGTGAATGGTGTTTGGTAACTGACAATAATAAAAAACAGGTCATTTTCACACAGGGAATGAGTCCTTACTTTTTGAATGTTCTGCAAATTGAAAGCATTCTCCGCAATGAATTGATGCCATCGATCAAAACTAAATCGATTGAAAGTATCCATTATTATGGTACGGGGTGCAGTAATCCGGCGAATGCCCTGATCGTGAAAAAAGCACTCCGTAAAGTATTCGAAAATTCAAAAATCAATGTGACCCACGACCTGATGGCGGCTGCACGCGCCCTATGTTTTGATAAGAAAGGGATTGCGTGTATTCTGGGTACTGGAAGCAATTCGTGCTATTTCAACGGTAAAAGTATCCTTAAGAACAGCCCGGGTCTCGGATATGTATTGGGAGATGAAGGAAGCGGTGCTTATCTCGGGAAAAAAGTGATACAGTATTATTTGTATAAAACATTCGACGAAGAGCTTCTTTACAGATTTGATAAAAAATTTGATACAAATTCAACGCGTATACTAGAACAGGTATATAAGCAGCCGCTGGCAAATCGCTACCTCGCGGGATTCGCAATATTTCTGGCCGAGAACAGGGGACATTATATGATCGAAAATATTCTCGAAGACGGCTTAAATGATTTTTTCTTCCAGCACCTTTGTAAATATGCCGAGAGCTGGAAGTACCCCATTCATTTTGTGGGCGGTGTAGCAGCAGGATTTCGTGACGTCATCCATGACCTTTGCCGGACTTATGAATTTGAATTGGGAAAGATCTTAAAAAATCCGATGGAAGGATTGGTGGAGTACCATCGGGAAATCAAAAATTAAAAATTCAAAATTCAAAAAAGGTCAGGTATAAATTCATTCACAACTACAATGAATTATTTCGCCGTTGTGTTTTTTCATTTTTAATTTTACATTTTTAATTTTATCCAATTGAGCGAGTTCATAAAAATTACTGAGCAGTCGAGTCACTACCGGGATCTGGAAAAAATGCCGGTAACAGATATGCTTGTGTTGATGAACAAGGAAGACCATGAGGTTGCTCCGGCCGTTAAGAAGGCAATACCCATGATTGAAAAACTAGTTTCCGCGATCTATGATAAGATGCTTGCCGGAGGAAGACTCTTTTACATAGGTGCAGGTACGAGCGGCCGTCTGGGCATATTGGATGCAAGTGAAATCCCACCTACTTATGGTATGCCGTATGGAGTGGTAACCGGTGTTATTGCCGGCGGGGAAGTGGCCATACAACATGCTGTAGAGAATGCAGAAGATAATTGGGAACAGGGATTTGCTGATCTGCAAAAACACCAGATTAATAAAATGGACGTTGTGATCGGTATTGCATCCAGCGGTACCACTCCGTATGTGATTGGTGCATTAAAAGCGTGCAGAGAACGGGATATCTCAACAGGCTGCATAGTTTGTAATCCGGGGAGCCCGATAGCAGAACATGCAGATTTTCCTGTGGAAGTAATCGTTGGTCCGGAATTCGTTACCGGCAGCACAAGAATGAAAAGTGGTACAGCCCAGAAACTTGTCTTGAACATGATATCTACCGCACTGATGATATTGATAGGACGTGTTGAAGACAACCAGATGGTGAATATGCAGCTTACCAATAATAAGCTGGTAGAACGCGGGACAGAAATGGTGATGGAAAAAACCGGTCTGACAGATTTCCAGGAAGCAAGGGAATTATTATTGAATCACGGAAGTGTAAAAAAAGCAATTGATGCACGTAGTGTGCGAAAAGGCAGATAAAAAAATATTGCACAGGGCAGTAAAATCAAGTAACTTTCTGATACGTATTTCTCAATTAAAAACCTGGCTTATGAAGCGTTCATTTTTACTTTTTATCTGTCTGGCATTTTCAATCACCCTCCTCTACGCTCAGGAAAAAATTACAAAAGCTTATGCTATTACCAGTGAAAAACAGGGTAATAATATATGGACTGAAGTTAAACTGATAGACGTGAGGTCTGGACGGGTGTTGAAAAATATTTATGAGAACAGTAAAGCAGTTTATAATGTATTTGAAGCGAGGACCGGAAAGCAGATCACGGTAAAGGATGATCGCGGAAATGTTACTGATCATCAGAAGTTACCTTTTGCCGGTTATGCTGCAGCGTGTGCATATGACAGAAAGCATAACAGGCTTTATTTTACTCCCATGTACATCAATGAGCTGCGATATATCGACCTTAATGCAAAAGAGCCGAAGATGTATTATTTTCAAAATGAATCATTCAGTCGCGTAAATGATTTGAACAATGAAGCGAATCATATTACCCGAATGGTGATCGGCGCTGACGGTAACGGTTATGCTTTGAACAATGATGGTACACATCTCGTTCAATTCACTACCGGCAAAAAACCTGTCATCAACGATTTAGGGAGTATTCAGGATGATCCCGCCAATGGTCAAATTTCCATTCGAAACAGATGCACCAGCTGGGGTGGAGATCTTATTGCAGCGGCGAGCGGTGACTTATATCTTATCTCAGCCAACCGTTCTGTTTTTCGTATCGATGCAGGCAATCGGAAAGCAACGTATTTAGGAGCCATTGAAGGTTTGCCGGCTAACTTCACCACAAATGGTGCCGTAGTAGATGAAGATGGTCTGATCGTTGTGAGTAGTGCAAATTCTGTCTCCGGATATTATACAGTCGATCCTACAAATTGGAAGGCAACTGCATTAACAAAGGAGGGCCAGGTATTCAACACTTCTGATCTTGCGAACGGAAACCTTGCGTTTGAAAAGGAGTTGAAAAATACAACTCCGCTGATCTCACGTTCAATTGTTGCCAACAGTAAAATCGCCGTATATCCCAACCCTGTTGCAGAAGGCATGTTCCGTGTAAGTTTTGATAACAGGGATTTTGGTAAGTACCAAATTCAATTGGTTGATATTACCGGCAAAGTTTTATTGCAGCGAAGTGTACAGATTGGTATGAAAGGTCAGGTAGAAGAAATGGAATTTACAAATACGATTACCAAAGGAGTGTATATGGTCAAGGTGGTGAATAATAACAAAAAAACAATCTACGCCGACAAAATTTTTGTACAATAGAGAATAAAAAATTATTTGGAAACCCGAAGGAACAGGCTGTAAATTGCTACAGCCTTTTTTTTATTTTATGAGCGAAGGGATTGAGTATGCATGACATTGAACCGTTTTACAACTGGCGACATTTATATGTGAGCGAGGAAGATCAGCGATCTCCCTTCTTTGGCAGAGTTTACTCTGAATTTGAATTCTCCCAAACTATTTATAACTATTACATTCATCCGCAGTGGGACGAATTTGATTCGCGTACGTTATACCTCAAGGTTTTACTGGCAGATTATGAAGAACAATACATGGTGATTGAATTGATAGGGGAATGGAACGATGCCATTGAAAATGATATCATGAACTTGAAAAGGGAAGTGATTGATAAATTTTTCAAGGAAGGCATTAAGAAATTTATACTCATCGCTGAAAATGTATTGAACTTTCATAGTGGGGATAAAGACTATTACGCCGAATGGTTTGAAGAAGTAACCGATGAAAATGGCTGGATTGTCTGTATCAACATGCCTGACCAGACCCAGCACGATTTCCGTAGAGCTAAGCTGAATCGTTATATAGAATTGATAGAACTTGCTAACTGGCGTACTTACAAGCCGTTTCATCTCTTTAGAAAGATTGACCAGCAGATCATGACGCGTCTGGAATGACGCCTCCACCAATGCTTACCCTTATTATTGAGCGGCTCCGGAAAAAAAACTTTTGCTTATAACTGATCAATTGCTATTTTTGAATTGATGAACAAAGCACACGCAAATCCTGTCTTTTATTTTTATTACTATTTTTTTATGAATAGAGCGGGATTGCTTTTGTTGAAAGCCAGTTAAAAAAGGTAACAACAATACAGTCCCGGCCAGGTGCCGGGTTTTTTTTTGATATGAATCAAAGGGTCGCTATACAAGGATATGAAGGAAGCTTTCACGAGGTGGCAGCCAGGCAATATTTTGGTAACCGGGTGGAGGTGATACCTTGCGCCACATTTCGCGATGTAATGAAAGTCGCCGAAAATAAAAAAGAAGGCGATGCGGGGGTAATGGCGATAGAGAACTCCATCGCAGGAAGCATTCTTTCCAATTACAATCTTCTTCAGAAAAGCAATCTCCGGATCACCGGCGAAGTATACCTCACGATACGCCAGAATCTTCTAGTAAATCCGGGAGTCAGGCTTGCTGATATCCGCGAAGTCCATTCGCACCCGATGGCTTTGCAACAATGCCTGGAATATCTTGACAAATACAATTGGAAACTGATAGAAACGGACGATACTGCTCTCAGTGCAAAGCTTATTCATCAACACCGCAGCAAACATACCGCTGCAATAGCCAGCAAGCTGGCTGCTGAATTGTTTTCATTGGAAATTCTCGCTCCCAATATCCATACATTAAAGCACAATTATACCCGTTTCCTTGTTTTACAACGCGAAGGGCCAACCGAAAACTTATCTGAAGGCAATAAGGCTTCCGTCAATTTTCATACAGACCATTCAAGAGGAAGTCTGGCTAAAGTGTTGACAAGAATAGCAGATGGTGGTATCAACCTCAGCAAACTACAAAGCTTCCCTATCCCCGGAAGCGATTGGAAGTATTCTTTTCTTGCTGACATGGAATTCGATTCACTTGACCAGTTTCATGATGTTATCCGCTCAATTGAACCGATAACCGAACACCTGAAAATTTATGGGGTATACAAAAAGGGAAAAACAGTATGACACAAGTAAAATATCCACTGGCTGAAAATGCGCTTGGGATGATACCTGTTGCCAGTCGCCTGGAAGGGATCGGGGAATATTATTTTTCCCGTAAACTACGGGAGATCGAAGATTTAAATAAAGTTGGAAAAAAAGTGATCAATCTCGGAATCGGCAGCCCTGATCTTCCACCACATCCTGAAGTGATCCGCGTACTGCATGAAGAAAGCAGCCGCGCCGATACGCATGCGTACCAGGGATACAAAGGACTGGCAATATTCAGACAGGCCATTGCGATCTGGTACCAGCAATGGTACGGTGTTAAGGTGGACCCTTCCACCGAAGTATTACCACTCATCGGTTCGAAAGAAGGGATTATGCACTTGTGTATGACTTACCTCAATGCAGGAGATGCAGCATTGGTTCCTGATCCGGGATATCCTACTTATCAGAGTGCAGTGCGATTGGCAGGCGGAGTTCCGCTAACTTATAGCCTTACATCTGAAACAAACTGGTTCCCGGACTTCAAAACAATCGAGAACGACTTAGCACAAATAAAAGCATCAGGAAAAAAAGTAAAGCTGATGTGGGTTAATTATCCGCACATGCCGACAGGAAAATTGCCGACGGAATCTTTATTTAAAGACCTGGTTGCTTTCGGCAGAAAACATAATATTCTGATCTGCCACGACAACCCGTATAGTTTTATTCTGAATGAACATCCGATGAGTATACTCGGAGTACCGGGAGCATGGGATACTGCTGTTGAATTGAATTCGCTCAGCAAAGCACAGAATATGGCAGGGTGGCGGGTTGGGATGCTGCTTGCAAATGCGCAAAGGATCGAAGAAGTTTTGCGGTTTAAAAGTAATATGGACAGTGGGATGTTCCAACCGGTGCAGATGGCCGCAGTAAAAGCTTTATCTCTTGGAAAAGACTGGTACGTCGAATTGAATAATGTGTATGCCAAACGCCGGCAGAAAGCGATCGAGGTGTTGGATGCCGTTCACTGTAAACCATTACCCGACCAGGCAGGTTTGTTTGTCTGGGCACGAATTCCTGCGCACTATAATTCAGGTTATGAGTTGAGTGATGAAATCCTGCAAGCGGCAAGAGTATTCATTACACCAGGTGGCATTTTTGGCGAGCAGGGAAATAATTATCTCCGGATCAGCCTTTGCAGCAAAATAGAACAATTTGATGAAGCTATAGAACGTATCCGGGCTGTCAAAAGCACGTAATCTATTCATTGATCAATTATGCATGTAACCATTATCGGAACGGGATTGATTGGAGGGTCGCTTGCTTTATCGATCCGGGAAAAGGGACTCGCGCAACATATTACTGGTGTCGATGCCAATTTACTGCATGCGCGGCGTGCACTTGAATTGAAACTGGTGGATGAAATAACTACAATTGAAAAAGCTATCTCCAAATCCGATCTCATAATTATTGCCATCCCTGTCAATAGTGCTGAAATGGTATTGAAACAGGTATTGGACCAGATTGACAGGCAGGTAGTGATGGATGTCGGATCGACAAAGCTTTCCATTTGCAGCATCGCGGCAGGTCATTTAAAAAGAGGAAGATTGGTAGCGACACATCCCATGTGGGGGACCGAATATAGCGGACCTGAAGCTGCAGTGAAAGGTGCATTTATAGATAAAGCAGTGGTGATTTGTAACAGGGAAGATTCGGATCAGGACGCACTAGCGATTGTAGAAACACTGTATCGCGATATTGGAATGCATTTGTTGTATATGCATGCGGATGCACACGATCTTCATGCAGCCTATGTGAGCCATATTGCGCATATCACATCGTTTGCTCTTGCAAATACTGTCCTGGAAAAAGAGCGTCAGGAAGATGCGATCTTTGAAATGGCAAGTGCCGGCTTTGAAAGTACAGTAAGGCTGGCAAAAAGCAACCCTGCGATGTGGGTACCGATCTTCATGCAAAACCGTGAAAATGTTCTGGACGTTTTGAATGAGCACATTTCACAGTTGCGAAAATTCAAAAGCTGCCTGGAAAAAGAGAATTATGAATACCTCGAAGAACTGATCGTGGATGCGAATAAGATCAGGAAAATTATAGGGTAAGAATTAAAAATTAAAAAATCAAAAAGGAGAATTTGACTCAGTGAGTTTTTACATTTTTAATTTTGCATTTTTAATT
>DATLDA010000181.1:0-4457 GCA_035526135.1 Flavitalea sp.
GCCGGTACCTATAAATTCGAATTGAAGGCAGTGGATGACCGGGCTGATTATTCACTCGATACCGTTACCGTTCTTGTTACAACGTCCCCTACGGGTAATATTCCTCCGGTGGTTGAAGCAGGGTTGAATCAAGTGATCCAGACCACCAATACTACCCTGAACGGAACTTCATCTTATGATCCGGATGGATCGGTGGTTTCGTACCGTTGGACAAAAGTATCGGGGCCGGGTCAGTATGATATCAACAATGCGTCAACGGCGACACCATATATCTACAATCTCGCAACTGGTATTTATGAATTCGAATTGGAAGCAAGCGACAACCTGGGCGCTATTGATAAGGATACAGTAACTATCACCGAGACAAGCTTTGTTTTACCTGTCAGATATTTATACTTCAGGGGTAAACAATCGGGCACCGATGTTACACTTGAATGGAGCACTGTATCAGAATTCAATAACGACCATTTTGAAATTGAATCCAGCACCGACGGTAAGCTTTTTGAAAAAATAGGAACAGTGAAAGGAAGTGGGACATCTGCTGAAACAAAATTGTATTCTTTCGGGATTGCGCAAATGACATCAGCAGCTTACTATCGTTTGAAACAGGTGAGCACCAATCATTCGGTTTCGTATTCGAGTATCGTTATTCTCGGAGGCGATTCGAAACAGCTATTGTTTGAATACCTTCCGAATCCGGTGCGTGAAATATTAACGGTTTCTGTGCAGAACGATTACACAGGTCAGGTATCACTCAACCTGGTTAGTCTTGACGGCCGGAAAATGAAACAGCATCAGGCAATGAAAACAAGTGAGAAATTCCAAACGTCTGTTGACATGAAGTCTATGCCGCCGGGAATTTATATGCTCGAAGTAAAAATGGGTGACATAATCCGCGAAGTAAGAAAATTGGTAAAGCTCTGATTATAATTCAACAGGAGGCAATGTAAATTGCTGAATTAAATACCCCGTGATGCAGTGATGCAAAACGGGGTTTTAATTTCTAAAAGATTTATTTATTGAATTCAATCAGGTATTGAGAAATATATTGTGCTGTGTCAGGCGCGTTTTCTTTAAAGAACAACCTTGCAGTACGTCCAAGCCTCAGGCAGGTATATTTATTTTTTATATCATTTGGTGTATTCAGGGGTTGCAATGAAGGATACCATAATGTAACACCAGGTTTTGAAAGAAGCAATTTTGGTTTGGACCATTGTTGCGAGTTATTTCCCTTTCCGAGGTCGGCATTTCTGTTGAATGAAATATAAATATTGCTTCCTTTCCACGAAGGGCCTTCCGCTCTTGCCATCAACATCACCCAGCAATTCAGGTAAGTATTCCAGCTGACAGAAGGACCCCAGTAATATTTTGATGCAGGATTGGAAGCAGGTCCGCCTCCTTCAGAAAATGGGATCTGAACAGACGACACCGGCTTTCCTTCTTTGTCATACAATGCATCAAAACCTTTTCCATTCCATCTCCTGGCTTTTCCATACGGTTGATCAAGGTCTGCAAGAGCAATCCGCGCGATACTGATGCACTGACCCTGCCATTCAACTAATGGATCATAACGGGATGAATCATACTTACCGGGATAGCCATATTCGCCATAGAAAAGATATAAGAAAGCTCCGCTGACAACCGCTGAAGGATCACCTACTCCCCCAGCAAAAGTTACCGAGGTATTGTGTGGCCTTAAAATCATTCTGGGTTGATCATCCTCGATAAAAATTCCCTTATTCTCCCAACTCCATCCGCCATCAATCGACTTCATGATTCCAATACGACAAACTGCAGCAGGCGTTGTGGCACCCGTCAGGCCCTGGGGCCAATTAAAATCTATATATCCTTTCCCGGTCACCGGATCGTAAGGTAGTGTCGAAGGATAATTTTCATTATGGTAAACAGCATAGAGGGTTTTTCCGCTCTTGTCATTTACATCCTGGTAAACAGTCTCAAACCAAACTGCTCCGTGAAGTCCTGCGATGCCCGGCTTTACATTCGGTGGCATGGAGGGTTCTGTAAATTCATCACTTTTATTACTAAAGGCTTCGTCGGCATTTTTGCCATTGGCAAATTTCAATTCGCGTGAGTATCCCCAAAGCGGATCTTCTCCGTATTTACCGGGGAAGATGCGAAAAGTATCACCGATCCATGCTTCTGCCATATTACAATCGACAAATGATTTGAAATGAAATACCTCGGAAGGGATCAGCCTGAACTTTGGATCTTTAGAAATTTTCTGTGCAAAACATCCGGTGAGGATAAGCGAAATCAATAAAAAATTCAGATAAATCAGTACAACAGTTTTTTTCATTTTACGTGTATAAAATGCTTGAATGAATATGGCTGTCAATTTAACAAAGTGGAAATGAATTCAGCGGGAAACTTGTTTTGTAATTCACCGAAACGGTTTGAAAAATTGAATGGTGCCCAGCTGCAGCATAGGATAATCTCCTTTTGTATCGCCATAACAAAGAATTTCATCATAGTCGGCAAGATTGAATTTTTCTTTTATGCGGGAGACTTTCTCATCACCATGACAATTTTTACCGAGGAGTTTGCCTGTAAGGCGGTCATTACTGATTTCGAGTCGCGAAGAAATACACACTACTCCTGTTGAATCACACCAGCGTTTTACCCAGTTTTCAGGAGAGGCTGAGACGACGACAACCTGTGCACCTTTTTCCTGCAGTATTCTGATCTCATGACTTGCTTTATTCCGTACCAGTGAAGGCAAAGCTTCGCGCGCAAACGCTTCGCATAATATGTCAAATTTTTCGAGTGGCATTCTTCCAAAAAAATAGCCGATAACTTTTTCCTTGGCTGTCTGGTTAGAAAGAAGTTTGAGCTTCATTGCAACAATTAAGGGAGCATATAGAATGAATCCAAAATAAAAACTGAAATTACCTGCGTGAAACCGGATCAGTTCAAGAAGCGTATCGCGGTACGTAATGGTACCATCAAAGTCAAAAAAAGCGATCCTTCTTTTCAAAGCTTCAACTTTTTGAAAATGAATTCGGGGATTGACCGGATTACAAACATGATCCAGTACCAGAACCATTTCACATAAACTACATCTCTTTTATTTATTACGCCTTTGTATACACTGTTGGCTACTTCTTCAGGGGTTGCTGTAAGCATCGCCGGGAGTTTCAGGCCGGCGGTCATTCTTGTATATACAAATCCGGGTTGCACCGTAAGTACATGTACATTTTCCTGCACCATCCGGTTTCGTAATCCGGATAGATATGCCGTAAACCCTGCTTTGGCACTGCCGTAAATATAATTACTCTGACGGCCGCGTTCCCCTGCTACCGAACTGATGCCCACAATCACGCCTCTTTTTTCCTGCGCATACCGGTTACTGATTACATTCAGTATTGACACAGCACCGGTATAATTTGTATGAATGATCTTTTCCGCTTCCTGCCAGTGCGAACGCGCTGTTTCATTTTCTCCCAGATAACCGAATACACATATGGTGATCTCAGGAAGTGAAGGAAGCGAGTTTACAAAATTCATGTGACTGCGAAAATCGATAGCATCGAATTCATGTAACGTTGCTTCAATGCCGGATCGAACAGAAAGATCTGCCTGCAGTGGTTTTAGTCTATCCACATTTCTTGCAGCCAATTGTAACGAATAATTTTCGGATGCGAACTTCCGGGCGATCGCGATCGACATATCAGAAGAGGCGCCGAGTAGTAAAACTGCAGGCATACTTAAATATTTCTTTTCAATGTTAATGGCTAAGCTGCAAACGGTCGGATTGCAAAGAACGGAACTTTCTTCCGGGGTTATACCGGTTTAAAATGGTTCGGAATTCTTCCAGCCGCGGGTACCCTGAAGTTAGGATGGGTGTATTCATACGTGCGTCTTTCGACAGGTATAGTCGTCCGCCATGGTGCATGACTATCAGGTCAAGTTCATCAAGGAATTCAAATAGCCCTTTGCGTACGGGAAAATCAAGTGCCAGTGTGTATCCTTCCTTTGGAAAGGAGATCATACTTTCCTGCTTGCCGAAAACTTTCAATACAACGAGGAACGAACCAAGCCCGGCATCGCTGATCTTCTGGAGTATTTTTATTAATCCCTCCTTTTCAGTCAATGGCAAAACAAACTGGTATTGTATAAACCCCGGTTTCCCATAGCCTCGGTTCCAGTGGAGTATTGCATCGAGGGGGTAAAAAAATGGTTCATATGGAACGATGTTATCCTGTATGCGTCTGATATTTTTAGCATAGAACAAGGTGTTAAATAACTTAACCGTAAAAGTATTCAGTATCCAGGGTGGTAAGTTGAAAGGGAGCGAAAGCAATGGTTTCCGGGGCATTTTCAATGGGTGTTTCCTCTGTGATTCTGATAAATCTCCTGGTAACGCATGCTCCCCGACCATTAGAATACCGCGGCCGAAAGCCGCACCTTTTTGCAGGCAGTCAATCCAGGCCATGGAA
>DATLDA010000226.1:0-9419 GCA_035526135.1 Flavitalea sp.
CGGATTTCCTGCACTTTATTGTATTTTTACCAGCATGAATGCACCCTTACTGAAACCTGTTATTGGAATTTCAATCGGAGATCTCAATGGTATTGGCACTGAACTCGTCATTAAAACGTTCTCAGATCACCGGCTGCTTGAAATGTGTACCCCCGTTATTTTCGCTTCAAATAAACTGATCAATTTCTACCGGAAATCCATGCCGGAATACAATTTCAGTTACCAGAGCATCAAGGACTATACTAAAGTGAACCATAAGCAGGTAAACATTTACCATTGCTGGGAAGAAGAACTTTCCATCACCCCAGGCCAGTTA
Source organism: Flavitalea sp. (assembly GCA_035526135.1). GTDB lineage: Bacteria > Bacteroidota > Bacteroidia > Chitinophagales > Chitinophagaceae > Flavitalea. The sequence continues at coordinate 317 of DATLDA010000226.1, forward strand.
ACGGAAACCGGTGGACGCTATGCGGTAAAGTCACTGGTTGCGGCGGTCACCGCGTTAAAAGAAAACAGGATTCACGGTTTAGTAACTGCTCCCATCAACAAAAAAAATACACAATCACCTGAGTTTGATTTTACAGGACATACTCCTTACCTGAAACACTTTTTCAATGCACCCGAAGTGGTCATGCTGCTTTCTTCCAGCCGGTTCAAAGTTGCCCTGGTCACGGAACATGTATCAATAAAGGATGTCGCAGGCTTCGTGACGCGCGAACGTATCCTTTCTAAACTCAATTGCCTTCATCAGACACTCGTACGCGACTTTGGGATCGACAAACCACGAATCGCAGTACTAGGGTTGAATCCTCATGCCGGTGATGAAGGACTGATCGGGAAAGAAGAAGAAGAGATCATCAAACCCGCGATCAAAGAAGCCAAGCACAACATGCTCGTAATGGGACCATTTTCTGCCGACGCATTTTTTGCAAGAAAACATCATGAAAAATTCGACGCGGTACTGGCGATGTACCATGATCAGGGACTGATTCCTTTCAAGTCCCTCGAATCTGGTGACGGAGTAAATTATTCGGCAGGCCTACCTGTTATAAGAACATCGCCGGATCATGGAACGGCCTTTGATATTGCCGGTAAAAATAAAGCCGACAATGGTTCATTTCTCGCGGCACTTTACAGTTGTATAGATATCATTAATCAACGGCAGACATTTGCGGATAACCGTCGGAACCCCTTGAAAAAGATGACTTCATTGATCCTCGCCAATGCCGTTGATGAGAAGATTGAAGAATCACCCGATGTACCTTAACAATCGCCATCCTTAAAATCTGCTAGCTTAAACGCCATCCTTAAAATCTGCTAGCTTAAATGCAGCCTGATTCCGCAGGATTGTTTTATTACTCTGCGGGTATATTTTCTTTTCTGCGTTTTTTTGCGGGAATTTCATTTATTTTGGTCGTCCAAAACGACTACATGTTAAAAAAGGAACGCCAGGCATATATCCTTCACCAGGTGAATGTGCATAATAAAGTGCTGTCGTCCTCTCTCTGTCAGGAAATCAATGTTTCAGAGGATACGATTCGCAGAGACCTGTCCGATCTTGCAGAAGAAGGAAAAATTATTAAAGTACATGGTGGAGCTCTTTCCACCTCGTTCAATTTGATTTATACTCCCTCTGCTAACGTATATGCAAATACGCACAAGAAGATCATTGCACAGAAAGCGATTGCACTGATACAGGAAGGAATGTTCGTTTTGACATCCGGTGGTACAACGATCATTGAGTTAGCTCGAAACCTTCCTTTGCAATTGAGAGCTACTTTTATTTCAGGATCTATTCCTGCCGTAATCGAATACATGCAGCATCCGACCATTGAAGTGATATTGATCGGGGACAAAATATCAAAAAACTCGAAGATCACTGTAGGGGGAGAAGCGATCAGCAGGATCCGGCAAATTCGCGCCGACCTTTGTTTTCTTGGGATCAATGCCATTGATATTGAACATGGAATTACCGATAATGACTGGGATGTGGTTCAAATAAAAAAAGCCATGATCGAGTCCGCCAGAAAAGTAGTCTGCCTCGCGATCTCAGAAAAAATTAATTCGTTTCAACCCATTCATATTTCCGGAACCTCTGCCATCGATATCCTGATTACAGAATTACCTCCCGATGATCCAATCCTGCAACCCTATGTTGATGCGGGAATCACTGTTTTGTAGAAAATCCGTTCCAGCTGATGATAGTCGGTGGAAGCACCGTTTTCCTTGAAGAATTGTTTTCATTCTTATCAGAATTAAAATACATGCTATGTTGAATTTTACGCGTTTACTTATCCTTCCCGGAGTTTTATTAATCAGTCTGATTTCTTTCGCGCAGAATAAGACGGTAACAGGTATTGTCACTGCAGATGGAGTCCGGAATCCATTAGCCGGTGTAACTGTTACAAATCGCACCACTGATCAGCGAACACAAACAGATAATGCGGGTCGTTATAGCATTCAGGCAGCACCCGGCCATGTTTTGTTATTCAGTTCTGTTGGCTATTCGACGGGAGAACAACTGGTTAGTTCGGCTGCTACTTACGATATTCAAATGTCTGCCAGTGCAAGGCAGTTGGAAGAGGTGACCATTTCTCAGGGGATACGGCGACCGTTAAGATCTGTGGGATATTCAACACAAAAGGTCAGTGGTGAAGATCTCACGCAAACCAACCGCGACAATTTTTTTACTGCATTACAAGGCCGGGTAGCGGGCCTCACAGTGACCCCAACATCCGGCGTACCCGGTGCCTCATCACAAATTATTCTTCGTGGTCCCGTCTCTTTTGACGGAAACAACCAACCATTACTTGTTGTTGATGGACTCCCGATCTCTAATAAGACGATGTCGCAGGGTGCGCTGGTTTCAAATGGTGCCAATCGTGACAACGATTATTCAAACCGCGGAGTAGATCTCAACCCTGATGATATTGAAACGATGACGATTCTAACCGGTCCGGAGGCTGCAGCGTTGTATGGGACAGATGGTGCATCGGGTGTGATCCTGATTACAACAAAAAGAGCAAAAGGCGGTGCAACAAAAGTTACCTACAATACTGCACTCACAATAACACAGAAACCAGAGTTGCCTGAGATCTTTGCAGTATATGACCAGGGTGATAATGGTATCGTAGACAATACACTCCGCCGCTATTTCGGTCCGAAATATGCGCCAGGCACCAAATTATATGATAATAAAAATGCTTTCTTCGAAGTTGCCATCAGCCAGAAACATGATATCTCCATGGAGGGAGGAACAGAAAAGTTATCGTATCGTTTTTCTCCCAGCTTTAGCAGGTACAACGGATCGGTTCCGAATACGAAACTTGACAGAACTTCTTTGCGTTTAGCGGTGAACAGTCAGATCAGCGACCCATTGAAATTCGATGCTTCATTCAATTATATCCTCACCGATAACATAAAAGGTTCAAAAGGATTGGGAAGTTATTTTTTGAGTTTGTTATCCTGGCCGGCCGATGATGATATTACACAATTTCAGAATCCGGACGGATCCAGAAAAAAAATAGCAGGGGGAACAACAGCAGAAAGTGATAATCCATTCTGGGATGTAAATAAAAATATCAACCGTGATAAAACAAACCGGCTTCTGGGGAACGTCTCCCTTACTTATTCGCCTTTCAAATGGCTAAGCATTACGGGCAGATTAGGAGCTGATGTTTATACTACGCAGGGAAACAGATTGTGGCATCCTCAATCAAATTCAGGAATCGGCACCGGCGGACTCATCGAAAATTATGTTGACAACACACGCATCTATAATGGCAACCTCGTAGCCAACGTTCGCAAAACATTCGGGAAGATCAGCAATAACCTTTCGATAGGAGCAAATTTTGATGATAACCGCACAGACATCAATTCATTCAAAGGCGAAAAGTTTTACAATATTGATTTCAACAGCATCAATAACACCGATCCTTCCACGATGCGCAATAAACTATCTACTTATTATGTAAAAAAATACGGCTATTTCGGAAACTGGACGGTAGGATATGGCGATTATATTTACCTCTCACTAACCGGAAGGCTGGATGCATCTTCAACACTGATCCCGAACGATCCTTTTTTCTTTTATCCGGGTGCAGGATTGAGTTTTGTTTTTTCAGAATTGACAAAGAGCTCAGTACCGTGGCTCAGTTTCGGCAAATTGAAAGCGAATATTGCTTCGACCGGTAAGGATGCAAGAAATCCTTTCCTGACGGCATCCCGCCTTGATCCGCAATTAAGTTACGGAGGTGGTTTTGCACTGAATGTGACATTGGGGAATCCAAAGCTGAAACCGGAATTCACTAATACTTATGAGTTTGGCACAGAATTGAGCTTCCTGAATAACAGGCTGGGAGTTGACTTTACTTATTATAATATCAGAACGGATCAGCAGATCACTGCTCCGCGACTGTCATATGGAACCGGCGGGGTATTGGCATATCTTAATAGCGGAGAGGTGGAAAACAAAGGAATCCAGTTGCAACTAACAGGAACCCCTGTACGAAATAAAAATTTCACCTGGAGATCAATAATAAATTTCACACAGAATAAAGGAAAGATATTAAGTGTGCCTGCAGGTCAGAAAACGTTTTACATATCAGATTCCTGGCTGTATGCCGGTGTAAGAGGTGAATTCCAGGTCGGATCTTCGATAAGCAGCCTTTCGTCGCAGGGTTATTTGAGAAATACGAATGGAGATGTAATCATTGATCCTCTAACCGGACTTCCGGTGCGAGATGCAAACTTTACAGTGCGCGGAGATCGCGCCCCCGACTTCACAATGGGCTTTGTAAATAATTTCACCTATAAAAACCTGTCTCTTTCATTTGTGATAGATACGCGGAAAGGTGGAGATGTATTTAATGGAAATGAACTTTACCTGACAACGCTTGGATTGAGCAAGTTTACCATGGACCGGGAAAATTTTGTAGTCGTGAAAGGTGTTTTACGGGATGGCCTGGAAAATTCAACCAATCCTACTCCAAATAATATAATCATCAATCCTTATTATAATCAGGGTTATTATAATGTTCAATATTCCGAAGAAGATTTTATTGAAAAAGATATCAATTGGATAAGACTGCAGGATATTAGTCTGCGCTACCAGCTCCCTTCAGGTTTGTTTTCCAACAGGAAATTTATCAAAGGAATTGAAGTCGGTGTTTCTGCCGCGAACCTGTTTTTATTTTCTAACTATACCGGGGTTGATCCGGCAGTGAGTGGTCTAAATGCATCGGTGGGCGGATTCAGTGGGAATGGAATTGATTATGGTGTACTCCCCTCACCAAAGACTGTAACATTTAATTTGTTTGTGAAATTTTAGGTATTACTGAAAGAAAAAAAGATAGTATGAAAAAATATATTGTAGCGATAGCGATTTTGTCCCTGCTATTTATTTCCTGCAAAAAATGGCTTGGAACAAATACAGATCCGGCAACGCCACAAAATGTGGCGCCGCACATACTGATGCCACCACTTTTCAATCAGATGGAAAGGGGACTCGCCGGCGATTACAGATATATCGGAAGGTATGTTCAGCACTGGGGACTCAATACTACCAATGATCCCATTGAAAGGCATGGGTATACCCGGAACTCAGATGCGATGGGAGAGATCTGGAGAACTGTTTACTATGGAATGGGAGATAATATTTCTCTGATGATCGAGGGTGCGAATGAAGAAAAGAAATGGGAGTTTGTTGCTGCCGGCTATGCGTTAAGAGCATGGGGATGGCAAATGGCGTCCGATTATCATGGCGACATTATTTTAACCCAGGCTTTTGAAAAAGGAAGATTCATTTTTGATTATGATTCGCAGGAAACTGTATATGCGGAAGTACGTAGACTATGCACGCTGGCGCTTGAATATTTTGATAAAACAGATGGAAAACTGGGAGTAGAAGCACAATTTCCTTCCGCTGATTTAATTTTCGGAGGCAATGTAGGTAAATGGAAAAAATTTATTTATGGAATTCTTGCACGCAATGGGCAAAATCTTGCAAATAAATCAGTGTATAATGCGGATGCTGTAATCAGTTTTGTAAACCAGTCATTGAGTTCGAATGCAGATAATTTTCTTATCCCGCATCCTGCATCACCCAATTCGGACAACTCAAATCATTACGGTCCTGCAAAAATTCCTTCTATTTATCCGAGTTTAAGCGGTTCGTATGTGCAGAGTAATATGATTGCCCAACTGTTGAATGGAACCATTATGAATGGAGTTGTTGATCCGCGGGCTCCCATCATGCTGGTTGCAAGTCCGGACAATTCATACCGTGGGGTTAAACCGGGTCAGGGTGACCCGAACAGAAATGCCAGTACAACAATTATCAATCCGACAGAAATTCCCAACATCTACGGTATTAAGTCTGGTGTTACTCCACCCGTAGGAACAGGACGTTACCTGTTCCGGGATAATGTTTCGTTTCCTGTAATGACCTATGCTGAAATGGAATTTATAAAATCAGAAGCCTACTACAAAAAGGGTGATCTGGGAAATTCATTAATCGCACTGAAAGCCGGTATTGGTGCAAGCATGGACTTTGCAGGGGTTACGGCCACCAATAAATCCACTTATCTCGCCAGTGCAGCTGTACCTCAGACGGCAGCAGTTCTAACGCTCAGGGATATACTATTACAGAAATATATTGCCCTCTGGGGTTATGGTACACTTGAAACATGGAATGATATGCGCCGTTATCATTACGATACGTCTGTCTACAGGGGTTATACTTTGTTGCCAGAGCCCAGCTATAGTACGGGGACATTATTTGAAGATAATCTTGGAAAACTCGCATACAGGGTTAGACCAAGATATAATTCTGAATATGTCTGGAATCTTGATGCACTGAAAAAAGTGGAAGGTGATCGAATCGATTACCATACAATCGAACCCTGGTTTATCAAACCCTGATTATTAAAATCTTTACAAACAGGCTCACTATGAAAGTAAATATTGTTATCCCGTTTCTGTTTTTCACTGCAATGATCGCAGCTTGTAAGAAAGACACCTTCCACCGAACAGTGGAAGAGGTAAAAGGATTTGAATCGGATGCGTTCATTAAATTTTATAATGCAACGGTTGGCACCCCTGTAGCGAATGTTTATCTCGAGGATAATAAAATGTCAGCCTCCCTGCTGGGATATACCAATTTGTTGCCGTCATCAACTACTTATGCGGCTATCGCTGCAGGAGGAAGAAATATCAAAATAAAAGACACCAATCAGGTCAGTCCCAAACTGTCACTGAATATTATCACCACATTGGAAAAGGGTAAATTTTATTCTGTGTTTTTGTATGATACAGTCACAAAGGCAAAATACCAGGTGGTTGAAGATTTAATTCAGGAACCTGCAGATACTTCTGCACGCATCCGTTTTGCCAATTTGGTGTACAATTCCACAACCACGCCGAACGTTGATATTTATTCTCAGAACCTGCAACGTAATGTTTTTACAAATATTCCGCGGGAACAGGTAACCCCTTTCATAGATCATCCATCAAAAAAAGCAGACACATTTTATATCCGGGCCACCGGTACCACAACGAACCTCGTTACAAACGGAACAACAAACTCGACCATTTTTACACCCGGGGTACACAGGCATTATACAATTATTTTTCGCGGACGTTACGGCTTAACAGGCACAGGAACCACAGCCCGCGCACTAACTTTCATGACGAATTTTTAGAAATGACAATAGTGAGGATGATTGAAGGGTCCACCGGTTGGGGTGGATCCTTTTTTATTGAAGTGAAATGGAAGCGGAGTATGTAAATGATCAAGGCAAATTCAAAAATGACTTAACTTTTAGCGGTTCTGTTGGTTAAATGAATATTATTTCAGAACTATTGAAAGGCGTTCTCCATGGTATCAAGGAATTTATATTTATACGGTTTCGCTATTCTTCTTTTTATTGCGTTTGCAGTACTCCGGTTGATCACGTTCAACAAAATGATCGACTATACAAAATCAGTGAGAAACAGTAGTGAAATAATCACTGCATTGGAACAACTCACCACACATTTTAAAAGTGCACAGATTTACACCCCCACATTACAGAAAAAAATTGCACCGGAATTTTATGATATTTTATATTCTGATGCAATTAAAATAGACAATGACTTACGTCTTCTCGAATCACTGCTGAATGGTCATCCGCAGGTTCAATCCCAACTCGACACAATCACTTCCCTCATCAGGAGAAGTATGCCCGCTTTACTTCAAAAGAATATTGTGGAGTTAATTGAAAGCGGTGAAGACTACAGGCTGCATGACCTCTATCGGGTTGATACCACTATCCATCATATTTTGCATCATGAACAGAATCATCTGCAGGAGCAGGAAAAGGATCTGAATTTTAATACGAAACAATCCAATAACATTTCTATTGTTCTGGTCTCACTGGGGCTGATCATCATCTTATTCAGTTTGCTTTCAAATTTTCTTTTATCCAGAAAACATACCTGGCTGCATGGTTTTCTTGAATCATTGCTCAATACATCTGAATACGGCGTTATGGCATATGAATCGGTCAGGGATCACGACCGGAAGATTATCAATTTCAAAATAGTGTATGCCAATCCTGCGATGGAAAAGATTGTAGGTGTGAAACCAGAAAACCTTGTTGGCAAAACTGCAGATCAAACCGGCACTTTTGTAAGTAAACTCCTGTTTCAAAAATATGTTGAGGTCATTACTTCCGGTAAAAAAATTATTACCGAGATCAATAAAGCAGACAACTGGTATAATGTTGTGATCACAAAATTGAAAGATGGTTGCAGTGTTTCGTTCCATGAGATCAGTCAGATCAAACAATATCAACGTGATCTGGAGTCAACGATCAATAAGCTCGAAAAAACAAATGCGGAGCTCGAACAATATGCGTATGCAGCAAGTCATGACCTTCAGGAACCATTAAGAAAGATTTCAACGTTTTCCACGATGCTATGGAATCGTAAGAAAGAAGTATTCGATGAAAAGGATAAAACATTTTTTGATAAGATCGTCTCGTCAGCATCAAGGATGACAAAATTGATACATGATCTGCTGAGTTTTTCAAGTCTGAAAAAAGAAGCTCGCTTTGCAAGAGTGGATCTGAACGAATCCCTGGCTGCAGTTTTGGAAGACCTTGACCTGCTGATTGTACAGAAAAACGCGCAAATTATCAATGACAAACTGCCGGTGATCGAAGCTATCCCATTGCAAATGCAGCAATTGTTTTATAATCTTCTAAATAATGCCTTGAAATTTTCAAGAAAAGATTTGTCGCCGGAGATCTCGATTCGTGTAATGAAAATGAATGAAAACGAGCTTGATACCTTTCCGGCACTTAATAAAGGAGTAATTTATTACCGTATAGAGGTAAGTGACAATGGCGTTGGCTTTGCCAATGAATACGCAGAAAATATATTCGGTCTATTCAAGCAACTTCATCCCAAGGATATTTATAAAGGTTCCGGAATCGGGCTCTCGTTATGTCAGCGGGTGGCTGAAAATCATAGCGGAATTATTTATGCACGCGGGGAGGAAAATGCAGGAG
>DATLDA010000188.1:0-3251 GCA_035526135.1 Flavitalea sp.
GTAAACATTTTTTGCGATATCCATAAATTTTTTGATGGCCTCCGCAGTTTCCATTTGCGATTGCGGGGTCAGGGCAGCTGGTTCAGGGTTTGTTGACGTATCGGTCTTCAAGACATATTCTACTTCACCACTGTTGTTCAACACGATGCTGACTACACTCAGTTTCACACCCTTATTTCCGATTTCAATTCCTGCAAATGATTGTTCCTTGCCTTCAGCACCTCCCAACATTTGTTCAAGCGCTTTTGTACTCAGTCCCATATTCAACTGACGGTAAATTGCAAGTGCCTTATTGAAATACCGGGCAGCGTCCAATGATTTGTCCTGATCCTTATACAACAGGCCAAGCTGTTCGTAAGCAGCTGCTTCCCAGTAACGGTTACCAATATCCGCGATAGTTTGCAAGCCCTGTCTCAGGTATTTTTCACTGAGATCATACTGCTGTGCCTCACGTAACGTGTTTCCAACTTTTAAATAACGGAGTGCGTTATTGATCTTCCGGTATGTGTCCTGAGCAGTAATTGTATTAACCAGGAACAGCAGTGCCAGTGCAAACAATATTTTCTTCATGATAAATGAGATTACTGTTTCTTTTTTTGTTGTTTGATCCCCGTATTGAATCCTTTTTTCGGGGTCACATCACCCAGGATATCTGTGTCTTCTTTATCAGTCTTTCCGGAGCTGGGCTTTACGGATGTGGTAATGATAACCGGTTCATCTTTTTTTTTAAATAACAGCATGTCGGCTTCTGATTCATCCGGAATAATTACCTCGGAGGATTTACGAACCGGGTGTACTGCCGTTGACTTTTCCTTTTTTACTGCAGGATGAAAAACAATATCGCGGGGTACTTGAACAGAAGTTTCCTGCGAACGAATGAGGCTGCTGTCCACATCAAGGATTTTGGTCCACCGGCTGGGGGTGACCTTACCGGCAATTTTTATATTCATGAATTTCTCAATAGATTCCCGCACCTCGTTGATGTTGTCTTCCTTGATGAGGCGGTACGATTGGATCCCCATTTCATGAAACCATTTTGTCCAGATCCTGGTAAGCAGGTTGTATTCACCGTTCCATTCTTCTTTCGGATTGATGCCTACCAGTACGACGCGGAGGTTCGGAAATTTTTTTCCGACAGGCAGAAGTCCGTAATCTCCTTCATCAAATTTTTTATCCCAGTCACTGCTCGATTTAAGTGCATTGATGATCTGTACACACGAAGAAAAGCGGTTGTTACGCACGGGACGGTCTTCCGTTTTTTCAAAATCCATATACCCGTCGGTTATGATAAAGAGCGTATTCATTCCATTTTCTTCCATATCATCTTCAAGGTCTTCATTGAAGTATTTCCAGATATCTGCACCGGAATAATCTGTGGTATTGTTACTGATCACCGCCTGTCTGTAGATCTCGGGCAAAGTTGCATTGAAAGTCTTTTCTGTTTCTTCTACTGCTGCCGCCTTTTTCTCAGGCGCTTCTGCGGCGAGTTCAATACGCAGGTTACCAGCCATTTCATAGAGATTGCGGGGAGTGCTTTTTTGTGGTGCGATCAACAATTTCAACTTATCATTCACTGCGTAATACAAATGCGTAGGGTCCTTGCTGTTTAATTTCGATTTGAAGACGGCATAAATACATTTCACCACGGTAAAATCACGCGCCACCTGCTGTTGATTGTTAAAGAGTATGCGATCACTCAGATCAAGTAATACGATATAATTTTCTTTTGGAATGACGGGAGTTTCCCTTTTTGCTTCTGCTATGGCGTCCTGTACGTCGTTGCACCCCTGTGAAAAAAACAACACAAATACGATCAGATAGATTTTGACTGCCATGTCTCTTTATTTAAAAAATGATTCCTGGAATTCTTTCAGATCCCTGATATAGGTTTCAGTGATCTCATTGATAATTTTAATCTGCGTTTCTCCTTTTTCGCGTCCGTATAATGTTGACAGATATCCATTCCATCCATCGCGGAAATAATTGATGTTTTTCTCCATGTGATCTACCGGCAAAACAGTCCGGTCTTTTTCCTTATTCAGGTTTTCGATCTTCTTTGCGATGTGTACCATCTCCGTTTCATAGAACATTCTTTTTTCTTCCAGCTCACGCATTTCCTGTTCAAGCCGGTTGATGCGTCGATAACGCATGCGGATCATATTCTTTTTCGACCACTCGGTCTGAAAAAGAAAATACACCGCACTCCAGATCGCGAAAACACCAAAGCCGAGAAATAAAACAAGATAAAAACGACTGTCAGCATAGACCGGAACGATCAGTGATTTAAATTCTTCCCGGTTCGCTTTGATAAGAATTTCATTGATCGCAGAATGTACCTGAAAAGCAAGCAGCAGATCTCCGATGAATACCAGTACAAGTAGACCGATCACGATCTCCCGGAACCTTCTCCCCTTTTCATAAAACAAATGAATGGCCGTTCCAAGTCCGAAAAATATTGTGGGAAAAACAATGAGCGGCGGGTAATTGATGATCAGGAAGATCAGTCGTTTAAGGTTTGGTAATAACTGGATATTCAATCGTCCTTCATTGAATAAACGAACGGGGTCAACTCCGTTCAGTGCGAAGTCGGCGACAGACATATAGAAGTACAGCAGATAGAATGACAACCCGATCAGCAGAAAACCGAGAAAAAAGAAAGTACCCCAACTGAAAGTATTGTATTTGTTATCCTGTAATCCCGGCTGGCTTTGCTCTATATCATCCAGTTGATTTTTGAGCTGGTTGATCTCGGATTGCCGGATAGGCAAAAGTCCCTTGCTTACATTATTGCTGGTGAGAATTTCATCGGCGCGGCTGCGCAGTTCGTAATATTTTTCAAGGAGCGTATCAATTTGTTTCTGAATTCGCTTTTTAAATTCTTCTGTTTTGGGAACCAGTCTTACCGAATCCTGTTCTGAAAGGATGGATCCGCTGCGTATCTTATCCATCATCCCTTTGTACGCTTCAATGCCCCCTTTATAGGTACCGGCCTGCTCTACGCCATATTCCCGGAGGTCTTTTACAACCACACTTGATGTATCCGCGAGCCTGTTGTTCCTGCTAAAATCAAGCAGGGTCGATTTTCCGGGCACCCTCACAGCAGTTATTTAGGGTTTGGTAATATCTGTCTGTTCGAATGTAATCAATAGAGGAAAACAGTTTTTGATGGTTTATCAACAAAGAATGAAGATAGTTAAGCACATTGAGCGATGGGCTGTGAGCTATGAGGTATGGGGTATGAGGTATGGGGT
>DATLDA010000229.1:0-6593 GCA_035526135.1 Flavitalea sp.
GAGGTTCACGAAAACCAATAAATATTTTATCAGGTCCTGGTATTTTTACGGTTTAAAAAGATATATTTGTCCGCGCACTCCTCGAAATTCTGTTAGCAATATCCACTCAATTTCAGATTTCATATCCTCGGTTATCCAATTTCTTAATTCAGAATCAACCTGAATTCCAAATTTCCTGATTCGAATTTATTTTTAAACGTACTGACTTATGAAGTATCGTTATAATGGTCTTTTACGGGCTATTATTCTATTGTTATGCTTACCGTGTGTGTTCTCATGTATGAAAACCCGTCAGGCATTATATTTTAATGATCTGAAAGATGGTGTGATTGCTTCAAATCTTGAAAACGCAGAACCGAAAATTCAAAAGAATGATATTCTCAGTATATCTGTTAGTAGCCTGAATCCGGAAGCAACGGCAATCTTCAACACACCTAATCTTGTTACAACGAATTCTTCTACAGCTACCGGTGGTATGGTACAATCTTCCGGTTACCTGGTCAACGAAGATGGCAATTTGCAGTTCCCGCTATTAGGCAACATCAAGGCGGAAGGCTTATCGAAAAAAGAACTGAAAGAACAAATTACCAAATATCTGATCGACAAAAAATTACTTGTTGATCCAATCGTAAATATCAGGCACCTGAATTTCCGGGTTACTGTTTTAGGCGAGGTCGCCCATCCTACCGTTGTAAGCGTTCCGAGCGAAAAAATTTCGTTGCTGGAAGCGATCGGACTCGCCGGTGATCTAACCATATATGCAAAACGTGATAACGTATTGGTGATCCGCGAAGAGGATGGTAAAAAAATTGTGAAGCGCTTAAACCTCAATTCAACTGAATTATTTACTTCTCCTTATTATTATTTAAAGTCAAATGATATCGTGTATGCTGAACCGAATAAATCGAAAGTCGCAAGCTCCGGGCGTTCCGAAAGATTGCTTCCCATCATATTCAGCGGGTTGTCTTTTATGATCATTGTGGCCGACCGCATCATCAAGTAATTATTATTGTATGAATGAAAACAGAAACGGATTCGATTCCGACAATCCTAACAACAGTTTTCCTCAGCTTTTTTTTCGTTACCTGAAATACTGGCCCTTGTTTCTTGTGCTGTTTGTCCTCTGCTGCGGGCTGGCGGTCACATACCTGAAATGGGCAATACCCGTGTATGAAGTCACCGGTAAAATCCTTATTAAAGATGAGAGAAAAGGAACAGATGAATCGAAAGTCCTGGAAGCATTGAATATGCTTGAATCGAAAAAAATTATTGAAAACGAAATCGAAGTATTGCATTCCCGTTCTGTTTTGAAAGAGGTCGTTTCCAATCTGCACCTGACTACCCCCCTCTTCCATAAAGGTTCCTGGGCTAGAAAAATTCCTGCTTACCTCAGTTCTCCCATACGTGTAGAAGCAAAAGCAGCGAATGAACTGGAAGAACAGGATAAATTAATTGATTTCTCTTACGAACCTGCAAAACAAACAGTAACGGTCGGCAACCGGGAATATTCTTTAAATACATGGCATGCATTTCCATTTGGAACGATCCGCTTCGTACGTAATCCTTTTTATAAGCAGTCTAAACATGTTCAGCCTTTATCCTTTGCAGTACTGAATGAGAAAGAAGTGGTTAAAAAATTATCGAATCAATTACAAATTGATCCTGCGAGCAAATCCTCTACTGTAATCAATCTAAAATTGAAGGATGAAGTTCCGCAACGTGGTGAAGACATTTTGAATGCCGTAATAACTGTCTATAACAATACATCCATCGAGGGAAAGCAAAAACTTGCTGTCAATACCCTTGCCTTTATAGAGGACCGCTTACGATATGTGGTGAGCGAACTTGATTCCGTCGAAAATGTCATTCAGCGGTATAAAGTAAATAAGGGTATCGTTGACATGAGCGAACAGGGAAAGATATTCCTTGCAAGCGTAGGGACGAATGATCAGAAGGTAAGTGATATAAATATGCAGCTGGCCATTCTCAACCAGGTTGAAAGCTATGTAGTGAGTAATAATGAAGATCCGGGTATTTCTCCATCAACTGTCGGACTTCAGGATGGCATGCTTTCGCAGCTTCTGCAAAAACTGAATGATTTAGTGATTCAACGCGAAAAACTGAAAAGAACCACGGCTGAAAACAACCCTATCATTCTTTCTATACAGGCGCAGATAGATAAGATCAAACCAACGATCCTGCAAAATATCCAGAATCAGCGCTCAAATCTTCAAGCCGGGAAAAATGACCTTGCCACTACGACGAGCAAATATTCGTCAATGCTGCGAACGATCCCTCAAAAAGAAAAAGAACTTCTTGAGATCGGCAGGCAACAGGCAATAAAGAATTACATCTATACTTTCCTTTTACAAAAAAGGGAAGAAACGGCCATCGCTTATGCATCTACGGTTCCCGGAAGCCGTTCAATCGATCAGGCGGAATCGTCTGCAGATCCGGTGAGTCCTAAAAAATTACTTGTTTTCCTCCTTGCCGCAATAATAGCCCTGACTATCGGGGCGGTTATTGTAGCCTGCAGGGAAGTATTCAATCAGAATATTCTTTACAGAAGCGAAATTGAAGACGGCGTTGCCGTTCCTATAATCGGTGAAATTTCACATGAATCGAAAAAAAGAAATCTGGTGATTGGTGACGGTGAAAAAACTTTCATCGCGGAACAATTTCGCCAGCTGCGTGCATCCCTTGCCTACCTCTCAATTGATAAGACGCGGAATAAACTTCTCATCACATCATCCATTGGTGGCGAAGGAAAAAGTTTTATTGCTGCGAACCTGGGCATGAGTCTGGCATTGTCCGGAAAAAAGACAGTGATAGTCGATCTTGACTTGCGGAAGCCGCAATTGAGCCGGATCTTCGATCATACAGAGAGTACGGGGATTACTCATTTCCTGATTGACAACGCAACACCTTTTGATATTATCCATTCAAGCGCGGAAAACGAAAACTTATTTATTGTTCCGGCTGGCCCCGTCCCCCCTAACCCGACGGAACTGCTGCTGAATGGTCGGATTGATAAATTATTGACATACCTGAATGAACACTTTGATTATATCCTCATAGATACCGCTCCAATCAATCCTGTGGCTGATGCTCAGATACTGTCCAAATACTGTGATGCCACCATTTATGTAATCCGCCATGGCTATACGCCGCGTGCTCAGTTGAAACTGCTGGATCAGAAAAACAAAGTAAGAGGACTGAAAAACACTGCAATTGTATTCAATGATGTGAAGACTACTGGTCTGAGCAAAATTGGGTATGGTTACGGGTATGATTACAAAAGCAGGGAACCGCTTAACGGAACCGCAAAAAGTAAGAGAAAGCTGGAAGCTGAAAACTGACTTTTGATTTTTTAATTGAATCAGGTTGCCGGACCACTATTGAATGTGACCGACTTGGCGAAGCCATCAATAACCTGAAGGTTTACAATTGAAGTTATGGTAAGTGAAAAAAAATGGTACGCTGTTTATACAAAACCTCGTTTTGAAAAGAAAGTTGCAGAACTCCTCACACGTAAAGATGTCGAGAATTATTGTCCGCTCAGCCGCGTTCACCGGCAATGGAGCGATCGCAAAAAAGTAATTGACCAGCCGTTGTTCCAATCATACGTATTCGTTCACCTGAGTGAACTTGAATTGACTAAAGTACGGAACACGAACGGAGTATTGAATTTTGTTTACTGGCTGGGCAAACCGGCAGTGATCAGGGAAGAAGAGATCAAAATCATCAAACGATTTCTCAATGACTACGAGAATGTCACGATTGAAAAATGTGATGTGAATGTGAATGATACGGTGCGCATTAACAGTGGCCCCTTTTTATTCGAAGAATGCAAAGTGGTGCAGGTACTACACAATACTGTGAAAGTAATATTGCCGTCATTAGGATTTGCGCTGACAGCGGAAATCCGGAAAACCAATGTGGAGGTGATCGTTAAAACGCGAAGCATCTCCTATTCAAAATAATCTTCTTTCGCTCAGCAAAACCTCACTTCCATCTTAACAGCATTAAAACAGGTTCCGGTTTACAGCCGGCTATTGGTTGCGCAGGCCGTAGAGAGATTCACGCCGGCAGACAAACGGAATAAAAAGGTAGTGACTAACATCGCTATTTCTTTTTTAGTAAAAGGACTCGGCATCATCAGCACCTTCCTGCTTGTTCCATTATGTATCGCATACGTGCAACCCTCACAATATGGTCTCTGGCTTACGATCAATTCGGTCGTAATGTGGATAGGTTTGTTCGACCTTGGGCTTACAAATGGATTAAAAAACCAATTGACTGAAGCATTCGCAAAACGAGAAACCGTGCTGGCCCGACAACTGATATCTACAACCTATGCTATCCTTTTCCTGGCGATCGTACCACTCTGTATCGTTTTTTTTATCGTGTGCCCGTATATAAACTGGCAACACGTTTTCAACACAGATTTGGATAACGGAACGCTTACAATTGTATTGAGAGTGGCTTTCATTTCCTTTTGTATTCAATTGATGCTCCAGCCCTTGTCTTCCTTCCTCATGGCAATGCATAAACACTACCTTTCATCGCTCCTTTTACTTTTTGGAAATTTACTGGCGATGGTGGTCATCATTGCATTTGGCAGGCAAACGGAAGCCTCGTTTCTTTTCCTGAGCCTTTGTCTAAGCATTGCACCGGCACTAATCATACTCTTGTTTTCTGTAATCCTTTTCAGAAATACGTTCAGAAAGTGGGCACCAGCTTTTGCTCAAATCGACTTTACCTTGAAAAGGAAACTATTCAGCATCGGTATCCAATTTTTTCTTATACAAGTTGCCGGATTGATCATGTACGCATCAAATAATTTTATAATCGCGCATGTGAACGGCAACGCCTCTGTTACAACCTATAATATTGTGTTCCGTTATTTTACAGCTATTACTCTCGTACAGACATTGATCCTTTCTCCCTTCTGGACAGGCTTTACAGACGCCTATGTGCTGAAAGACTTTGAATGGATCAGGCGTACCATTCAAAAAGTGAATACAGTAGCCTGGATCCTTTCCGGAATTCTCCTGATGATGTTATTCATAAGCAACAATTTTTACAAATTCTGGATCGGGAAAGAATTTCAGGTCGAGAATTCGATCAATATTTTATTCGCAGTAAGTGTTGCCATTGGTGCGTTTGCGGCGAATTACACAGTGTTTGTCAATGCCACAGGCAAAATTAGGCTACAAACCGTTTTCAGTATTGTTACCGGACTCCTTCACATACCCGTTACTTATCTGTTCATGAAATCTTTCCATATGAACCTGCAGGGATTGGTCGCAGTGAATATTCTTTGGATGACAGCATCGCTTATTATGTGGTCGACTCAATACAAAAAGATCATGGCCGGATCTAATAGCGGTATCTGGTCAAAATAAATGAAATGAATTTGTTCGCGAATCCTTCTTTACTTATTCCTGCTCCCGTTACTTATAACAGCCAGACAGCTTTCAAAATCCTGCTGAAAGCAATCCTATTGATTCTGCTTGGAACATTGACCGTATATGGATTACATCCGGTTATTAAAGTGGCAGCATTAACAGGAATGATCGGGGTTTTCTTTTTCACTTTGAAAAGGAGACAATATTTTTCTTTTATAATGCTGCTTTTTATCGCGAGTCATTTTGTTTATATCAACACTTTAGGAGGCTTGTATAATATAGCGGCAGTGGGTTCGCTCATCTTATTGATGGTGTTGAATCCTTCAGGTATCAGGCTGAAACAATCTTCTTTTTCAACTTTTGTAAAATTACTTCTTGTCGTACTCTTCCTTTTCCAGTTGGTAAGTGTTGTGGGCGGCAATGAATTCGGTATTCCCTCCAAAATAATGGGACTGTTTGTATTCACTACGCTTGTTTTACTATTTTATTTTACATCAAAAGTTGAAATATCGGATCAACAGCTGAAAGCATTCCTCATCATTGTTTGTCTGCTTACCGGTTATATGTTTTTGGTCTCATTGAATCAGAAATATTTGTTTGTGCCATACAATCTTCCTTTTATTCCATTATATGACCAGGAGGCGCAATTCGAATTTGATATTACACGTGGTTCGGGTACATTGCTGAACTTTGAAGCCTACGCCGAGTATTCCGTTTCAGTCATCGCATTATTATTGCCAGGGATACTAACTGGATCGCTGAAAAAGTGGGGTGCACCTACTTACCGGCTGTTTCTGGCAACGATCCTCATTTCAATCATGGCTGTAGTGATTTCCGGTACCAGGTCATCGATGCTTTTGCTCATCGTACTCGTAGGAATGGTATTTTTCTTTACCAGAAAAATCCGTAGACGCACCCTCGTGCTTTTCCTATTTCTATTGTCAGGCGCTTACCTGATAAACGCTTATTTTAATTTTGTTGACCTCGATGTATTCCGCAAACGAAGTGCGGATATTAATTTCAGCAGCCTCTCACTCGGTAAAATTCTCAAAGGCGAAGACATCAACCGTGAAGAAACTTTTTCGCTTGCCCTGGATCGGATTGAAAATTCAAGCGGGTGGATCGGAGGTGGTTATTATTCCTCGGTCGATGATTATCGTGCCGTCCATTTCGGGTCAGATA
>DATLDA010000207.1:0-6114 GCA_035526135.1 Flavitalea sp.
AAAAGTGCCGGCACGTTCATAATACCCGTATGCATTATGTTACTTGCATCCAGTGCCGATTCAAAAGGAGAATGACACCATTCATAGGGGATGCGACCTCCCACGAGGTTGTTTAAAAATTCGCTCCATGCAATGGAAACAGTGGCCGCACCCAATGCATATTCGAGGATAAGGGCCCAGCCAATGATCCAGGCGATTAGTTCTCCCATCGTCGCATAAGCATACGTGTAAGCGCTTCCTGCAATAGGGATCATGGATGCAAATTCCGCATAACACAAACCGGCAAAGGCACAACCGACTGCTGCGATAATAAATGAAATGGTTACTGCCGGACCGGCATGCTGACCTGCTGCTGCCGCCGTTCTGACGAAAAGACCTGCACCAATGATTGCACCGATGCCCAACGCTACCAGATTTCCCGCACCAAGTGTTCGTTTCAAACCCTTGCCGGTATCATCCGCCTGCGCCATCAAAATATCCAAAGATTTCTTTCTGAATAAACTCATAGAAGTCAGTTATGGTTTACAATTGTTGAAGAAAAATAAAAGGCGCGGTAAGATAATAATTAATTGATACAACCTTTTCAAAAGATTTTATAACAGTTAGTCAATGAATGCACTATAATCTTTTGATAGCGGTAACTACCCGATTAAATATTTATATTGCACATTCTTCAGGCCGGAGATTATAATACGCTTCCGCTGCCATTGATCAAACAAATTTTAATGAAGAAGAACCGGCTGACGATTTACATCCTGATTGCCATGGTAGCGGGCATAATTACCGGTTATTTTGTTCATACGAATTCAAGTGAAGAGTTCATCACCAAATTCAGCACGAACATAAAATTACTTACCACTATTTTCCTCCGTCTGGTGTTGATGATCATCGCTCCGCTTGTTTTTTCTACACTCGTAGTGGGTATCGCAAAGCTGGGCGACCTGAAAACAGTAGGTAGGGTAGGAGGCAAAGCCTTATTATGGTTTGTCACTGCATCCCTTGTGAGCCTTCTCCTGGGAATGGTACTTGTGAACTTTTTCCAGCCGGGAACTGCTATTGACCTCAGTAATGCAGATACAGCCGGTGCGAAAGATCTTTTAGGAAAAACCCAGGAGTTTTCTCTTTTGAAATTCGTCGAGCACGTTTTTCCGAAAAGCCTGATCGAGGCAATGGCAACGAATGAAATTCTGCAGATCGTGGTGTTCAGCATTTTTTTCGGTGTCGCACTAACAGCGATCGGCGACTATGCAAAACCCGTTTTGAAGGGACTGGATTCCCTTTCGCACATCATACTGAAAATGGTAGGGTACGTGATGAATTTCGCACCGCTCGGCGTGTTTGGTGCTATGGCGGCAGTGATCGCATTGAAAGGACTCAGTGTATTCTTTTTTTATGGAAAGTATATGCTGTACTTTCTTGTAGGCATCGGCATACTTTGGGCAATTCTCCTTGGTGTAGGCTTTCTCATTTTGAAAAACAGAATTCCTGCGCTGATCCGGAGAATTGCTCAGCCATTGGTAATCGCATTCAGCACGACCAGCAGCGAAGCTGTTTTTCCCAAGCTTACCGAAGAGTTGGAAAGGTTTGGTTGTAAGGATAAGATCGTTGCATTCATTCTACCTCTTGGCTATAGCTTTAATCTCGATGTCAGCATGATGTATATGACGTTTGCCAGCCTTGCAATCGCGCAGGCTTACGGGATTCATATGGACATCGGCACACAAATTACCATGCTCCTTGTATTAATGCTGACCAGCAAAGGCGTGGCGGGTGTGCCTCGTGCATCACTGGTCGTCGTTACTGCCACTTGCGCAATGTTCAACATTCCTCCGGAAGGGATTGCTTTAATATTGCCTATTGATCATTTCTGCGATATGTTTCGCAGCATGACCAACGTGTTAGGAAATGCCCTCGCAACAAGTGTGGTGAGCAAGTGGGAAGGAGAACTGGAAGGAGGAGAGCAATTAATAATTCATAATTCATAATTAATAATTAATAATTAAAAATTAAAAATTAAAAAATCAAAAATCGTGACATAGAGAGACGGTGTAAGGGAGATTATTGCTTTTTTTAATTTCATTTTTAATTTTTCATTTCTTATAACTTATTCATGATAGAGTTACTGACGATCACCTGGAGAGATTTGCTGAATCCCGAATGGTATATCAATAATGGAGGCCTATGGCTGTTTCTTTTTATCATTTTTGCTGAAACTGGTTTGTTTGCCGGGTTTTTCCTTCCCGGTGATTCTTTGCTATTTGTTGCCGGTATTTACAGTAATGATCTTGCGGCACGTGTGTATGATACCGGATATGATTTTCCAAATCTTATGATCGTGACAGTACTCACCATAATTGCCGGTGTGCTTGGCAATTACATGGGTTATTGGTTTGGAATAAAAAGTGGTCCTTTTCTTTTTCACAGGAAGGATACATTTTTCTTCCGAAAAAAATACCTCTACCAGGCAAAGGAATTTTATGATACGCACGGAGGAGGGGCCATTGTATTTGCACGGTTTCTTCCTATCATACGCACCTTTGCTCCGATCGTCGCGGGAATTGTAAGCATGGAGAAAAAGAAATTTTCTTTCTACAATCTCATTGGGTGTATCGCCTGGGCATTCACTATGCTCTTTGCCGGACATTATCTCTATAAACTTTTCCTTAAAGAATTTGACTTCGATCTGAAAGAACACCTGGAATATATTGTACTCGGCATTGTGCTGGTTACAACTTTGCCGGTCCTGATCAAACTGTTCTTCGGTAAAACAAAAAAACCGCAGCTTCCGCCCGAAAATCCGTGATCAGATGGAAAAAAATAAAATTTCCGTTTTCAACCTTGCGGTAATCGTCGCCGCACTTGGATATTTCGTTGACATCTACGACCTGCTCTTATTCAGCATAATCAGGGTTGAATCTTTGCGTTCATTGGGTTTAAACGATCAACAACTTGCTTCTGACGGGTTATTTATCATAAACACCCAGATGATTGGATTGCTGATCGGTGGAATTCTTTGGGGTGTTCTCGGAGATAAAAAAGGCCGGCTGAACGTGCTGTATGCATCTATCATTTTATATTCATTCGGAAATATTGCCAATGGTTTTGTTCAGAATGTCAACCAGTATGCTGCCATCAGGTTCGTTACCGGTGTGGGTCTTGCCGGTGAATTGGGCGCAGGGATAACACTCGTCAGTGAATTACTGCCCAAAGAAAAAAGAGGCGTTGGCACTTCACTGGTGGCCGGTATCGGACTCACCGGGGCAGTGGTAGCCTTTTTTATTAAAGAGAATTTCAATTGGCGCACGTGTTATTTCATCGGAGGCGGACTCGGTTTTCTGTTGTTATTTCTCCGGGTCCGTGTATTGGAATCAGGCATGTTTCGAAACATCCGCCATTCGGCAATCTCGAAAGGAAATTTCTTTTATTTTTTTAATAATAGAAAACGGTTAAAAAAATACCTGCTTTGTATCCTGATTGGTCTTCCAACGTGGTTCGTGATTGGTATCCTGGTGAGTTTCTCAAAAGAATTTGGAGAAAAAATGCATGTTACGGGCGCCGTTGATCCTGGCCGGGCGATCATGTTTGCATACGCTGCGATTTCGATCGGTGATGTCGCCATCGGACTCATAAGCCAATGGCTCAAAAGCAGAAAAAAAGCATTGTATATTTTTTACGCGATCACTGTGATCGCCATGATCTGGTTCTTCAACCTGGAGGGACAATCTGTATCGTCGTTATATGCTGCGTGTGCATTACTCGGATTCGGCACAGGCTTCTGGGCGATCTTCGTTACGATGGCTGCTGAACAATTCGGAACGAACATCCGGGCTACGGCTGCTACTACGGTGCCAAATATGGTAAGAGGGTCTCTCACCCTTATTTCGTTATTATTCGCTTCCCTGCAACCTTCACTGGGTTATGTACAAAGCGCAATGGTGACGGGAGGAATACTGATGGTGATTACCGTCATTGCTGCCGTGATGAGTGATGAAACATTCGGAAAGGACCTGGATTATGTGGAAATGGCTTAGAGGTAGGGGAATAAGGTATGCGGCAGAGGTATCAAATTTTTTCATTTTTAATTTTTCATTTTTAATTTTTAATGAAGTTTCTTCTTATACGCCTTTCTTCCATCGGCGACATTGTACTAACGACGCCGGTTATCCGTTGTCTCAAAACCCAAGTGGCGACTGCTGAAGTACACTATTTAACGCGTCATCGCTTTCAGCCGATCGTTGAATCGAATCCATATATCGATAAGATCCATTATGTACAAAATGACCTGAGTGAGGTGATCAGGTTATTACAAGCAGAAGATTATGATTATGTAATTGACCTTCATCATAACGTGCGCAGCCTTAAAATAAAAAAAGCATTGGGAAAAAAGAGTTATTCATTTTCTAAATTGAACATAGAGAAGTGGATCTATACCACTTTCAAAGTCAATCAGCTTCCGCGGATTCATATCGTCCAGCGATATCTCAAAACAATAGAACACTTTGGAATAAAAGATGATGGCCGCGGACTCGATTATTTCATTGCAGATAAAGATCGGGTGAAGGAACAGGATATTCCCGCTTCTCATCATGCAGGATATATCAGTATCGTGATCGGCGCCGCCCATGCAACGAAAAAACTTCCCGTGAAAAAACTAGTTACACTTTGTAGTACAATTGACCACCCGATTATTTTACTGGGAGGAAAGGAAGACTATGAACACGGAGAACGTATCGCACAGCAGGATCCGGGAAAGATTTATAATGCCTGCGGGAAATTTAATCTTAATGAATCCGCCGATCTCGTCAACCGGTCGAAGCTTGTCATCTCACATGATACAGGGTTAATGCATATTGCTGCGGCTTTCCGGAAACCTATACTATCTGTGTGGGGAAATACAGTGCCCGCTTTCGGTATGACACCTTATTATGGATCCGCGGGTAACCAGGAACAATCATTATCCGATGTATTTGAAGTACAGGGACTACAATGCAGGCCTTGTTCGAAGATCGGATATCGCAAATGTCCACGCGGACATTTTAAATGTATGCGAAATCAAAACCTCGATGCGATCGTCCAGCGAACTTATGAGCGGCTTGGAAGGAGTCAGTAAAAAAAAAAATAATAATTAATAATTAATAATTACAAGTGACTCTGATTTGAAAAAGTGAATCTGAAATCTGAACCTGAATTTGAATCCTATCTTCAAAACAAACAAATAATTAACGTTACTCTGATTTGAGAAAGTGAATCTGAATCTGAATCAGATTTTATTGTATCTCAATCTGCATGCTATGTTGGATCCCGTTATTAATTACTAATTATTAATTATTAATTATTACTCTTTGAGTGAGCACTTCTGCATCAGAAGATAACCGGACAATATAATGACCAGCCCTGAGTGATGGCAAGCGCAGACTGATGACTCCTGTTCTACCTTCAATTTTTTCGTTATAGACCTCTTTTCCCTCCAGGCTGATAACCTGCAACTGATGATAGGTTTTATCAAGATGTACAGTTAGGGTTCCATTATTAATCACTGACGGTATAACAAAAAGCTTTTTATTGCCAATTGCAAACGGATTGCGGATGAAAACTATTTTGGAATATTCAGAGGATCCGTCCAGATCCACTACTTTCAGACGGTAATAAAAATTGTTATTGCCGGAAACAGGATGCGAGAACGCATAAGCTTTCACGTTATGTGCAGCAACAGTTCCAGCCTGAACAAAAGCAGTACCATTGCTGCTGTATTCGACCTGGTATTCCTGTACACTTTCTTCCGATTGAATTTCCCAATTCAATTCAATCCGTCCATTTCTGTATTCACCCTCAAAGAGTGTAAACTTAACTGGTACCAATGCCGTGGAACTTACTTGTGAAATGGCATTTGTTGCCTGGGATAACATAAATAATTCACCATTCTCTGTTTCACCGAATGAAACAATTGCATCGATCGGTAAATTATTTTGTACAGAAGTATCTCCTCCACCTGATCGGATCAGCCATGCTCTTTGCGATTGATAATCTGCAGTAATATAGTAGCCGTACAGTAAAGGATATTTCAAGCCACGGTAAACATAACCGCCGGTGATCGAAACGCCTCCGGTTGTAGGC
>DATLDA010000215.1:0-11626 GCA_035526135.1 Flavitalea sp.
AGGCAGGTGTTGCAACATTTCGAGCATAGATAGTTCTTCATAATAAAATAGTGTCAATACTTTCCTGCAGGGCTCGCCTAGTTTCTCCATGATGGCCTGCAATTGTCTCTTGATTTCCATTTCTGCAATATGCTCTGTTACGTCGGTTTCGTGTTGTTCCTCTCCCTTCTGATAACGTAGTTCGCGAATAGCTGTCCGGTCATTTTTTTTCAACTGATTCAGCCAGGTGTTCCTGGCCATTGAAAAAAGAAATGTTTTAATGCTTGACGCCCCCCGGAATTTATCCTTCTGAACGATTTCAATAAAACTGACTACAATTTCCTGGAAAACGTCTTCAGCATCCTGCCGGGTCCCTTTGTTATAGAGAATTAAAGAACTGATCGATTCAAAATGGGCACGATAAAGAAACCTCACTGCATCATCGAGGTGCTCGTTTGACCGGATTGACCGGATCAGCTCCTCATCTGAGAATGGGCGTGCCTTTTTATTTGAACTGGTCATAAAATAGTAAATTCCGAAGGCTGTTTTGTAACCTTTTTCTGGATCTTTTTGGCCAAATGGCGGGCATTTAACAGCGCATCCGTCCAATATACATCCTAAGCACTTAATTTTGAAGCAAATAAACAACATGAATTTATTTGAGCTGTATGAAATGCCCATCCGGCTCACAGTGGACAGGGATCAGGTAACTAAAAAATATCATTCTTTAAGCCGCACCTACCATCCCGATCTTCATACATCTTCTTCTACATCCAGGCAGGAGGATATACTGCAGATGGCATCACAGGTGAACCGTGCCTACAAAACATTTCTACATCCGGATGAAATCATCAAATATGTTTTGCAATTGAAAGGATTATTGCATGAAGAAGAAAAATATGATCTCGATCCGGAATTTCTTGGTGAGATGCTTGAGATCAACGAAGTGCTGATGGAACTATCAATGGAGAGTAATAATGAAAAACTGGATGCCGTAGAATTGCAAACAAAAGAACTGATTAAAACAACACATGAAGACGTTGCGACAATTATTGAAAATTATACGGAAGGTGTTACTACCGAAAAAGAACTGCTGCAGGTAAAAGAATATTACTACAGAAAAAAATACCTCCAGCGCATTTTGGACAAAATTGCTCAATTGCGTAATATTGCAGCCCTTTAGAGTTCTTAGTTCTTAGTTCCTAGTTCTTGGTTACCAACTGGGAACTAAGAACTAGGAACTAAGAACTTGTTCTTCCTGCCCAGATGGCGGAATTGGTAGACGCGTCAGACTCAAAATCTGGTTTTCGCAAGAAAGTGCAGGTTCGATTCCTGTTCTGGGCACTCAACAAAAAAGCTTCGGGAAAAATCCGAAGCTTTTTTCATTTCAGGTGCCACGAAATATCTTTTCAGTTGACTTACCGGTACAGTGAAAAAAATAATGTTTGTATCATTCTTTCTTATCGTATAAATGGTTTTCAAGACCTTCTTTTAACGCCGAATAGTAAGTAAGATCTGTAATTGGTTCTCCGCTCAGAAATTCCGCTTCTTTCTGACGAAAAGTCGTCTTACCAAATTTTTGTAAGAGTATATCATTTGTTGGTGACACGTCATAAGTTATGCCGTCACTTGTTTTGCTTTCCGTGCAGTCTGCTGTTTCCCTTTGCCCATCAAAAGAGAATACAATCGTGTACTTTCTCATCTTTTTTTATTATTAATTGT
The DNA here is from genome assembly GCA_035526135.1 of Flavitalea sp. Taxonomy (GTDB): domain Bacteria; phylum Bacteroidota; class Bacteroidia; order Chitinophagales; family Chitinophagaceae; genus Flavitalea. Next base: position 1,702 of record DATLDA010000215.1, read on the forward strand.
TTTAAAATAGCTCTTTAAAAATACCGGTTTTTTAAGCACCCGGATTAACATGTGTTTTTAATCTGCAGTTCAAATGCAGATCCTTCGCTTCGCGCACCGCAATGTCTACAAGTCACTACACGCCTCCGAAAATCGAAAATCCTCCGTCCACACAGATCATAGCCCCGGTCACAAATTTAGAAGCATCACTCAGTAACCACACCAGCGCACCTTTCAATTCGTCAGGATGACCAAATCGTTTGAACGGAGTTTGTTTTATTGCCAGGGAACCGCGTTCGGTATACCCACCACCGGGTATTGTTAACAGATTCCTGTTTTGTTCGGTAAGAAAAAATCCGGGTGCCAACGCATTCATCCGGATCGTATCTCCATACCGGTTTGCCAGTTCGACCGCAAACCACTGGTTATAACAATCTACAGCTGCTTTTCCCATATTATAACCGAGCACTTTGGTAATGGCTCTCTTCGAATTCATGGAAGAAATGTTTACGATACTCCCCTTTCCCGTTTTTGCAATCGCTTCTCCGAAAACCTGTGTTGGAAGAACCGTGCCCCACAAATTGAGGTCCATTACCTTCTTCATTCCATCAATATTCATTTTAAAAATATTCTCATCCGGTTGTAATACCCCGTCTGGCATATTTCCCCCTGCACCGTTTACTAATCCGTCGATCTTTCCGAATTGATTTATCATTTTTTGGCGGGATGCAATTAATTGTTTTTCATCGAGCACATCGGCGACCAGTGCGATTGCTTTGCCACCCTTTTTTAATATTGACTCGGCACGACTTTCTGCGACATCTTTTTTTCTTCCTAAAATACCAACAGATCCGCCCGCTTCCACAATTGCTTCTACAAAGGCGTTTCCGAGAATACCGGTTCCACCAGTAACTATAATCACCTTACCCTGTAAAGAAAAATTTTCCATGATTGATTTTTAATTGACGTACTCGTTTTCCGGACTGATAACAATATGTATAAATTCAAATATCATGGTTTGGAAGCAACATTTAACCGATGCCCGTGAATAATTACTTATTTTGTGACGCATTTAATCGATCATCGTTTATTCAATCAACATGGGAATTACTGATAAACTCTTTCAACAAAAAAACGAAAAGTCAGCCGCCAACCTGAAAGCCGGAGAAGCATTCCTATCCCAAAAAAAATCCCAATCGGGTATCACAGCTTTACCGAGCGGACTGATGTATGAAGTGATTAAAGAAGGAACCGGCGGGTTTCCTTCCGCTACAAGTTCAGTTACCTGCCATTACCATGGTACGCTGATCGATGGAACCGTATTTGACAGTTCCGTAAAAAGAGGACAGCCTGCTACTTTCCCACTTAATAAAGTCATTAAAGGATGGACGGAAGGATTGCAACTCATGCGGGCCGGTAGTAAATGGCGATTCTTTATTCCCCCTTCCCTTGGTTATGGAGATAGACAGGTCAGCGCTCAGATAGGCCCTAACAGTACACTCATTTTCGAAGTAGAATTATTGTCCATTGATTGACATTATTTTACTATTACTACTCAAAAAGTAGTGTATTCATGGTAAATGCCGTGTTACTTTAAATTGATGATATTGCTTATAAGTTTCTCCTAATCATTCTTTTATTAGTATCCAGATTTAAGTCTGGCCATTGTAATAATCAACAACTATAGTCGTTTAATAAGTGGCTGATACACGCATGTTCTGCGTGTATTTTAATGTCCGTATATCACTTATCCTGTTAAACCAACATCGCTCAATCCGTGTCACATTCAAAAGAAAAAAAGGCCAACGTTTGCCTGAATTGCGAAACCAAACTCGTAGGCGACTTCTGTCATACCTGTGGTCAGGAAGATACCGATCTGCATGATTCATTCTGGCACCTCTGCTATCATTTTTTTCATGACATGACGCATATCGAAGCGAAGTGGTTTAATACCATGAAATACCTGATCATACGACCGGGTTTTCTCAGCAAAGAATATCTCAGGGGAAGAAGGGTAAATTATCTGCACCCAATCCGTATGTACGTGATTACCTCTGCATTTTTCTTTATCCTATTTTTTACATTTTTTCATTCGGGGAATTCAGCTGCAGGAAAGATTGGTCACCAGGAACAACATATTGCGGATTCACTCTATGGAAACTGGCATAGTGCCAGGGAATTTGCATTGAAGAACGCTAACTCAAAAGAAGATACACTTGAAGTTGAAAAGGCACTAAAAATGATTTCGCAATCTGCATTGGGGGAAATTGTAGACTCATTGGATAAAACAACCATGCGCAGTCCCATTATCAATCTCGTGTACACCGGATATGCAACCAAAGACGACTATATCAGGGACCAGAAACGATTACCCCTTAAGGAGCGTGACTCATGGATCGAACGCATGATCACTTATCGGAAAATCGATGTGAGCCAGAAAATTGATGCAGATCCTGATGGCTTTTTCGATTTCTCATACAATAACCTCGTTCATAAAATACCACAATTATTGTTCGTATCACTCCCACTGTTTGCGCTGCTTTTGAAATTCCTGTATTGGCGGCAGAATGTATATTATTCGCAGCACGCAATCTTCAGTCTGCACTTGTACGTATTCACCTTCATTTCGCTTTTGTTTTATTTTACGTTTTCTAAATTACAGGATGTATATCATTGGGGATGGCTCCGCTACGCACTAGCTGTGTGCATCTTGTATATGATCGTATACACGTTTATGGCCATGAAGAGTTTTTATAAACAGGGATTTTTCAAAACGCTAGGAAAATATTTTTTATTGAACCTCATGTCCCTCACTGTTATGTTTCTGTTATTCGTCGCCTTTTTTATTTTCTCAGTGTTTCATTCCTGATTTAGTTTCACGCAAAGATGCAAAGGAAGCATAGAAGCAAGGAATATCACTATTTGTTTCTATGTTCCTATGTAACTATGTGTTAGTTTTCAAATTCCAACCATGCAAAAAACCTTCAAAGCCCTTGTAATGAATGATTATAAAGGCGCACCCTATGCACAATGGATCAAGACCGGGGAGAAAACCATTGAAACAAGAAGCCGGTCATTCAATTACCGTGGGGATCTGATCATTTGTTGCGGTAAAACGAATTCGGTCGGACCCAATGCCGGAAAAGCATTGTGCATTGTGGAATTGTGGAAGATTCGCGATATGAAAAAGTCCGACGAAAGAGCAGCGGGAATAAAATGCCGGCCGGGTGTCAAAGCATTTCTTTTCAGAAACTGGCGGCATTTCAGCCGCGATTTTGAGTTCGCTCCTCAGCGCATATCAGGCGCCTGGCAAAGTATTTTCGACATCTCCCTGCCAGCAGATGTCACTATAATACCCCGGCCAGACATTAAACCATTTCCTGAAAAGTAATAGCGCGGTTCATCAAAATATATTCATGAACATCTTCGACGAAATTATCTGAAGTCACCACACGTAAGCATTCCAATGAAAACAATGATTATCCTTTTGCTCAACATAGATAAATTAAATTTGAATTTCCTTCCGAAGTCTGACTTTAATTGGTGAAATTCTAATTATCTTTTATACTGACTGGCATGTCCACGATTCATTATTTCAAAGGAAAAAAATGAAAGAGATCATTAATTGTGCAGCCTACTCTCAGGGGCGTCGTATCAGCGATGTTGCAATCAATGATGTGCATGATTTCCTCAAAACAAACAGCCAGTTCATATGGATTGGATTGCATGAGCCGTCACCGGAAGTATTGAGCAAGGTTCAATTCGAATTTGGACTGCACGACCTTGCTGTCGAAGATGCGCATCATGCACACCAAAGGCCAAAGGTTGAATTGTACGGCGATTCCCTTTTTGTAGTCATGCGTACTGCACAAATCAATAAGGATCGTCATACCGAATTCGGCGAAACGCATTTTTTTGTGGGCCCTAACTTTATTGTCACAGTTCGCCATGGTTCGGGTGTTTCTTACACCGAAGTGCGCTCACGGTGTGAAAGTACTCCTCACCTGCTTAGTAAGGGACAGGGCTTTGCATTATATTCCGTAATGGATTTTATTGTAGATCAGTATTATCCGGTGGTACATGAAATGGAGATCGAACTTCAGTCCATTGAGGATAAAATTTTTAAAGAAAAACCAAGCCGCGAAACCACCGAACAGATTTACCAGCTGAAACGCGAATTGCTGGAAGTAAAAAGAGCGGTGTCACCACTGGTGGATGTTTGTAACAGGTTAATGCGGTTCGACATAAAATGCATATCCGAAGAAACACGTCCCTATTTCCGGGACGTATACGACCATGTGGTACGTATCAATGAAATGGTTGAGAACACGCGGGAGTTGTTGAACACAGCCATGGAAGCCAACTTCTCACTGATCTCCATTTCACAAAATGATGTTTCAAAAAAATTCGCCGCCTGGGCCGCGATCATAGCGGTACCGACAATGGTTGCCGGATTCTATGGAATGAATTTCAAATTCATGCCCGAATCAGAATGGGCTTATGGATTTTATGCAGTGATCTTTTTCACAATTGCTATCTGCATTTTGTTGTACTTCCTGCTTAGGAGATCAGGATGGCTATAAAGGAATTTTAAATTTCAGATTTGCGATTTTAGATTTGGTAGTTGCGAATATTCATTTGCGGTAAGAAAAAACCAACACATAGTTACATAGTAACATAGAACCACATAGTATGTCCGACTGCGTTAGACGGACCGGTCAAATAATATCTGCAATCGCAAATCTAAAATCTGAAATTTACACAACCGGAAATTTAAATGTCGATTGTAACGGAATCTTTTTCCCGGTTTTACCGGAAAGTCTTGCAGCTTCAATGACTTCCAGTACATGCAATGCGTGCTCCGCAGCAATCAGTGGCTCGGTGCCATTCACCATTGATTCCGTAATGACTGTTGCACCTTGTTGCCATACGTAGGTTCCGGGATCCGGCACGAACCGTTCGGCTTTTTCATGATCATGCGTCGATAGATCAACACCAAAAGGCGCCCAGTCATATCCCACAAGGCCCATGTTGCCATGCGTCCCCCAGATCGTAATGGTGTGTTTTTCCTGCCCCTTCGCTTCATGCCCATATGGATCAAAGAAATTAAACCCGCATTGAACATTTGATAATACCCCGTTGCCATGATCCATCAATACAATCGCATTATCTTCCGCCTGCACTTTGATCTTTCCTTTGTTGTCCACTGTCCTTTCGGGTGTAATGATACTTGTCATCGCCATCACCGATTTCGCAGGACCAAGCAAACCTGTAAGAGTAGCGAGGTTATAAACGCCGAGATCTGGCAGACTTCCTCCACCCTTTTCATAAAAGAATGCTGACCAGGTAGGACCAGTATGACCGTAATGTGCATGTGCACTGGATACTTTTCCGAGTTTCCCTTCACGAAGCATTTTCGACATGAAGGCAAACTGAGGACTATTCACCACTGCAGGTGCGCCCCAGATCCTGATTTTTTTTTGCTTAGCCAGCTCAAGCAACGCTTTTCCTTCCAGGTAAGTATTTGCCATAGGTTTTTCGCTCCATACATTTCTGCCGGCAAGTAAGGCCTGTCGGTTAAGCCTTCCGTGTTCCTGCATATCGGTGAGATTGATCATCAAATCAAATGAAGGACCACCAAGCAATTTATCGATGTGCGGAAAAGAATTTGGAATATTATATTTCGCCGCTGCCTGTTGTGCACGTTCATAACGGATGTCGCACGTGCTGACAAACTCTACGTGCGGCGATTTCGACAGATGCGGGAAATATTGGGTAGATACACTGCCGCACCCAATGACCGCTAGTTTGATTTTTTTCTGCGGATTTTCCGCAGCCATTACCTTCAGCGAGGAAAGTAACATGGATGCTCCGGCCAACGCAGTGTATTGAAGAAAATCTTTTCTTGAATAATTTGTTTTCATATCATAAGTTACAAAATCCTTTTCAATGGTTTTGCCCGCGGCATTGATTAACCATTAATTTTACATTTCAATCCCGCTCATGGATGATTTGTTAGCTGCCCGAATGCAAATGGCAGTTTCACTCGGTTTTCATATCGTGTTTGCCTGTATCGGCATGACGATGCCCGTGCTCATGGCATTCAGTGAATGGCGATATCTGCGGACCGGTAAACAAGTTTATCTCGATGTAACAAAAGCATGGTCAAAAGGAGTCGCTATCTTTTTTGCAGTTGGAGCTGTGTCGGGAACTGTATTGTCATTTGAACTGGGATTATTATGGCCGGGTTTTATGAAACATGCAGGACCGATCATTGGAATGCCATTCTCATGGGAAGGCACTGCATTTTTTATTGAAGCAATTGCATTGGGAATATTTTTATACGGATGGAACCGTCTCAGCAAGTGGGCACATTGGATCTCCGGAATTGTAGTAGGAATCTCTGGTGTATTGTCAGGCATTTTTGTAGTGGCTGCGAATTCCTGGATGAATAGCCCTGCAGGATTTGACTGGAAAGATGGAGAAGCGATCAATATAGATCCTGTAAAAGCCATGTTCAATGATGCATGGCTGTCACAGGCATTACATATGACACTCGCCGCTTTTGTTTCCACAGGTTTTGCGGTGGCGGGCGTTCATGCATGGTTGTTATTAAAAAACAGGCGCGTGGAATTCCACCGGCAGGCAATGAAAACCGCCTTGGTATTTGGTGCGATTGCTGCTTTACTACAACCCCTGAGCGGCGATTTTTCGGCAAAAGATGTGGCAAAAAGACAACCGGCAAAACTCGCAGCGCTGGAGGCATTATATAAAACAAGTAAACCTGCGCCGCTGGTAATTGGTGGAATTCCAAATGATAGAACCGAAAAAGTAGATTATGCATTGCATGTTCCGGGGATGCTTAGTTTCCTGGCTCACGGAAATTTTAAAGCAGAAGTTATCGGCCTGGATAGATTTGCAGTCGAAGATCGGCCTCCTGTACTTGTCACACACATTGCATTTCAGGTTATGGTCGCATGCGGCACATTGCTGGCACTGACGTCCATTTTATATCTCCTATTCAGTTGGCGGAACCGGAATTTACTAATAAAGAAATGGTGGCTGAGACTTCTCGCCATCATGACACCGGTGGGATTTATTGCAGTGGAAGCGGGGTGGACGGTTACGGAAACTGGAAGACAACCATGGATTATTTATGGAATCATGCGCACAAAAGATGCATTGTCACCCATGCCAGGCCTTCGCTATTCCTTTTACGTTATTACCGCCGTTTATATCCTCCTTTCTTTCATCATCGTCTGGCTGATGCGAAGGCAGATAAAAACAATTCATGAATTTTACCCCAGTTCTCTTCCACAATGATACTTACTTCCATCACCATCATACTTGCTGTTGCCTTCCTGCTGTATACTTTACTGGGAGGCGCAGATTTCGGCGCCGGAATTATTGAAACCTTTGCAGGAGAAAAACAGGAAAAAACAATCAGCCGGGCTATCGCTCCAGTCTGGGAGGCAAACCATGTCTGGCTCATCCTCGCAGTGGTGATTTTATTCACCGCTTTCCCGGCTGTGTATGCATCCATCGCTCTCGTATTGCACATTCCACTCATGATCGTTCTGATTGGTATTATATTCCGGGGCACTGCTTTCACTTTTCGCCACTACGATGTTATTGATGACAATACCCATCAATATTATACGATCCTGTTCAGAGTGAGTAGTTTTCTTACACCTGTTTTTTTAGGAATTACCCTGGGTGCAATGATGTTGGGAAGGATCACATTTGATACGAATGCCGGCTTTTATGCAATGTTTATCGCCCCGTGGCTGAATGTTTTTTGTATTGTAATGGGTATTTTCTCGATATGCCTGTTCGGATATATTTCTGCGGTGTTCCTGGTAGGAGAAACAGGGAATGACAGGGAAAGAAGAAAGTATGCCATGTTTGCGAAACAATTTATGATCGCATCGATGATCATTGGCATTCTTGTTTTTGTGTCAGCAGAATTTTCAGGTCATCCACTGACCAAAGAATTTCTGAAGGCGCGCTTCAGTATTACCATGTTGGTGTTGGTACTTCTTCTTTGTCCCTTTATCTGGGTTTTCCTCAAGAGAAAAAACAATAAAACCATCTACCTGCGCATAGCGATTGGAATGCAGGTAACTGCTGTGCTCGCAGGCTGGTTTACCATTCAGTTCCCTGTACTCATACATGTTCAAAATGGCGTACACCTTACCCTCTATAACACCCGGGCACCGGATAAAACGCTGGAACAATTACTCATTGCATTATTGGTGGGACTGGTATTGATCGTTCCGGCATTTGCATACCTTTTCCGGGTTTTTAAGATTCGGGAGTTTGAATCTTGATTCACACGAATGAAGGATTATAATAAATGTAAAGTCTGACAAATCAAGGTTCAGACCCCTCTGGCATAATTCTTTATCAATCATTGAAAAGCACAGCAAATGCCTGCAACAGCTCAAACAGGGAAAATAAATATTGGAGAAAAATCTGCCTTTCCTGTTGATATTAAACCAATGCTTGCCACCCTGGTAACGAACCCCCTCGACGAGCCGGGATGGATATACGAAATTAAGTGGGACGGGTACCGCGCTCTTTCGTACCTCCAAAACGGCGAGGTTGAAATCCGGTCACGCAATAACAAAAGCTTCAATGAGAAATTTTATCCGGTCTTGGAAGCGTTGAAACAATGGAAAGTAAATGCAGTGGTGGATGGAGAAATTGTTGTTGTGAATGAAAAAGGAATACCCGATTTCAGCAACCTGCAGGAATGGAGAAGTGAAGCAGATGGTCAACTTGCATATTATGTATTTGATCTGCTGTGGCTGGATGGAAAAAATTTGATGAACCTTCCATTGATCAATCGAAAAGAAATGCTCGCATCCCTGCTTCCGGCTCATCCTGCTATACAGCTTAGCCGCAATGTAGATACAAAGGGAAAAGAGTTTTACGATCTTGTTGCTTCCATGGATCTGGAAGGCATTATTGCAAAAAAAGCAGATAGTTTGTATTTACCGGATACGCGCTCGAAGGAATGGCTTAAAATTAAAACAGAAAAACGGCATGAAGCTGTTATCGGGGGGTATACGGTAAATGAGAATACAACAAAGAAATTCAGTGCATTATTATTAGGCTTATATGAAGAGGGAGAATTCAAATTCATCGGCCCCGTTGGAACAGGTTTTTCTCTGAAAACCCAGGACGCAATACTGAGCAAATTGAAGCCGCTGAAAACAAATGAATGTCCTTTTCCGTATGTACCTGAATTCAACAAGCCTTCTCGTTTCCGTCCGAATCCTCCCAAAGCCAGTGTTACCTGGGTAAAACCACAACTCGTTGCGGAAATCAGTTATCGCGAAATGAATAAAGACGGAATTCTCCGGCATCCTTCTTTCAAAGGTCTCCGTGAAGATAAAAACCCACAGGAGGTCGTGCGGGAAAAAGCAATTGATACATCGGCTTTAATCAGCAACGATCATTCTCTTGTACAGAATAAAGTGATAACGAGTCCGGGTAAAAAGGAAAGAAAAAGTTTTCTGAATCCGAAAGATGAATCACAGGTAAGGAATGTAAACGGGCATGATCTCAAATTCTCCAACCTCAGTAAAATATATTGGCCGAAGGAAGCGTATACGAAGCGCGATATGCTCAATTATTATTATCAGGTCGCTCCTTTTATGTTGCCATACATGAAAGACCGCCCGCAGACGCTGAACAGGCACCCGCATGGAATTGAAGGAGAAAGTTTTTATCAGAAAGATGTAAAAGGAAAAGTGCCGGAATGGATAAAACCCTTCCCCTATCACAGCGAAACAGATGGCCGGGATAAAGATTTCCTCGTTTGTACCGATGAATCCAGTTTGCTGTATATCGCTTCGCTGGGATGTATTGAAATGAATCCATGGCACAGCAGAATGCAACATCCGGATAATCCGGACTGGTGCATCATTGATCTCGATCC